>JAMOUS010000063.1 GCA_027067975.1 Bacteroidales bacterium | reverse complement strand
GGGAGGAGTTTGATTTTGTCTTGCCTGTGGCTGAGGCATATGGTGAATACAGCGAGAACGCCGTGGTGACCGTCCCGAAAGAGGTTTTTGTCGTCGACGGTGTCTTGCAGGAGGAGATGTTGTACGAGGGCAATACGATCCCCATGGTGGATGAGGAAGGCAACAAGCTCAATGGTGTGGTGACGAAAGTGGAAGAAGATCAGGTGGTGATGGATTTCAACCATCCTCTGGCAGGGATGGACCTCCATTTCCATGGTCAGGTGATCGGTGTGCGGGATGCCACCGAGGAAGAGTTGCAACATGGCCATGTGCATTGAAACGTTTGATTGATCCCTGAGGCTTTTTCGCTTTCTTAGAACGAAGTATATCATGTGGAAGAGGCTGCCTCTGATCTGGAAGATCCTTATCGGCATGGTCCTGGGAATGGTGTGGGGTATGGTCTCCCATGCCTTGGGATGGGACGATTTCACGACCAACTGGGTGAAACCCTGGGGGGTGATCTTTCTCAACCTCCTGAAGCTGGTTGCCGTACCCCTCATCTTCGTCTCGCTGGTCAGCGGAATCGCCAGCCTGACCAACATCACACGGCTCTCCCGGATCGGTCTCAAAACCCTCTTTCTCTATGTCCTTACCACTTTGGTGGCCATTACTTTCGGTCTGGTCCTGGTGAACATCGTAAAGCCCGGGAACACTTTCCCCGAGGAGAAGAAGATCGAGTTCCAACACAAGTTCGCCCCCAAACTCGAAGAGAAGAAGAGTGTGGCCCAGCAGGAGCAGGAAAAGTCTCCCCTCCATTTCATTGTCGATATGGTGCCGGAGAATATTTTCAAGGCGGCTTCCGACAACTCGAAAATGCTTCAGGTGATCTTTTTTGCCATATTCTTTGGCATCGGGATGGTTCTCCTGCCGGAGGAGAAAGTATCGGTGGTCAAGGAATTCTTTGATGGGCTCAATGAGATCATTCTCAAGATCATCGACATCTTTATGGGGTTTGCGCCGTACGGGGTGTTTGCCTTGCTGGCGGGTCTGATCGTGGATTTCAGCGGGGATGTGGCCCTGTTCAAGGCGCTTGGGCTCTATTTCCTGACCGTAACCTTGGGGCTGATCCTGTTGATCCTTTTTTTCTATCCCACCCTGATGCGTATTTTCGTGGGCATGTCGCCGTTGGCCTTTCTTCGTGGCATCCTGCCGGCCCAGTTGGTGGCTTTTTCCACCAGTTCGAGTGCCGCCACTTTGCCGGTTACCAAGAGACAGGTGGAACAGGAGCTGAAAGTTCACCCGGAGATCTCCAATTTCGTATTGCCGATCGGCGTGACCATCAATATGGATGGGACAAGCTGCTATCAAGCCATTGCCGCGGTCTTCATCGCAGAGGTCTTTGGGATCGATCTTACCTTTGGTCAGATGCTCATAATCCTGCTGACGGCTTTGCTCGCTTCGATCGGATCACCGGGCGTGCCGGGCGGCAGCATCGTCATGCTGATCATCGTGCTCTCGTCGGTAGGACTGCCCGTAGAGGGTCTTGCCCTGATCCTGGGGGTGGACCGCCCACTGGACATGCTCCGTACGGCTGTGAACGTGACAGGCGACTCCACCGTGGCCTCCCTCGTGGCGAAAAGTGAAGGACTGATCGGAGAGGAAAACAGACCCTGACTTCATCTTCAGTCCTGTTCAAGAAGCCGTCCGTCACAAGATTCTTTCCGTTAACGTAAAATCATCCTTCCTCCCTCTTCCGGAGGCAACCTTGGTGTTCTTTTTTTCATCTTATTAGTAGAGAAAAGCATGATCTTTGCAACATGCTTTTCGATGATTGTTAAAGCGAGGTGAGCCATGAAGATCTGGTTTTCAAGAAAAGAGAAAAACAAGGGGAGGAATACCAAAGAAGCCATCCTGGACTATCTGAAAAGACATGAGAACTCCTCCCTGGGAGAGATCGTGATGAACCTTTCCCTCTCATATACCGAAGGACTCAATAACCTTTTGGAACTGAAGAACGAGGGGAAGGTGACCAACAACATTTCTCCATTCAAGTACCGGGTAACCGGTTGAAGAAGAACCGTATGAAAAAGAAAAAGGCTCCCGATGGGGAGCCTTTTCCTTTATGACAAGGTTGCAGATCAGATCTCTTCGGTTTCCACGGCCTTCGCCAGGATATCTGCGTAGGGGATGATGAGATATTTCTTTCCTTCGAACTCGGTCTCGGTTCCCGAGAACTCTTTGTAATAAACCGTATCCCCAACGGCGATCTCTACGTTCTCAATGTTGCTGATCGCAACGACTTTGGCAAACTTGGGCTTTTCTTTCGCGGAATCAGGGATGATGATGCCGCTGGCGGTCTTCTGTTCGCTCTCGGTCTCCGAGATATCCAGAATGACGTTTTGATTGACAGGTAACAACTCTTTCATTTTCCAAGGTTTTTAATGTTCAACTTTCTATTTCCAGCAACTGATCGATTTTTTTCTGATCAAAGCCAATGACCCACTGGCCGTTGATCTCGGTCTGAGGAACTCCCTGCTGGCCGGTGCGACGGACCAGCTCTTCGGCGGCACGAGGGTCACGCGAGACATCCACATCCCGGAAAGGTATATTGTGGGAACGCAGGTAGTTCTTCAGCGTATTGCACCACGGGCAGGAAGGGGTCGAATAGACCACCACCCTTTTCACAGGTTTTCCCTCTTCTCCGGAAGGAAGAGTGGCGGAGATCAGGTTCTCAAAGACCGACTTGTAATAACCGGGATCATTACACCCCTTGAAAGTATTGCGGAACTCTCCTTTTTCAAAAGCCAGGAGAGTGGGGGCTGTCTTGATCCCATACACCGAATGGACATCCCTCACCCGGGAAACATCCACCAGATAGAGGGTGGTGTCATTGTCCTCTTCCAGTGCTTCCCGGATCGCCTTTAAGGCACACTCGCTCAACTCGGAACCGCTTTTGTAGATCAGAACGTAGGCTCTTTCCTTGTCTTTGATCTTCTCCAGCAAATCGGCGTGGGAAGTGATCTGCACTTCCTTCGTCATCGTCTCTTCCATAGGTTCTCCTTTCGTTCGTGTTCTGATTTTTTGCATTCGTTTTTTACATATTTTGTGCCAAAGGGTGGGGGAGCGGATCTTTGTCTTCCGTGGCAGGGGTGAGGTGTAAAATTGACATACTCCCCTCAAAAATGTCAGCCGTACCCTTCCCCTTCTTTGAGCAGGGAGGTGTCATTCAGCAGACGAAGGGTCTGTCGTACGGCCCACCGGAGATGGAGGCGTACATTTTTCATGGCTTCTTCATACGGCATAAGGGAAGGGTTCAGGGGCACCACACCGAGA
>JAMOUS010000062.1 GCA_027067975.1 Bacteroidales bacterium | reverse complement strand
GGGAAATTGGGGCCTGGAACGCGACATCTTGCGGGGTTACCGTCTCACGGTACCCGGGCGGGAGGAGGTGCAGGCGGTGGTGAAGGCCTTCGATCCCGCTGCGGCGCGGCTCGTCGTGGCGGGGGAGGGCTCCTTGCCGCGGGAAGGAGAGATGGTGGAGCTGTCGGCAGGGGAGGAGGCACCCGTCCTGGGGGCGCGTCTGATCACCGGTACAGCCCTCGGCGAGCCGTTGCCGCCCCTGGCGATGCGCCTGGGTACCACCCGCGGCACCAATGCCCTGCTCGAGAAAAAGGGTGGCCGCACCCTGCTCGTGATCACTAAGGGCTTTGGCGACCTGCTCCATATCGGCGACCAGCAGCGGCCCGACATCTTTGCCCGCGAGGTGAAGAAAGCCCCTCCTCTTCCCCAGGGGGTGATGGAGGTGGAGGAGCGTGTCGACGCCGCCGGCAGGGTGCTCAGCGCACCCGCGGAGGAGGTCTGCCTCCGGGAACTGAAACGCTACCGCTCGGAAGGCTTTGAGGCCGTGGCCATCGCCTTGCTGAACGCCTACCGCAATCCGGTCCATGAAGAGCTGTTGGTACGTCTGGCGCGCGAGGCCGGCTTCCGGCATATCAGCGCCTCGGCGCTGCTGACGCCGATGATGCGTTTCCTGCCTCGTACCGAGACGGCCGTGGTGAACGCCTACCTCTCGCCCGTGGTGTCCGACTACCTGGAACATATTCGCCATGTCCTGCATGCGGGCTCCACGCTGCATGTGATGACCAGCGCCGGGGGACTGGTGCAGGCGGCCGACTACCAGCCCAAGGACAGCCTGCTGAGCGGCCCTGCCGGCGGCGTCGTGGGGGCGGCGATCAAGGGCTTGCAGGCAGGCAGCCGCCGTCTCATCACCTTCGATATGGGCGGGACCAGCACGGATGTGTCGCGCTATCACGGGCGTTACGATTACCGTTATGAGTTGGAGATCGGCGGCGTGCATGTGATGGCGCCGGCGCTGACCATCGAGACGGTCGCCGCCGGCGGCGGCTCGGTATGCTGGTTCGACGGCCACCGTCTGCGTGTGGGGCCGGAGAGCGCCGGCGCCACCCCCGGTCCCGCCTGCTACGGCGCCGGAGGCCCCCTCACTCTCACCGATGTCAACCTGCTGCTGGGACGCCTCGACGCCTCCTCCTTCGGCATCCCCGTCTTCCCCGGTGCGGCGCGCGACCGGCTGAACGCATTGCAGCAAGAGATCCGGGAAAAGAAAGGCGAGGCTCCCGCCGCCGAAGAGCTGCTGACGGGTTTCCTCGAGATCGCCAACGAGATCATGGCCGGTGCCATCCGCAAGATCTCCGTGGCGCGGGGGTATGCTCCCTCTTCCTACGACCTGCTGGCCTTCGGGGGAGCAGGGGGGATGCATGCCGCCAGCGTGGCGGAACTGCTCGGGATACGCCGCATCCTCATCCCGCAGGATGCAGGCCTGTTGAGCGCCTACGGCATCGGACATGCCACGCTCGAGCGTTTTGCCGAAGAGCAGGTGCTCCGCCCCCTGCGGGAATGTGAGGCGGAGATCCCCGCGATCATGGAGCGCTGCGGTCGCCGGGCCATGGAACAACTGGCCCGCGAAGGGGTGCCCCCTGCCGGGGGAGTGGTGAGGGAAAAGCTGTTGTTCATGCGTTTCCGCGGGCAGGAATCTTCCCTGGAGATCCCCTGGATGGAGGGGATGCCGGTGCTGGAGACCTTCCGGAAAGAATACGAAAGGATCTTCGGCCATTTCAATGAAGAAGGGGTGATCGAGGTGGAGTCGGTGCGTGTGATCGCCGCCGCGGGGCGGCCGCCGCAGCCCGGGGAGGGAGAAGCGCCGCCGGCGCTGCGCGAAGTCTCCCCGCACCATCATGTGCAGGCCTGGGTGAACGGCCGCTGGCGGAAGGTGCCGGTGTACCTGCGCGACGGTATGCGGGCGGGCGACCGCCTGCGGGGCTTTGCCCTCTTCCTCGACGAGCACAGCACCACCGTGGTGGAGGAGGGATGGTCCCTCGTGATGGACCATGAGGGTACGGCCGTGATGTCACGCGAGAAGGTCGCAGGGCGGCGGCCCCGCTCCGCTGCCCACAGCGAGGTGACCGAACTGGAGCTCTTCACCAACCGCTTCTCGTTCATCGCCGGCAACATGGGCTCGATGCTGCAGCGCACAGCCCTCTCCGTCAACATCAAGGAGCGGCTGGATTTCTCCTGTGCCCTGCTGGGACCGGATGGCGGGCTGGTGGTGAACGCCCCACACATCCCGGTGCACCTGGGCAGCCTGGGGGTGTGCGTGCGCAAGGTGCGGGAGGCATTGCCCCTCGGGCCGGGGGACACGGTCATCACCAACCATCCCGCCTACGGAGGCTCCCACCTGCCTGACGTCACCCTGATCACGCCCGTATATGAGGGGCAGGAGCTGATCGGCTATGTGGTCAACCGTGCCCACCATGCCGAGATCGGCGGCATCCGTCCCGGCTCGATGCCTGCCGATGCGGTGCGCCTCAGCGAGGAGGGGGTGGTCATTCCCCCCACGTACCTGGTGAAGGAGGGCCAGGTGCAGTGGGAGAGGATCCGGACGATCCTCACCGGCGGGCCCTGGCCCACGCGCGCCCTCCATGTCAATCTGGCCGACATCAATGCCGCCCTCGCAGCCAACCGGAGCGGGGCCGCCGCCCTGCTGGAGATGATCTGCGAACACGGAAAAGAGAAGGTGCTCCGCTACATGGGGAAGGTCCGCCAGCATGCTGCCTCCCGCATGCGGGAGACACTGCGCAGCCTCCCCGACGGGGAGTATGTGGCCGAAGAACACCTCGACGACGGCACCCGCCTGCACGCCCGGATCACCATCGCCGGCGAGCGTTGCACCATCGACTTTAGCGGCACAGACCCCGTGCACCCGGGAAACCTCAATGCCACCGAAGCCATCGTCAACGGGGTGGTGATCTATGTGCTGCGTCTCCTCGTGAACGAGCCCGTGCCGCTCAACGACGGCCTCTTCGAGCCGGTGGAGATCATCTTGCCGGAATGTCTGCTGAACCCTTCCTTCCCTGATGATCCTGCCCGCTGTCCGGCCATTGTGGGTGGCAACGTGGAGGTGAGCCAGCGCCTTACCGACACGCTGCTGAAACCTTTCGGGATCCTGGCATGCAGCCAGGGGACGATGAACAACTTGCTCTTCGGGGACGATACGTTCAGTTATTACGAGACCATCGGCGGCGGCTGCGGCGCCGGCCCGGATTTCGACGGAGCTTCGGGGGTGCATCACCATATGACCAACACCCGCATCACCGATGCCGAGGTGCTGGAGTACCATTATCCCGTGCGGCTGGAGCGTTTCGCGTTGCGGCGCGGGTCGGGTGGCGGCGGCCGCCACCGCGGCGGCGACGGCCTGGTGCGGGAGATCCTTTTTTTGAAAGACCTGCGTCTCTCCCTGCTGACCCAGCACCGTACCGTCGCCCCCTACGGCCTGGAGGGAGGCAAAGAAGGACAACCCGGCAGACAAACCCTCATCCGGAAAGACGGTAAGGAGGAAAGACTCGCCAGCATCGACGGTACAGAGGTGAGGGAAGGCGACCGCCTCGTGATCGAAACCCCCGGCGGCGGCGGCTTCGGGAAAAACGAAAACGGCAGGGGAAGAGGATGAATTGGGAACATCCGAGAAATCCGTTATCTTCGTTATGAAAATATGAGGGGTGAGATGTCAGGCAAAAGATATGTGCTTACAGGTCTGCTCCTGCTGGTGCCTTTCTTTTTGCGGGCGCAGATGGCGGTGGGAGTGTATACAGGGATCAACAACAGTAAGTTGAGAGGGGATATCCCTGAGAAATTTTATTACCTGAACCTGCCGAACTGGGATGGGGGGATACGGCTCGACTGGAAGGTCAACGGGCAGTTGACCCTCAGCTTCCAGCCTTATCTTACCCGCAAAGGCACGAAGGTGAGCTACCGGGTGGACCCACAGCTGGATCCTGTGGATACGGCCAAGATCTATCTTTCATTCATCTCCTTTCCGGTCATTGTGGATGTTTTTACTCAGGGAGGAAAGTGGTATGTGCTGGGAGGTGCGGAGCTCGCCAAACCCTTGCGCTCATATTACAGACTGATAGGAGGGGAGGGGGAGAAGTATGACATCGGCGACCATGTGACCTCCTTCAATGTGTACATCCTTTTCGGAGTGGGATACCGTCATTCGATAGGGTCGAAGATGAAACTGTTCGTGGAGGCCCGTTATTTTCAGGCTTTGATCAATACCATCCTTGCCGGAACGATCGATCCGGTGGAGATCCCACGTGTCCGGTCGCGGGGCACACAACTGGAGGTGGGGATGTTGATGCCCCTTTCATTTGGAAAAGAAAAGGAAAAATAATGAGACGCTGGTGGTTGATCGGCATGTTCATCCTGTTTTCCGCACTCTCCATGACGGCACAAACGGATACGGTCGTTTGTTCTGTGCGGAAGCCTGTTCTGAAAGGTCATTCTTATCATTTTGGGGAGAAAGTGGGAGAAAGCCCTTTCCTGAACAGTTATCTGGCCGGTTCGATCGGGTTGGGAAATACCGGTACGATGAACATTCCCGGCATCATCGTGGGGGAACAGGAGATCTTATCGTTTCTTGGTGAGCTTACCTTCTTCAATGCCTACCTGGATTACCGTCAGCGGGTGAACGACTGGCTGGCCCTTTTCGTCACCTATCAACTTGTCGGGCGTGTGGGGACCGATGTTCCCTCCATCCTGGTCGATGGTCTCAACTCGTTGTCCGGCGGAAGTATCGGATGGTTGTTCCGGGTGTACCATACGGACCGTTTTTTGCTCACCGGAAGCCTCAGCCTGCAGAATATGTCCGGAAGTTTTTTTGATATCGTCGGATACATCAACGATCTGCTGGACAGTGTGCCGGATCCCCAAGCCTCCCAGCGTATTCCGGTGATGAACGGGGGACTGGGATGGAAGGCGGCATGGACCCTCAACGAAAGTGTCGGCTTCCTGACAGATGGGGATATCTTTTATGGCGAATCATTCGTAAGAGGGGCGCGGGATATTTACTTCAGTTTTGGTATTGCGGTCGATATCGACTTGAAGCCGGAATACAATGTCCCCCTCGGGTTCAACATGGGATATACCTTCTCTTCCCTGCCCCAGAATACCCTCATGGAGTTCGATCATACCAATATTCTGAGTTTACGGTTTGTCTACACCGGTTCGAATGATTATGACCTGGGCCTGCAGTTTTCCTTCTACCGGTACGAACTTGATAACATTGAGGTGCGACGCCCGTGGGTGAGGAACACGGCCCTGAATTTCAGAATGTATTTCTGAGAGCTTTGGGCATTGTCTGCCCGGATCATCCTTTCTTGTTGATGTCTTGGAGTTTTTCCTCATCGAGGAGGGTGATCTCTTTGCTGCGCAGGCGGATGAGACCCTCTTCAGCGAACTCGTTCAGCAAACGGCTGATGCTTTCCCGGGAGGTGCCTAACATCTCGGCCAGTTCCGAGCGGGACAGGTCGAGACGGAAGGTCTTGCTTTGGTAGATGTTCTTCGAGAGATCCAACAGGATGCCTGCCAGCTTTCCGTTAAGCTGTTTTTGCATGAGGTTGATACAGCGGTGAAACTGCTGCAGCTCGAACTTGCACAGGGTCATGATGATCTCCCAGGCAAAATGGCCGTTTTCAAAGACCATCTTGCGGAATGTGTTCAGATCGATGAAACAGGCGGAAACTTTCGTGACGGCGATGGCGGAATAGTGATTCACCTTGTCTCCCACCGTTGTGGGAATGCCCAAATACACAGGCGCCCGGACCAGCTTCAGGATCTGGTCCCGATAGGGACCTTTCATGATCAGTTTTACCAGCCCCTCCTTCAGGTAAATGATATTGGAGGAGAGGGCATCCTGCTTGAAGATCACTTCGTTCGGATCAAAGTGTACCTCAACACAGTTGCTCCCCAACTCTTTGATCTGTTCGTCCGTCAAAAAACGGGCTGCCGGCGACTTGACACGGCAATCGGTGCAGCTGAATCTTTCCATTGCTTACAAAGATAAAAAATGTGATGTAGATCACATATTTCTGGGGGCCACATCACGTCAATTTTATTGATTTCCGGAAGATAGGTGCATAGCTTTGCAATGTGAAGTAATTAACAAATAAATCTTACTGCTATGGCTAAAAAAATGACGATCGCATTGTTTTCCGGAAGCGTCGACAAACTGACGGCTGCCGGAGTGATCCTCGGGGGGGCTGCTGCCGAGGATATGGAAGTGGACATCTTCGTGTTGCTTCAGGCTGCATTCGCTTTCAAGAAAGAGAATGCCCTGACGAATGACCGGGTGGCTGAGCTCACCGACAAAAAGGAGGATTTTCTCGCTTCGCTGAAACGCCTTGAAGCTCCTCACTGGACCGAGGCTTTTAAAACCGCCAAGGAAATGACCACCGTGCGGATCCATATCTGTGGTTTTGCCGGAAAAGTGTGGGGGGGCGAGAAGCTGGATGACTTCATCGACCTGGCGGATGATATCGTCGGGATCGGCGAATACATCGACGCAGCTGAAAAAGCGGATATCAACCTTTTCATTTGATGTGGAACCTCTAAAACATGTGATCATGACGACGGAAGAACTGAAAGCGCTCAAAGTGGACAAGACCGTGGATGCCCGGGGGACATCCTGCCCCGGACCGTTGCTGGCCGCCAAAAAGGCGATCGGCGAACTGCAGCCGGGACAGGTGATGGAAGTACTTTCTTCTGATGAGGGAACCAAACGGGATATCCCCAAATGGTGCACCAAAAAAGGATATGAATACCTGGGCACCGTCGAAGAGTCCGGGTATTTCAGGATCTATCTGAAAAAGTAGTTCTGATGAAGCAACAGGAACGACCCAAGATCCTTGTCTTCTCCACCGAGAAGATCTCGGATCCGGCCATCGACATGGCAGGATTGCTGAAGCTGCATTATCCGCCGACGGTCTATACCATAACGGTCCCCTGCTCGTCAGGGATCAAACCGCGGTGGATAATGCATGCTTTCGAGAAAGGCTTCGACGGCGTCTTCATCGCCGCCGACGGGACCGACTGCCCCTACGGGGAGTCGTGTACGGACAAGACCGCCCGTGTCGTGCAGATGACCCAACAGATGATGCAGGAAAAGGGATTGGAACCGGCCCGTCTGAAAATGGCGGCCATCTGTTCGGTCTGTTCTGAACCTTTCGTGAGGCAGATGAAGGCATTTACGGAATATCTCTCCCGTGACGGGAATTGAACCAAATGAAACAGCGGTGATGAACACAATGAACAAGGGATCTTACGATGCACTGGTGATCGGCGGGGGGATCGCCGGCGAAGAAGCGGCCCTCAACCTTGCCAACATGGGATATCGGGTCCTCATGGTGGAAAAAGATTATTCCATCGGGGGCAAGATGATCCACCTGAGCAAGGTTTTCCCCACCCTCGACTGTGCGGCCTGTATCACAACTCCCAAAGTCTCGGAGGTGGCCCGACATCCCAATATCTCCCTCTACACCTATAGCGAGGTGAAAGAGGTGAAGAAAACGGGGGAGCGGGATTTTCACGTAAAGGTGGTGCGAAAACCCCGTTATGTGATCGAAGAGCTTTGTACCGGTTGCGAAGAGTGTGAAAGGGTGTGTCCGGTGGTGGTGAACGACCAGTACCAATGGGATCTGGTAGGCCGTAAAGCGGTCTTCATCCCTTTCAGCATCGCCAATCCACGGGTGGCGGCCATCGATATTGACCATTGTGTGCTGTGCGGACTGTGCGAGAAGGTCTGCCCTGCCGGAGCCATCGACTTCACCCAAAAAGCGGTCGAAGAGACCCTCACCGTCCGGACGGTCATCGTGGCGACCGGCTACCGTCTTTTCGACCCCCTCCGGATCCCCCGCTATGGCTTCGGGAGATTCCCCAATGTGATCACCTCCATGCAGATGGAACGTCAGCTGGCACCCACACGTCCCTATAACACCGTCCTGCGGCCCGGCGACGGAAAAGTGCCGGACAATATTGCCTATGTCCTGTGTACGGGATCCCGTGACCATACCGTCGGTAATCCCATCTGTTCGCAAGTTTGCTGCATGTATTCCATCAAGCAGGCCCAGCTGATCATGGGAGCGCTCCCCATGGCCGACGTCACCATTTACTATCTCCACATCCGGGCTTTTGGAAAAGGATTCTGTGAGTTCTATCAACAGGCCAAGGGGATGGGCGTCGAGTTTGTGAAAGGAAAGATTGCCAGGATCACGGAAAAAGAGAACGGGAACCTGATCCTGCGTTATGAAGATATCGAATCGGGGAAAGTGCGGGAGGCCGAACACGATCTGGTGATCCTCTCGGTGGGGGTCTTGTCCAATGATGAGATCACCTCGGTTTTTCGGGGAGATACCCTTGAGACGGATGAGTATCGCTTTATCCGGCAAAAAGAAGAGCTCAGCAGTCCCGCCCTCACCAGTATCCGTGGGGTTTTCGTTGCCGGAGCTGCCTCCGGGCCGATGGACATCCCCGATTCGATCATGTCGGCCGGAGCCGCCTCTTCCGAGGCGGCTGCTTATCTGACAGGGGACAGGAAATGATGGGGTATAACTAATCTGCTAACATTCAGTCAAATGAGAAAAAAGATCGGTGTCTATATCTGTCACTGCGGGGTCAATATCTCCGATACGATCGACGTGGAACATGTACGCGAAGTGATCTCCCGCGAAGAAGGGGTTGTGCTGGCCAAGGATGTGATGTTCGCATGTGCCGACTCCTCCCAGAAAGAGATCATTGAGGATATCCGCAGGGAAGGTCTGGACGGTTTGGTGATCGCTTCCTGTTCGCCCAAGTTGCATCTGTTCACCTTCCGGTCGGTGGCCGAACGGGCGGGACTCAATCCTTACAATTATGTGCAGGTGAACATCCGGGAACAGGGCTCATGGGCGCATTCCGATAACAAAGAGGGTGCTACCCGCAAGGCCATCCGGATGGTCAGGGCCGGTGTGGCACGGGTCGCCCGTTCGGAGGCCCTGGAAAAGACCCGTATCTCGGCGGTCAATGCCGTGGCGGTCATCGGGGCCGGCGTGGCAGGTATGCGGGCAGCCCTCGAACTGGCCAACATGGGTACCCGCGTATTCCTGATCGAGCGGGAACATTTTGTCGGGGGGAGGACCGCCCAGTGGGGCGACCTCTTCACCACGGAAGAGACCGGCAAACAGATCGTCGGACGCCTCTACGAATCCGTGAGAGGAAACGAAAATGTCACGCTCTTTACCGGAGCGGAAGTGGTGAAAAAAGAGGGAAACATCGGGGATTTCCACCTGGAGGTACGGATCCGTCCCCGTTATGTCCGGCAGCCCTGTGACCCGGAAGAATTGCAGAAAGCCATCGACGTGTGTCCCGTGGAGGTGGAGGATGAGTTCAACTTCGGCCTGACCCGAAGAAAAGCGATCTACCGGAATTACGAAAGCGAATACCCCCGGGCCGCCGCCATCGACGAGAAGGCCTGTACCCGCTGCGGAGAGTGTGAAAAAGTTTGTGCGGCGGTCGATCTGGGCCAGAAAGAAGAAAAGATCTCCCTCAACGTCGGGGCGATCATCCTTACCACAGGTTTTGATCCCTATGAGCCTCAGCCCGGAGAGTTTGGCTATGGCGAAATAGAACGGGTGGTAACCCTTCAGCAGTTCCACCGCCTGCTGGAAATGAACCGTGAAAAACTCCTCTTCCGGGGGAAAGAGGTCAGGAGCATCGCGTACATTTACTGTGTGGGTAGCCGGGAATGTGCTGCGAATGAGAAATGTAAAGGAACCCATAAATATTGTTCCCGATATTGCTGTACCTCCGCGATCCATAGTGCCTTGACGGCCCGCAAAAAGTTCGGCGACCTGACCGTCTATCACATCAACCGCGGAATACGGACCTACGGGAAACAGGAGGTGCTCTATGAACAATCCTGCCAGGCGGGGGACCTCTACCTCCAGTTCTATGAGGATTCCTTCCCGGAAGTGTCGCGGAACGGTTCGGGACCCGTGATCCGGGTACGGGATTTCCTGACCGCCGGACGGGAGCTCGAGATCACACCCGATCTGCTGGTTTTGGTTACCGGCATGGAGCCCCGGCGCGAAGATCATATCGGCGACCTGATGAAGGTGCCCCGCGGGAGAGATCACTTCTATAACGAGATCCATATGAAACTCAAGCCCGTGGAGACCGTGATCGACGGGGTGCTGATCGCAGGGTCGTGCCAGGGACCGAAGAACATTACCGAGTCGGTGAAATCGGCCTTGTCGGCGGCTTCCAAAGCCCATTATACCCTCCGGAAAGGGGAACTGGCCCTTGAACCTGTGTTGGCCGAGGTCGACCGGGAAAAGTGTGTCTGGTGTGACGAATGTACCGATGCCTGTCCCTTTGATGCCATCCAGCCGGTCGAGTACAAAGGCAAAAAAGTGGCGTCCGTCATCCAGGCAAACTGCAAAGGATGCGGCATGTGCCTTCCGGTTTGCCCGCAGAATGCCATCGAACTGGCCGGCTATACCGACGAGGAGATCGAGAGTATGATCGATGCCCTGGCTGAAGATCTTTGAAAATACATAACATCCTTTTGCCATGAAAAAAGAAAGGACCATAGATGTCATCAAAAAAGAACGAAAAGTGCCGGAGGAGGTGAGGGAAAACCTGAAAAAGTTCAACAGGATCAAGAAAAAGATCCTCGAAGCTCTTCAGGAAGGACCCCGCACAGTGCCGGAGATCGCCTCTGCCGTGGGTCTCTCCACACCCGATACGCTCTGGTATCTGATGACCCTTTTGAAATACGGAGAAGTGAAGACCGGAGAACCGGACGAGATGGAAGAATATTTCACCTATCAGCTGGCAAAAAAGAAATAACCATGGCAACAAAAGTACGTCCCGAACTGGCGAAGGAGCTGAAAAGATATGGTGCCGATGATTTCAATGCATGCTACAACTGTGGAAATTGTACGGCAGTGTGCAACCTGACCGAGGGGAATGAGAACTTTCCCCGTATGATGATCCGTTATACGCTTTTGGGGCTGAAGGAAGAGATCCTTTCCAGCCGGGAGCTCTGGATGTGTTACTATTGCGGGGAATGCAGCGAAACCTGTCCCCGGGAGGCTGATCCCGGAGAGCTGATGGCCGCCCTGCGCCGCTACGCAATTGCCCATTACGAACCCTCCGGCATTACCCGTCTGATCTTCCGGAACAATCCCCTCTATATCCTCTTTACCCTTCTGTTGGCTGTGCTCCTGGGGTTCTTCCTGCTCACCCTGAAACCCGAGATGAGCGTGTCCCGCTGGATCTTTGAACGCATTCCTTATGAGGTGATCCACAACCTGGGCCTGGGTGCTTTTGTCTTCATGGGCATCACAGCATTCTGGGGCGTGTTCACAATGATCCGGAAGTTGAGAGGGAAGAGGGTTAACCAAGAGCAGGGAAAAGGGAGGTTCACAAAAGCCTGGAATGCTTTCCGGGCGATGTTGAGAGAGGTGGCGACAATGGAACGGTACCGGAAATGCGACACCTATGAGGATGAATACTTTGCCCGGAAACCGTGGTATCTGCGCCCGTGGTGGATCCATTGGAGTGTCATGTGGGGATTTATCGGATTGCTGGTTGCGACGACACTTGATTTCCTGTTCAAGGATCCTGCCACCATGGTCTGGTGGCCTTCCCGGGTGCTGGGAACCCTGGCTGGCCTGTTGATGCTCTATGGAGCCACCCTGGCATTGTTCTACAGGATCCTGCGGCCCGTGAAAACATATCAGTCGACCAAACTGGCCGACTGGGTGTTTCTGGGCTTCATCTGGCTGGCCGGGATCACCGGATTCTGGATGGAGATCGCCGTGTTCGCAGGGATCGAGACTGATTTTTCACAGATCGTCTTCCTGATACATACCGTCATCTCCATGGAACTGGTGATCTTGTTCGCCTATTCAAAATTTGCCCATGCCTTTTACAGACCTGTGGCACTCTATTTCTCCAACCTGGAAAGAGTGAACTGAACTCCGGAAAAGCAAAAGGCCCCTCACAGGGCCTTTTTGCTTAGGTTTTGTTGGCTTTACCATCCTCTGATCCCCGGGGTGAGGTCGTGGTTCCCTTTTTCGATTTCTTTCCCGGGGTCTCCGGGGGTTGTCCGGCTTGCACCTTGACATAGACGGTGAACCGGTCCCGTACCTCGGAAAGCACGAAACCTCCCTTCCACTTGTGGCGGGCAGCCCGGACCGCTTACCCCACGGTCACACGACCATTGCTCTGGTCTGTTATTTCTTTCGCTTCTCTTCGAGAAGCTCTTCACGGATCATGGTATGACCGCACTTCGGGCATTTCAGGGTAGTGCATTTCACCCCCGGTTCATGCGGGACCCTCGTGCCGCACTTGGCACACACACAATACCCCCCAGGGCCGTAGGCACCTCCTTTGTTGCGGCCCTGACCACCGCCGCGACCCAGGCCTCTTCCTTGACCGAGGCCCAGACCCCGGCCTCCGCCATGACCCATTCCTCTGCCTCGACCGGCTCCCATGCCGCGTCCAAAACCGAATCCTCTTTCTTCATTTTCATACATGGCTGTGTCCTCCTTTTTGATTTTTGTTGGCAAATATAATGAACGTAGGTTCAAAAACAAATAGTATGCCAAAAAGATCATAAGAAAGGATTCTCGTTATGAATGTCAACTTGGCATCCCCGCCTGCCGGAAGTTGATCCGGAAAATTCGGTACAAGGCTTCTTCGCAGGAATGCTCATGATTGAGGGACGGACGGGGTTGTGCACCCTCGGGGCATTTCGTCAGACGCTTCTCTTTGCATATTCCCGGCATGCTTCCCAATCCTCCTTGAAATATTCCCGGACCTTTTCCAGTTCGCCGGGCGGAATGAGAGGGGCTTCGTCGAACCAACTTGCGGGAAGTGCCTTACCGATCCAAAGGGTGGGATAGCGGACAAGGTTCTGGGGAAGACGGCAGAAAAAACGGGCGATCAGGTTGTGGCAGGAGGTCTTTTTTTTCAGATTGATATATTTCCCCACCGCCATGACCGTCTTCAGCTGTTTTTCGGAATAGGAGGAATGCTTTCGACGGAAGTCCACGCTCTCCAGATCGATCGACACTTTCATCCTTTCGGCAAGTTCCGTGACGAACCCCTTCGGGTCGTCCCGCAAATGGTCGTAAAACATCACAATGGGGCGGGGACGGTAGTTCTCCTCCAGGATGCGGATATATCGCATGAACTCCAGATCACGCTTTTTGAAAAAGCCTTTGTCGTGTTCCAGATCAAAAAAATCCTTGAACGATCCGCGGAATCCGTTTTTCACGAAACGGCGGTATTGGGAGGCGATATAACTGTCTTGCCGGCGAA
>JAMOUS010000061.1 GCA_027067975.1 Bacteroidales bacterium | reverse complement strand
AGATCTCTTCACCTGCCTTCCCGGACTCAGGCTGAGACACTGTTTCCCGTTCTACTTTCACATTTTGGAGGTCGAGCTTGAGAATGCCCCTCTTCAGTTCAACGGTCACCGGTTCCCCGGCTTTCACCTTCTTCGTGACCGTCTGGTACCCCATAAAAGAGAAAGCAACCTCCTCTTCGGGTTTGTCCATCGCCAGAGTAAAACGCCCTTCCGGGCCGGTCATGGTACCGACAGTTGTGTTCACGATCACCACACTCACCCCCTGCAAGGGCTTACCGGTAGCATCGTCCAGCACCCGACCCGACAGTTTGTAGGTCTGATCTTTCTCCTTTGAGATGATCACGATCACTCCGTCACGACCCTTCTCTCCGTATCGTTTTACGGCACTCTCTCCTTTCAACACTTCGATCCTGGCAATTCTGTCATGATCCAGGTTCTTCATCTCCTCTTTACCGATCTCTTTTCCATCAAAAAGGATCAGGGGTGACTTTTTTGATGTCTGAGCATGATCTGCGCTGGGAGGCGGCGGTGTCCCCTCTTTTCTTTTGAGAAGGACCACCTGCTTTTTCCCGCTTTGCAGGGTCTTCTCTGTCTCTTCATAGCCGTTCAGAACAAAAGAGAGAGGAATGGCCTCCTCATCGACCTTCAATGTGAAATTCCCTGAGGGATCGCTCACTGTTCCATTATCTTCACCCCTCATCAGGATATTTACTCCGGGAATAGGATCTCCGGTCTCACTATCCATGACCCTGCCATTAACAACATATGTTGGGGCTTTCTGTTTTTCTTTTTCGGTTTCTCCATTTTCGCCGGGACCGGAAAACGCCATACCCAGCATCAGGATCACGGGGAGTAAGAGCAGACTCCACCATTTTTTGCTGTTGGAAGATTTCATTTTTTTCATCATTAGGATTCTTTTTTGGTTGAGTGAAAAATTGAGAGGGGTGATCAGAGCGGGATTGCCCGCCCCCAGGACAAAGCTGATCAGGGTGCGCTGATATTTTTCCAGCGGAACGCCCCGCTCCAGCACGGCCCGGTCGGCCAGGTATTCATGGACCTCCCTCACCGACCGGTTGATGAGCCATACAAAAGGGTTGGGCCACTGGAAGACGGTCAGCAGTTCCACCAGCAACAGATCCCAACTGTGATGCTGGCGGATATGTTCCCGCTCGTGCAGGATGACCTCCTCCAGATCCCCCTCCGACAGCTGGTCGGGATGAATAAAGATCCATGAGAAAAAAGAAAAAGGACTTTTCACTTTGGCATCTGGAACGATCTTCAGGCCAGCGATCCTTCTGACCTCCGCCCTGCGGATACGCAAAGCCAGCGTCACCACCTGCCACAACAGTCGCAAAAGGAGAAAAGCCACACCGGCAAGGTAGATCATCCTGACCCAGCCCCACGGATCATGCTGCTCAGTTACCGGGACAGGGGTGACCCACGGAGAGAGCGATGCCTCCTGAAAGGTGATGTAACCCTTTGGGATCGCCAGAACGGGCAATGACTCATTCGCCGGGAGCAGGAAGGAGAGGTCAATAAGCGGAAGCAGCAGGGAAAGCATGATACTTCCCAAGAAATAATACCGGTTGAAACGAAAAAAGGTCTCTTTCCACAGGAAGAACCGGTAGAAAAGGTAAAAGACCGCCAGGGTCATCGCTGTTTTCAAAAAATAGGCAACAAAAGCATCCATGATCACTCCTCCTCTTTTCCGACCTCCTTTTTCACCTCGTTCATGATGGCTTCCAACTCCTGCAGGGAGAGATTGTTCTCCTTCGTGAAAAAGGAAGCCAGCTGTGAAAAGGAATTGTTGAAATACTTTTCCAGAAATTCTCCGAAACGGAACCGGGCATACTCCTTTTTCGGCACCAACGGGTAGTATTCATAGGTCGTCCCATACGACTTGTGGCCTACAAACCCTTTCTTCTCCAGTACTCGCAAGACCGTGGAGACCGTGTTGTAAGCCGGTTTAGGGTCGGGGAGGCACTCCAGGATATCCCGTACCAGGGCACGCTCCAGATCCCAAAGGATCACCATCACCTCTTCTTCCGCTTTCGTAAGTGTTCTCATCTGTCTCATTTTTACCGGTTCACAATGCAAACCAAAATGGAGAGTCCTTCAGCATGGTTCAAAGCTACCACTATTTTCTTAGTTATCCTACTATATTTATAGTTTTTTCACTAATTTTATAGTAATCACCTGCGTATCAAACAGATATATCCTTCAGAATTTCAAGAAGTTCATCCCTGCAACCCGGAGGGAAGGTTCTTATTCAAAATTGGGATAAAGAAGATATTTCTTCCGGATCTTCTTAAAGGCCTCGAGATCTTTCTTCCAGGAAGCCCGGATGGTGTATTTGTCTTTACCGGCAAGGATCTGTTTTCGCAGTTGGTCGCTGCCGGCCAGCTTGTCGAAGTAAGCATTGAAAAATTCCTCTTTTTTCCCCATCTCATCATAGGCATCGAGGAGCCAGTCAAGCACCAGCATCCCGTTGTCGCGGAGGAAGCGCAGGGGAATGTTGCGCAGGTCGACGCCGTAACAGGTCTGTCCCTCATATTTAGGATGGGGAGCCGCTCCGGGGATGCTGCGCGGCGTGAAAGAAAAAGTGTGATCGGGGTATTCCGGATGTCCGTACACCTCAAAGGGGAAGTCGGTGCCCCGCCCCACGCTCATGATCGTGCCCTCGAAGAAACAGAGGGATGGGTAGAGATAGACGGCCCGCATATTGGGCAGGTTGGGCGAAGGGCGTACCGGCAGCTCGTAAATGGAACGGTGGGTATAGTTACGGCACGGAATGACGGTAAGCCGGCACTGGACCCCCTTCTTCAGCCATTTCTCCCCGTTGAGCATCCGGGCATATTCGCCGGGGGTCATGCCGTGCACCACAGGTACAGGATCCATTCCCACAAATGACCTGTAGGCGGTATCGAGCACCGGACCGTCCACATAAAAACCGTTAGGATTGGGACGGTCGAGAACGATCATCTCCTTCCCCTGCTCCGCACAGGCTTCCATCACCAGATGGAGGGTGGAGATATAGGTATAAAAACGCACGCCCACATCCTGAATGTCGAAGATGACGACATCCACGTCGGCCAGATCTTCCGGCAGCGGTTTGCGGTGTTTTCCGTAAAGGGAGACGATGGGCAGGCCCGTGCGGGTGTCGACCCCGTCCCTGACGCTTTCGCCGGCACCTGCCTCGCCGCGGAAACCGTGTTCAGGACTAAAGATACGGACGATCTTCACCCCGCGTGCCAGCAGCGTGTCGACCAAATGTGCCTCACCCACCCGGCTGGTCTGGTTGGCCACCACCGCCACCCGCTTCCCCTCCAACAACGGCAGGTAACGCTCC
>JAMOUS010000060.1 GCA_027067975.1 Bacteroidales bacterium | reverse complement strand
TTGCTCCAGCACCTCGCTGGCCCGGCGGATACGCTCGTGCTTGGGGATGCCGGCATAGATGAGCGGCAGCATCACGTTCTCCAAGGCCGTATAACGCGGCAGCAGGTTGAACGTCTGAAAGACAAAGCCGATCTCCTTGTTCCGGATCTCGGCCAGCTGATCATCGTCCATGCGGCTTACATCCTGGCCATTAAGCAAATATTCACCCTTTGTGGGAGTGTCGAGGCAACCCAGGATGTTCATCATGGTCGATTTGCCCGATCCCGAGGGCCCCATGATCGCTACATACTCGTTCCGCAGGATCTCCACCGTGATCCCGCGCAGTGCCTTTACCACGACCGTCCCTACGTAGTAGTTCTTGATGATATCCTTTAACTGGATGACATGTTCCATGGTCTTCGTTTTATTGTTGGACAGGCGCCGGGGCAGGAACATTCCCGCACCGGAAACACTCCTTCAAAATTCTTTGCAATATAAACAAAAGAAAAAAGAAAAATACTTACCGGGGAGGGGGCCAGGAAAGGTGACGGCGGGGCAGCGCGGGGTCGAAGAGGAGGATCCCCATGCGCAACAGGTCGACGCCGGTGGTGACGCGGGGGTGGTTCTTCAGTTCTTTCCATGCCTGCCACATGTCGGCCGACCAGCGAATGTCGTCGACGATCAGGATGCTTTGGGAGTCGGTGTGGGGCAGGAGGAGGGAGAAGTAGCGGAGGGTGGCTTCTTTTTCGTGGTGGCCGTCGAGGAAGACCAGCCGGAGGGGGGCGGGGAGGGAGGTGAGAAGGGAGGGCAGTACATCGTCAAAGGTGCCTTGCAGGAGGGTGACGTTTTGGAGATGATGACGGCTGATCAGGTTGCGGGCGAAGGGGATGAGGGCTGGGTCGCCCTCGAGGGTGTAGAGGGGGGCGTGGGGGGTGCCGAGGGCCAGGGCCAGCGTGCCCAGGGCGAGGGCGGTGCCCAGCTCGAGGAGGGGGCCCTCCCTGCCGGCAGCGCGTGCCAGACGGTACAAAAAACGGTGGTAACGGAACGCCCCCGACGAGGTGCGGGCCACCGCAGCCACGGTGCGCGTATAACGGCCGCCGCCGCGACGGCGGTGGCCGGCGCCGGGATCGTGCAGGTGCAGCAGCGTGCGGTCGGAGTGATAACGCTGCCGCGCCGCCCGCATCACCGCATAGGCCGGCCACGGCGTTCCGTCCCGCACCGCTGCCGCCACACGCGACAACTGCGTCGCCGCAGCAACATCGTCCACACGCCGCAGCATCATCCCATATTCCGCCAGCGAGGGGAGATAGATCATCATTCCTCCTTCCGCAACAGGATGCGTTTATGGTCGTAGCTTGAGATCTGCTGTCCGAAATGGCGCAACTCCCCGTACATCTCCCCCGGAAAACGGCCCTTGCGCAACACCAGCCGCCGCACGTACAACACCGTGCCGTCGTCCTGCTGCGTGACGCGGCTCTCATAGGTGCCGAAAGGGGAGGTGAGCATCACCGGCCGGGGCATGTACTGCACGCGCATGCCGGCGGGGAGGGCCCACACGATCGTATCGACATCGGTGAAGCCCATGGCGATGAAGATGTCGTTCTTGCGGGACTCCTCGCTCATATTGAGGAAATCGACCTTGTTCATCAGGTTCAACGGCAGGAAGGCACGCTGGCCCTGGCGCGTCATATATCGCCTGACCGTAATGGCCGCCTCCTCCACCGCCACCGGCGGTGGCCCTTCTTCACTGCGTAAGGTGATCTTGTCGAGGGTGAAGTCGGGGATGTCGATCCTGCGGTAATACCATTTCTTCAGCTTCTCACCCGTGAGGGTGAGTGCCGCCTCGACATTCTCATACTGGATGCCGCTGTAACGTGTGGTCACACGGGCGGTGGCGGTGCCGTCGTCGAGGAGGGTGATACGGGCGGTGCGGTACTGGGTGTTCATGCTTGCCTCGTAAACGGGGGTATGGACCAGCACACCGCTGTCGCCCGTGATCATCAGCGCG
This sequence comes from Bacteroidales bacterium, assembly GCA_027067975.1. GTDB lineage: Bacteria > Bacteroidota > Bacteroidia > Bacteroidales > VadinHA17 > DRPN01. The sequence continues at coordinate 54,416 of JAMOUS010000060.1, read as the reverse complement.
TGACGGTCGGCGGTGAAACTGCCTAAAAAACCGAAAGGCTGATGCTGGTCGGTGCATTCCAGCCAGATCGTGTCATGAGGGAAAGGCAGGGCGACGATGGCATGGTTGAACTGGTTGGAGGGGAAGTCGGTGAGGATGTCGCCGGCAGTGCCGGCGGCGACGACCACATAGCGTGCTTCCACTCCGGCGGCCTGCATCAGCGCACAGGTGTAATTGCACAGAGCCTTGCAGTCGCCGTAGCCTTTCTCATCGACATATTTTGCAGGATAAGGCTGGTATCCTCCGATCCCCAGCTGTACGCTCACATAGCGGGTGTGCTGTTGCATGTAATGGTACACCTTCCGCGCTTTTTCGACGGGATTGGAGAGTGAGGCGGTGAGCCGGCGGATCTTTTCTACGGTGGCGGGAGGCAGCTCCTGCCGGCCTTTGTTGAGCGAGGCGATCCACCGCCCTACCTCGGCCCATGTGAGCATGCTCCCCTCGGAACGGGCATAGCGAAAATGCTGCGGAGCCAGGTAAAGCACAGGCACCGTCTCTTCGAGAGGAGGCATCAGACGTTCATAAGGACGGGGCGGAAGCCCTTCCGTACGCCAGGAAAGTGTCACGACCCCTTCGTCACGCTGCTCTTTCGGGGGTGACAGCCGCACACTCCGGTAGCGTGGTAACAGAAAAGGGGAGGCTGTCATCGTGAACGAAGCCTCTTCCACCCCGAGGTAGAGGTGATCTTGCGGTGCCCATGGCGGGAAATAAACCGTGCCGTCATAAGTCTTTGTGAATTCATATTCCACCGTAAAGGGAATCCACTCCTTGTTGGGGAGGAGCACTTTCATCCGGTCGTCCTGGTACAGGGTGCCTTCACCGGTGGCGGAGACATCCAGCAGATCCGACGCAGAAAGTTTCTTGACGCGCCTGCCCGAGGCATCGTACACAGCTCCGCGGAAATGACCGAAATGGATCTCTTTGTCATAAAGCTCTTTCAACACACTGGCCCTGTAACCTCTACGGTTGAGGACGGTCACGGCATAGTGGTGTCGGTAAAGAATATTCTTTTCCGAAGAGACCTTCAAGGTGGTGATGCTGTAACGTACCACAGCATCGGCGCCCTCCCGCAGCGAGTCGGGAATGGCGGAAAGCGCGAGCTCCTTGCCGGTCTTCTGTCCGGATGCTGCAGAGACTGCTGCAAGGAGTGACAGGAACATGAAGATATTGCGAATCATCTCCCCGGAGGTTATAGTTCGGTTTTCTTCAGGATGATCTGCTCGGCCTGTTTTGCCAGCACTTCATTAAAGAAGTTGCGGATCTCCGGATAGTCTTTCCGCCTGAAGAAAGCCTTGCGAATGTTGATCGAACTCATGATCTGCAACATGTTGCCGCGGTGGGTGGCCATGTAAGTATAGCTGATCATCTTATCGGGGGTGGAGATGCGCAGGCTTTTGGGCATTTCCTCCACCGAGTATCCTTCGGGCAGTGTGCAGTTGATGATGATCTTCTTTTCCCGGGGAGCCAGAAAGTCGATGGGGTATTCGCGTTTTTCGGACTTGAAAGGGTTTTCCTTCCATTCGGGGTCGATGAGCGGGTCGAAGAGCAATACGTCGCCCATGTCTTCGGTCTGGCCCTGCAGGGTGCAGGTGGTTTCTTCGATGAGGGGGGTGAGGGGATCGTTCTCATGGTGCAGGGCCCAGCTCTGGTAATGCCACGAGGGATGCTCCTGTTTTCTTTTTTCAAGCATTTTGTCAAGGCCGTTTTTTCTGACATACTCGCGGATCTCGAAAGCGGGATATCCCTTTCGGGTGGTTTTGATGTTTGCTTTGAGGGATCCATCGTCGGAGAGTTCCAGATTATAAAGAATGTTTTCGATGAAGCCTTTTTTGGGTGTGAGAGGGATCCACCGTGGGGTGTTTCCGATGAGGCGGCCTTTCCCATTGAGACAATGTACAGGTAAGTAGGTTGCCGGCAGCAACGGTTCGGTGGCGTCGACCACCCATTCATGGTCGCCGGCTCGGGTCCAGACCGCAGTATAGTTAAATTTTGACAAGAAGGGGATATCATATCGGGTGATCTTCCCATGATCGCGGGTGCAGAGGATTACCGGCCAGGCTTCGAAGCCGGCCAGACGCATCAATCCCAACAGCATCATGTTAATATCGGAGGAATTGCCGCTGCCTGCCTTGTATGTGTGACGCGCTGTGCCCGAGGCGAACATCGAATAGTTCCCGTCCCATTTGACATGTCGTCCTATGAATGCCCGCAACGCTTCCAACGCGGTCAGATCGTGACGGCCACCGGTAAGGTGAGTTACCGAATCGCGCAGGAAAGCCCATTGATCCGGTACTTTCCAAAACATTTCGCTTTTGCGTAAGTCGCGTTCCAGTCCTTCCCAGGTACGGGCGATTTCCTGATAACTTCTGCCGGGTATGATCATTGCCGTCAACTCGAACGACAAACGGGCCAGAAAGTGCGAGGGGTCCGGCATATATGGCTCTTCACGTAACGCCGGCAGTTCTCTCATCACCCAATGGTATTCGGTGCTCTGAACCGTCCCGCGGTCGACAAAACTCCAATGGGAGAAATCGCTCATCCGGCCTTCGCCCTCCTGGATAAACTTATATTGTAACCAATCGGGAATACGAAGATTGAATTCGCTGTACAACACCGGTATATCGTCCTGAAATACCCACGGGACCAGGTGATAGAGGTTCCCCGCCGAGCGGAGATAAGTGTACTCGATCACCGACCCTTCCCGTACCTCGGGGAAAGAGATCTTCAGCTGCCGCTGGTCACCCGACACCTTTTCATTGAAGATCATGCTGTTGTCGACCTTTGTGGCGACCACCTTGCCATCTACCAGGTTGTATGTGGCCGCTTTAAGCTTTTTAATAGGATCGTTCATTCTGAACGGCAATGTCACGTTACCCTCACTGAATCCGTCGCTGTTGACGATCTTGATACGCGCCTGATAGCGCAACATCATCTCACCGGTGTTGAAGTCGAAATAGGCTTCGCCCCAGTCGAAAAGATAATAGGCTGCAGCGGAGGAGTCGATCGGACAAACGGTGGCAGCGAGTTCTTCCTTGCTGACGTCACCGAACTTTTTTGGTGGTTTTACTCCCTTGGCACTGAGAGAGGATGGATGGGGCAGAAACACTGCAAGGAGCAGGATGGCGGTTCTTTTCATCATGATATTGGGGGTTATGGTTAGTGTTTCGAGTTGTATTTTTCGTGGATCTTGCCATCTTCCTCGCAAAGCCCTTCCCGTTTCATTCTGGAAAAATAAAAAAAGATCCTGAAAAGTTCAACCGTATTTACAGGGAAAAAGTATCGGTTTTTCTATTGGAGATTTTGGCGTAAATTTCCGGTGATTTTGACGGAGCGGATGGAGAAGATCCTGAACACCGACATCAAGTACTTGCCGGGGGTGGGGCCGCGGCGTGCCGAGCTGCTGGCGCAGGAGCTGGGGATACGTACCTATTTTGACCTATTGTATTATTTCCCTTACAAGTATATCGACCGTACCCGCTTTTACAAGGTGGCGGAGGTGCGGGCGGATATGCCGCACATTCAGTTGCGGGGTGTTCTCGAGAACTTCCAGATGGTAGGGCAACCACGGCGCCGGCGTTTTGTGGCCCACTTGCGCGATGAGACCGGCGTGATCGAACTGGTGTGGTTCAAGGGGCTCAACTGGATCCAGGATTCGCTGAAAGAGGGGAAAGAGTATATCGTCTTCGGCCGGCCGGTGAAATACGGTCATCGTGTCAATATGGTGCATCCCGAGATGGAAGAGACCGACAAGGCGGAGAAGAGGATCAACGCTTCCCTCCAGGCGCATTACAGCACCACCGAGAAGCTGAAGAACAGTTTCCTCACTTCGCGGGTGATCCATAAGTTGCAGGCCACTCTCCTGAAGACGGTCTACCCTCACCTCGAGGAGACACTGCCGGCCTACCTGGTGCAGGAACAGCGTCTTCTGGGGCGGCGGGAGGCATTGAAGAACATCCACTTTCCCGAGAGTGCCGGGTTGCTCGAACAGGCCCGGTACCGGCTGAAGTTTGAGGAGCTCTTTTTCATCCAGCTCAACCTTTTGCGGCAGAAGCTGATCCGCAGCCGTCAGGTGCAAGGGTATGTCTTCGAGCGGGTGGGGGAGTACCTCAACCGCTTCTATCATGAGAAGCTCCATTTCGAGCTGACGGGTGCACAGAAGCGTGTGATCCGCGAGATACGCCGCGACCTGGGGTCGGGGCGTCAGATGAACCGTCTGCTGCAGGGCGATGTGGGCAGCGGCAAGACGCTGGTGGCGCTGATGACTATGCTCATCGCCGCCGACAACGGCTACCAGAGTGCGCTGATGGCCCCCACCGAGATCCTGGCCCAGCAGCATTACAACACCATCAGCCGCTGGGTCGAAGGCCTCGGCCTTGAGGTGGCCCTCCTCACCGGCTCGACCAAACGCCGCGAACGGCGCGAGATCCATGAGCGGCTGCGGGACGGCTCGCTCCACATCCTTATCGGCACCCACGCCCTCCTCGAGGATGAGGTGCAGTTCGCCCGTCTCGGCTTCGTCGTCATCGACGAACAACACCGCTTCGGCGTGGCACAGCGCGCTCGCCTCTGGGAGAAAAGCGGCACCTTGCCACCGCACGTGCTCGTGATGACCGCCACCCCCATCCCCCGGACCCTCGCCATGACCCTCTACGGCGACCTCGACGTCTCGGTCATCGACGAACTGCCCCCGGGCCGAAAACCTGTCAAGACCATCCTCCTCAACGACTCCAAAAGAGAGCGCCTATACGGCTTCATGCGCGAACAGATCGAACAGGGCCGCCAGATCTTTGTCGTCTATCCTCTTATCCGGGAGAGCGAGAGCATGGATTACAAAGATCTGGAAGATGGCTATGAGAGCATCGTCCGGGCCTTCCCTCCGCCGCGCTATGGGGTGGGGGTGGTGCACGGCCGCATGAAACCGGAAGAGAAAGATGCTGCCATGCGACTCTTTTTAAAGGGCGATTATCACATTATGGTCGCGACGACGGTCATAGAGGTGGGGGTGGATGTGCCCAATGCCACGGTGATGGTGATCGAGAGTGCCGAGCGTTTCGGCCTCTCCCAACTGCACCAGCTGCGGGGCCGCGTGGGACGCGGCGCCGACCAGTCGTACTGCATCCTCATGGCTTCCCACAAACTCTCCACCGAAGCACGCAAACGCCTCGAGATCATGGTGGAGACCAATGACGGTTTTCGCATTGCCGACGCCGACATGCGCATGCGCGGACCCGGCGATATCGACGGTACACAACAAAGCGGAATCCCCTTCGACCTCCATATCGCCAACCTCGGCCAGGACGGACAGATCCTCCAGCATGCCAGGAACATCGCCGAAAAGATCCTCGAAAAGGATTCCCCTCGACCATCCCGAAAATGCCGTATTGAAAAAGAACATCCGCCTCTTCTCCCGTCATGACAAGGACTGGAGCCGGATCAGTTGATTTTTTGTCTTATTTATAACGAAAATAAATTATCCCCATCCGGAGGTCTGGCATTTTTTTGCTCGTCGAAAAAAATTATACTTGCATCATCGATTTTCCTCAGTCGTCTTGTGCCAATGACCAGGATATGGCTGATCAGCAATATATTGAACATGAGGGGACGGTCCGGGAGGTGCGGGATGGCCGCGTGAAGGTGTCGTTCGTGACACGATCGGCCTGTGCGCATTGCCAGTTGAAGGGAGTTTGCTCGGCGGCCGACATGGCGGACAAGGAGGTGGAGGTGGCCATGCCGGCGTGGCCGGTGCAGCCCGGCGAGCAGGTGCGGATCCTCCTCACCCGCTCGCTGGGGATGAGAGCCCTGGCGTATGGTTACCTGATCCCTTTCGTGGTGGTGATGACCACCTTCTTCCTGGTCTACCGCTTTACCGTCAATGAGGTGGCCAGCGGCTTGGCCGCCTTGCTGGTGCTGGTGCCGTACTATCTTTTGCTATACCTTCTGCGTGACAAGATACACCGGCAGTTCCGGTTCGTGATCACTCAAAAAGCTAACTGATACCTTTATGAGCGATATTGTTCTTTATACGGTTCTCACCTTGACGCTGTTGGGCGCCTTGTCTGCGGTGATCCTCTATTTTGTGGCCCGCAAGTTTCATGTGGAGGAGGACCCGCGCATCGATCAGGTGGAAGAGGTGCTGCCCCATGCCAACTGCGGGGGATGCGGATATCCCGGTTGCCGGCCGTTTGCCGAGGCGTGTGTCAAGGCCGACAGTCTCGACGACCTCTATTGTCCCGTTGGGGGCAATGATGTGATGGCCAAGGTGGCCGAGATCCTCGGCCTCGAGGCCGTGACGGCCGAGCCGCGTGTGGCGGTGATCCGCTGTCAGGGCTCTTTCGAACACCGCCCCCGCACCAGCCGCTACGAAGGGGCCGAGTCGTGCGCCGTGGCCCACGCCCTCTATACGGGAGACACCGACTGCCCCTACGGCTGCCTCGGCCTGGGCGACTGTGTCCGGGCATGCGACTTCGAAGCCCTCTTCATGGATGAAAAGACCGGCCTGCCTTATGTGATCGATGAGAACTGCGTTGCCTGCGGCGCCTGCGTCGAAGCCTGCCCGCGCGATATCATCGAACTGCGTAAACGCAACAAAAAAGACCGGAAGATCTACGTCGCCTGTATCAACGAAGAAAAGGGAGGAGTCGCCCGCCAGTACTGCGACGTGGCCTGTATCGGATGCTCGAAGTGCTTCCAGGTGTGCGAGTTCGACGCCATCACCATGGGCAACAACCTTGCCTTCATCGACAGCGATGCCTGCAAACTGTGCCGGAAATGTGTGGTGGTCTGTCCTACCCATTCGATCCTGGAGATCAACTTCCCTCCCCGTAAGGAACGCAAGAAAGATGATCAGCCTGCCGCCAAGAAGGTGACCGCCGCAAAAGAAAAGAAAGCGATCGGAAAGAACGGGGAGACACAAGAGGGTGAGCGCAGCGAAGAGAAAAAAGAAGGATAAGCGGAACATCACAAACGGAAAAAGAGAAAGAAACAAAAAAATAAAAACACAGCGACCGTGCAGAAGATCAAGACCTTTCCGAAAGGGGGTGTTCATCCGCCCGAGCACAAGCTCTCGGCGGGACGTCCCATTGAGGTCCTTCCCCCCGGGGGGAGGGTCGTCGTGCCCGTGGTACAGCATATCGGGGCTCCGGCCGAGCCGGTGGTGCAGCGGGGCGACGAGGTGAAGGTGGGACAGCTCCTGGCCAAAAGCAGCGGATATGTCTCGGCCAATGTCCATTCGCCCGTCTCGGGCAAGGTGTTTCGCATTGACAAGAGGTTCGACGCCTCGGGATACAAACGCACCTCGGTGATCATCGACGTCGAGGGTGACGACTGGCTGCCGGAGATCGACCGCAGCGAGACCCTCGTCAGGGAGATCACCGCCGCACGCGAAGAGATCCTCGCCCGCATCCAGGAGGCCGGCATCGTCGGCATGGGCGGAGCCACCTTCCCCTCGCATGTCAAGCTCAATGTGCCGCGCGGCAAGAAAGCCGAACTGCTCATCATCAACGGCGTGGAGTGCGAACCTTACCTTACCGCCGACCACCGGCTGATGCTCGAGCGGGGCGAAGAGCTCCTCGTCGGCACACGCATCCTGATGAAAGCCCTCGGCGTCGACCGCGCCGTCATCGGCATCGAGAACAACAAGCCCGACGCGATCGAACACCTCTCGCGCCTTACCGCTGCCGAGGAGGGGATCACCGTGCAGCCGCTCAAGGTGAAGTATCCGCAGGGAGGTGAAAAGCAACTCATCAAGGCCGTCACCGGCAGGGAGGTTCCCTCCGGCGGTCTGCCTATCGATGTGGGGGTGGTGGTGCACAACGTGGGCACCACCGTCGCCGCCTACGAGGCGGTGCAGAAGAACAAACCTTTGATCGAGCGGGTGGTTACCGTGACGGGTAAGTCGCTGGCCAAACCTTCCAACTTCCTCGTCCGCATCGGCACACCCATCTCGGCACTCGTCGACGCCGCCGGTGGTCTTCCCGACGATACGGGCAAGGTGGTGCTCGGCGGCCCCATGATGGGCAAGGCCGTCGCCCGCCTCGACATCCCCGTCACCAAGGGGATCTCCGGCGTGCTGCTCATCCCCGACGCCGAAGCGCACCGTCGTCCTTACCAGGCCTGCATACGGTGCGCACGCTGCGTGTCGGTGTGCCCCATGGGATTGGAACCTTACCTGCTCATGGACCTCGGCGTGCATGAGCGGTTCGAAAGAGCCCGCGATGAGAGGGTCATGGATTGTATCGAATGCGGATCGTGCAGCTACATCTGCCCTGCCGACCGGCCCCTGCTCGACTATATCCGGCTCGACAAGCTCCGGGTGGGTGAGATGATCCGCAAAGCCAAACAGGCAGTGAAATGAAGGAAAAACAAGCGACCATGGACAAGCTTCTGACCGTATCGATGTCGCCGCACGTGCATCACCGCGACACCACCTCGCGGCTGATGTACGGGGTGGTCATCGCCCTGTTGCCGGCATGGGCGGCCTCCGTCTGGTTCTTCGGCTGGGGGGCGCTTTATATCCCCTTGCTGTCGGTCTTCTTTGCCGTGCTGTTCGAATACCTCATCGCCCGCTTCCTGCTGAAGCGCGAGCCTTCGGTGCGCGACGGCTCGGCCGTGGTGACCGGCCTCCTGCTGGCCTTCACCCTGCCGGTGAACATCCCCGTATGGATCCTCGCCATCGGCGTGTTCGTGGCCATCGGAGTGGGGAAGATGTCGTTCGGCGGGTTGGGCACCAACCCCTTCAACCCCGCCCTGGTGGGGAGGGTCTTTCTCTTCATCTCCTTTCCCGTGCAGATGACCTCCTGGCCGCTTCCCAAAGGCTTTGCCACCGCCGACGCCGTGACGGGCGCCACCCCCCTGGGGCTCCTCAAGGAGGGGATGCGCCAGGGCGAACATGTGGCCGACATGATGAAAGAGCTCCCGGCCAACCTCGACATGTTCATGGGCCATATGCCCGGCTCGATGGGGGAGGTGGCGGCCGCCGCCCTGCTGCTGGGTTTCCTCTACCTCCTTTGGAAGCGCATCATCACCTGGCACATCCCCGTCACCATCTTTGTGACGGTCTTCCTCTTCAGCGGTCTGTTGTGGCTCATCGACCCCGTCAACAACGCCACGCCCTGGTTCCACCTGCTCTCGGGCGGCTTGATGCTGGGTGCCATCTTCATGGCCACCGACTATGTCACCTCGCCGATGACCCACCGCGGCATGATCTGGTACGGCGTGGGCATCGGCCTGCTGACGGTGATCATACGCCGCTGGGGCGCCTATCCCGAGGGGGTGCAGTTCGCCATCCTGATCATGAACGCCTTCGTGCCCCTGATCAATCTCTATGTCAAACCCAAAAGGTTCGGGGAGGTAAAGAAAAATGGCTAAGAAAGAATCCACGTTCCTCAATATGCTGCTGGCCTTGTCGCTGGTGGCGCTGGTGGCATCGGCGGTGCTGGGGTTCGTCTATGAGGTGACCAAAGAACCCATCGCCCGGGCCAAGGCCGAACGTCAGAACGCCGCCCTGCGCAGCGTGCTGCCACCCTTCGACAACGATCCGGTCAAAGAGATGTACAAAAAGGCTGTCGACGGTGACACCCTTTACTTTTTTCCCGCCCGCCGCGGCGACAGCCTCGTGGGCATCGCCGTCGAGACCTTCAGCCCGAAAGGTTTCGGCGGCATGATCCGCCTGATGGTGGGCTTCCTGCCCGACGGGACCATCAACAAGATTGCCGTGCTCGAACATAACGAAACCCCCGGACTGGGCGACAAGATGGACCCCGCAAAATCCGACTTCGAACTGCAGTTTGAGGGTAAGAATCCCAAAACTTTCAAGCTGGCCGTCACCAAGGACGGCGGCGATGTCGACGCCATCACCGCCTCGACGATCAGCTCGCGTGCTTTCTGCGATGCCGTCGAACGCGCTTACAAAAACCTTGACCTTACGAAAGGAGGTGCACAATGAACCAGTGGAAGAACTTCACCAAAGGCTTTGTCGTTGAGAACGCCGTCTTCGTTCAGGTGCTGGGCATGTGCCCCACGCTGGGCACCACTACCTCTGCCTACAACGGCTTGGGCATGGGCCTGGCCACCACCTTCGTGCTGCTGATGTCGAACATTGTGGTTTCGATGGTGCGTAACTTCATCCCCGACAAGGTACGTATCCCTGCCTTCATCGTCATCATCGCCTCGTTCGTGACGGTGGTGCAGCTGACGATGCAGGCATACCTGCCGGCCCTGTACAAAGAACTGGGACTCTTCATCCCGCTCATCGTGGTCAACTGTCTGGTGCTGGGACGAGCCGAGGCATTCGCTTCCAAGAACAATGTATGGACCTCGGCCATCGACGGCCTCGGCATGGGGCTGGGGTTCACCATGGCCCTCTTCATGTTGGGATCGGTGCGCGAGATCCTCGGCGCCGGATCGTGGATGGGATTCAAGTTCATCCAGGGCGACGGCATGCTCCTCTTCGTCCTGGCCCCCGGCGCCTTCCTCGCCCTGGCATACCTCATCAGCATCATGAACAAACTCAGCAAAAAGAACGCATAAAAAGATTCAGCCATGGAATATTTCGTTATCATCATCTCGGCGATCTTTGTCAATAACATTGTCCTGGCCAAGTTTCTGGGAATCTGTCCCTTCATGGGGGTTTCCTCGCGACTGGAGACCTCGGTGGGCATGACAGGGGCCGTGGCCTTCGTGATGGTGCTGGCCACCATCGCCACCTACCTGATCCAGTATTATATTCTCGTACCGCTGGGCATCGACTTCATGCAGACCATCACTTTCATCCTGGTCATCGCCGCCCTGGTTCAGTTGGTCGAGATCGTGCTGAAAAAGGTGAGCCCTGACCTTTACCAGGCACTCGGCATCTTCCTGCCGTTGATCACCACCAACTGTGCCGTGCTGGGCGTGGCGATCCTCACCATCCAAGACAAATACAACCTGCCCGAGGCGGTGGTCTTTTCTTTTGCCACGGCCATCGGCTTCGGGCTGGCGCTGGTGCTCCTCTCCAGCATCCGCGAGTCGCTCGAACTGGTCGAGGTGCCCAAGGGGATGAAAGGCATCCCCATCGCCTTCGTCGTCGCCGGCATCCTTTCCATGGCTTTCATGGGATTTGCAGGACTGGTGTGAAGCACGCTCCGCCTGCGGCTACGGTGGACACGATGAAGCGATGAAGCGATAAAGCGATAATGTGATGAAGCGATGAGGCTTCGCCAAGACAAAAGACAAAAGGCAAAAGATAAAAGGGTTCAGGCAATTTTTTCAATTCCCAACTCGATACTCGGGACTCCAAACTCGGAACTCCGAACTCCGAACTTTTTTCTACCTTGTGAACACCCATCGTTCGTCGTCGGAGAGGTTGGCGTCGTATCCATAACCGTCGAGGTCGAAATGTTTTAACGCTTCGGGATCGTCGATCCGGTTGTCGATAATGTACCGTGCCATCCGGCCCCTGGCGTATTTGGCATGGGTGGAGAGGATGCGGTAGGCGCCGTTCCGCAATTCCTTGAAGACAATGGTGATGATCCGTGCCTTCAAAGCATTCATGTCGATCACCGACGAGTATTCCATTGAAGCAAGGTTGATCAGCACAGGAGTGCGCTGCAGGGAGAGCATATCCTTGATCCGACGGGTGATCTTCTCCTTCCAGAAAGCGTAAAGGTTCTTGTGACGGCCCACCTGCAGGGGGATGCCCATCTCCAGACGGTAGGCCTGGATCTTGTCCAGAGGACGTAAAAAGCCGTACAAGGCGGAGAGAATGAAGAGATGTTCCTGGGCGAAAAGATGATCTTCCCGGTCCATGGTATCGGCCTCGAGGCCCTTATACACATCGCCCTGAAAGGCCAGGATGGCAGGGCGGACGGCGAAATCCAACGGATCGAGACGGAAAGAGGCAAACCGCTCGGCCGTCGTCATCGATAGTTGGGGATTCACCCGCAACAGCCGGCTCAGCTCCTCGGGACTGTATCCCTTCATCTTTTTTGCGATCTGCCAGGCCTCACGACGGAACAGCGGATCACTCATCATCGCTCCGTATTGTTCCATCATGAACATGGGGAGTACCTGCGAAAGTACTTCCATCCGCTTTGAGGGGGAGAGGATCGTGATCATTTTTGAATGATTTTCGTAAAGATATACAAATTCCGGAGCAGGATCTCCCTATTTTTGTGTTAAATTGCTATCCGGTAAGGAAAAAGGAGGTATGGGACGGAGATTCAACAAAGATCTGCAGTTCTACAAGTTCTGTGCGTACGGTTTCCTGAAGAACCTGCGTTTCTTCGAGCCGTTCCTCTATCTGTTCTTTCTGGAGAAAGGGCTTACCTACTTGCAGATCGGCACCCTGATCACCGTGCGGGAGGTGTTGCGCAATGTGTTGGAGATCCCCACCGGCATGGTGGCCGACATGTTGGGGCGCCGCCGCACCCTGATCGCCGCTTTCCTTTTTTACATTGTGGCCTTCCTGATCTTTTACCTCACCGCATCCTATTGGCTTTTTGTGGTGGCGATGGTATTTTATTCGTCGGGGGATGCTTTCCGTTCGGGTACGCACAAGGCCATGATCTTTGAGTATCTTAAGCTGAAAGGGTGGGAGGATCAGAAGGTTTACTATTACGGTCACACCCGCTCGTGGTCGCAGATGGGTTCGGCCCTCTCCTCGCTGCTGGCGGCGGGCATTGTCTTTGGGTCGGGGAATTATGCGGCGGCATTCCTTTTTTCCACGGTACCGTATATCCTCGATCTTTTGTTGCTGATGAGCTATCCCCGGGCGCTGGACGGGCAGGTGCGTTCTGTCCGGCACGGGAGTATGGGGCAGGCTTTTCGTGCTCTGGTGGCCGAGGTGGTGGAGGAACTGCGGCAGCGGGATCATCGCAAAGTGCTTTCCAACCTGGCCTTGTACAGCGGCACGTTCCGCGCGCTGAAAGACTATCTGCAGCCCGAGCTGGCGGCGCTGGCGGCCGTGCTGGCGCTCCATACCCATGCCGGCGATGAAAAACAGGTTTCGGCATTGATCATCGGAACGATCTTTTTCGTCCTTTACCTGGCCTCATCGTTCGCTTCCCGTCATGCCGGTCACTTTGCCCGACGGACCGGCGACCTCGGCCGGGCCCTCAACCGCACCCTCGTCACCGGCCTGCTGCTGGTGATGGCCGCCGGCCTCTTTTTCCTGTTGCCCGGTCACTGGCGGTGGAGCGTCATCCTGCCTTTTACGGCAATGTACATGTTGGAGAACCTGCGGAGGCCGGTTGGGGTCGCCTATGTCTCTTCGCTCTTCCGGTCCGATATCCTCGCAACCGTCCTGAGCACCGAGTCGCAGGTGCGCAGCCTCTTTGCCGCACTCATCGCCCCCTTCACCGGTTTCCTCGCCGACACCCTCGGGGTGGGAGAAAGCCTTGCCCTTACCGCCCTCCTCTTGCTGGGACTCTACCCCTTGGTGCGATTGAAAAAATGAGCGATATTCCACCGGAAATCGTACCTTTGTCCCTAACTACCGGTAATAGACCATGAGAGATATCTTCCTGCGTGCCGTCATTATATTGCTGCTCCTGACGACATTCCCTGCCGTGAAAGCCCAGCTCTCCGACCTGGAGTTGTCACGGAACATGATCGGGATCAACTTCTTTAGCTATATCTCCCGGCCCGTCATCGACGACCAGGAGGAGTTCTGGCCGGTGATCTTCCACGGCCTCGTCTACCGCCGTGATATCGGAAGCGGGTATTTTGTCCGGGCACGTTTCGATTATTTCCAGCGCAACCGTGACGAATCGGTCACCGACAACATGAAAGTCAACCTCTATTCCGACGTGCAGATGGGCGGTGGCTGGGGATACCGTTTTGCGGGAAAAGTTCTGGAACCTTACCTGGCAGTCGACCTGATGATGATGAGTGCGGTAAAGTACACCGAGAACGGTGGCGTGATTGCGGGAGATTACCGTAAATTGCAAACACGGCGCCTGGGCGGGGTGCTCATGCCCATCGCCGGCATCACCCTCCATGCGACGGACGTACTCTCCTTCTCGATCGAAACCAATGCCGAAATGGGCTATAACCACGAAAAAGGCACCGACTTTACCTGGGACCAGGAAGGGGTGCCCCGCGAAGAAAAGGTTCGCAACGACCTTTTCTTCATCCGGTGGAACCCCGTGAGCCTGCTCACCATCGAACTGAACTTCTGATCCTTCATCTAGAATGCCGCTGCCTGAAAATAGGTATTTAAATAGGTGTTTAAATAGATATTTAAATAGGTATATCCAAGGCCTTCTATGACGGGGAACTATCCTGACAACATAGAGGAGAAGTTGGGGTTCGGGCATATCCGCCGCCTGGTGGGGAGTCATCTGCTTTCGCCCATGGGGGAACGGGAGCTGGAGAAGATCTCCTTTGCGACGGAAGCCGGCCGCATCCGGGAAGTTCTGCACGTGACGGAAGAGTTCATGGGCTTGCTGGAAGAGGGGAAAGACCTCCCTGCCGGGAGCATGATCGACATGACGCCGGTGCTGGAACGCATCGCCGCCGAGGGGACGGTAATGAGCATAGAGGAGCTTTACGACCTGCGGCGGTCGCTGGAGACCATGCGGGCGGTGGCCCGCTTTGCGAAAGGTCTGGATGGGGAGCGGTATCCCCGTTTGCGGGAGATGATGGGGGCGGTGCGTTATTATCCGGTGTTGCTGGAGCACATTGACCGGGTGCTCACACCGCGGGGTACGGTAAAGGATACGGCCTCGCCCGCGCTGCGCAGGATCCGGGCCGAACTCTCTGCCCGTCGCCAGGGACTCTCTGCCCGGCTGCAGGGGATCCTGCAACAGGCGCGCCGGGCCGGATGGGTCGAGGACGACGCCGCCCCCACCTTGCGGCAGGGGCGTATGGTCATCCCCCTGCCTGCCACCCACAAACGCCGGATTCCCGGCATCATCGTCGACGAGTCGGCTACGGGACGTACCGTCTATGTCGAACCGGCAGAGATCGTTGAGATCAACAATGACATCCGTTCCCTGGGCTTTGCCGAGGAACGGGAGATCGAACGGATCCTGCAGGAGCTCACCCGCCAGGTGCGTCCGTATGTGCCTGAACTGCTTGCTTCCGCTGCCCGGCTTGGAGAGATCGACCTGGTGCGGGCCAAGGCCCTCTTCGGCCGCGACCTCCAGGGGAGTGTCCCTGCGGTGGAGGAGAGACCCCTCGTCGCCTGGCACCAGGCCCGTCACCCGCTGCTGGTGGTCAACTTCCGGAAAGAGGGCCGCCAGGTGGTGCCCCTCGACATCGAGCTGAACGGGCACCAACGCATCCTCGTCATCTCCGGTCCCAACGCAGGCGGAAAATCGGTATGCCTGCAGACGGTGGGCCTGTTGCAATACATGTTGCAGTGCGGCCTGCCCGTGCCGGTGGCGGCGGGAAGCCGCTTCGGGATCTTCGACCGCATCTTCCTCGACATGGGCGACGAACAGTCGATCGAGAACGACCTGAGTACCTACAGCTCACGCCTGTTGGCGATGAAACACTTTTTGCGCCATGCGGGTCCTGCCACCCTGGTGCTCATGGACGAGCTGGGTACCGGCACCGAGCCGATGCTCGGCGGGGCGCTGGCCGAGACCGTCTTGCGGCGCCTCAACGCCAAGGGCGTCTATGGCGTGGTGACCACCCACTATACCAACCTCAAGCACCTGGCCGCCTCGGAAGAGGGCATCGTCAACGGTGCGATGCTCTTCGACCATGGCAACATGCAGCCGCTCTACCGTCTGGATATCGGGAAGCCGGGCAGTTCTTTCGCCTTCGAGATGGCACGGCGCATCGGCCTGCCGGAGGAGGTGCTGCAAGAGGCGGCCTCGAAGGTGGGGGAGGAGCATGTCCTCTTTGACAAACATCTCAAAGAGATCCTCCGCGACAAACGCTATTGGGAGAGCAAACGCCGTCGCATCCGGCAGGCGGAGAAAAGGCTGGAGGCATTGCTGGAGGAGTATGAGCAGGAGATGGAGGCGCTGCGCCGCCGCCGCCGGGAGATCCTCGACAAGGCCCAGGAGGAGGCGGGGCGGCTCCTCTCCGACGTCAACCGCAAGATCGAACGTACCATCCGTGAGATCCGCGAAGCCCAGGCCGAGAAGGAACGTACCCGCACCGCCCGCCGGGAGCTGGAGGCGCTGAAAGAACGGTTGCAGCAGAACCCTCCCGAGGAGAAGAGCCTGGAACAACACCTCCGCGAGGTGCGACGCCACCGCAAAAAGCATGAGCCCGAGATCTCTGCCCCGACCCTCTCCCTCCGCGCAGGGAGCAAGGTGCGGATGAAAGGGACCGACACGGTGGGTGAGGTGATCTCGGTCAAGGGGGATACCTGCCTGGTGGCGTTTGGCAACCTCACCACCCACGTCGCTGCCGGCAAGCTGGAAGGGGTGAGTGAGGAGGAGTACCGCCGGCGGCAGCGGCGCAGCGCCTCTCCGGCGCCATGGCAAGAGGAGATGCGGCAACGCCGCATCCATTTCCGTCCCGAGATCGACATACGCGGAAAACGCGTCGAAGAAGCCCTGCAGGAAGTCACCGCTTTCCTCGACGAAGCCGTCATGGTCGGCGAAAAAGAACTGCGTATCATCCACGGTAAGGGCAACGGTATCCTGCGCGAAGCCATACGTGATTTCCTGCACGCCCATGAGCTGGTGGAACGGTGCCACGACGAACATGTCGACCGCGGCGGCGCCGGCGTCACCGTGGTGGTGATGGGGGAATGAATAAAGTCAGTGACACCCGGCTTTCGCGAGCCGGAGGCGATGCGAAAGACGATGGTGGAATTGACTTGATACTCCAAACTCGATACTCCACTTTTGCCTTTTGCCTTAACCCTTTTGCCTTACCGGCAAAGTACCGAGTTCGGAGTTCCCAGTATCGAGTTGGGAGTTTTCGGAAAATTCCTGCCGGAGGCATCCTTTTCGGAAAATTCCAAATTCCTGCCGAAGGCATCCCTTCGGGAAAATTCCAAATTCCAAATAAATTCCAAACTACAAATTCCAATGCTCCAATATTCAATCGGTAAGAAAGTACATTTGGGGCAATCCAGATGAGTGGCGTAAGGGTAGACAGGCCTATTTGGATGCCGCCGGAAAACTAGCGGAGGGGAGCGTGGGATAGGCTGGTACTACGAAAACTCGATACTCGATACTCGATACTCCATACTCCGAACTCGATACTAAAAACGGTTGCCTTTTGCCTTCCTCGTCCGCCGGAGTCCGGGTGACCGGACGAAGGCGGGCCTTCTTTTATCTATATCCTTTTGTCTTTTGTCTTGGCCTTGTCGCCTTACCATCCTGGCAGGAAGTTTACTCCGAAGTATCCGTGTCCCATACGGTCGCCGATGAGGGGCCAGGCGTAGTAAGGTTCCACGACAATGGCTCCCATGACGTTCACACGGGCCGAGAAGCCGGTGCTGAAGAGTGGCACGCGGTTGGAAGGATCGTAATCGGTGTAGTCGAGGCTAATGCGGTCGCCGCGGTCCCAGGTGAGGCTGCCGTCGAGGAAGCCAACCAGTTCGGTATAGAAATACTTTACCTTGATAAGACCGAGGCGCTTGGGTCCTGCCAGGGGCAACCGCACCTCCATGTTGGCCACAGCCATTTGGTTGCCGTAAAACTGGTCAAGGATAAAACTGGCCTGGTCGGCCGGCATGCCGTCGAATACCTTGTAATTGTCGTAGCCATGCATATACCACGGATAGCTCGGTGTCAGGGGGTACAGAGAGAATTGACGGCCGTTGGTGGCGAGGCGACCGGTGTAGATCCCTCGTGCCGCCACAGTGAGGGGGCGCAGGTAAAAGTATTTACGGTAGTCGCCGGTGAGCGCGAGGAAATCATATACGCCGAAATATTTCTCCACTTCGAGACGTCCCCGTGCCCCGCGCATGGGCGAGGCCAGCCCGTTGATGGAGTTGTCGAGCACCGCAGCGGCATACACCGTCTGCATGTTGAACCCTTTCGGGGCGGGGAGTTTGTGCCGATTGCCTCCCATGTAGGTCCCATAGACCGGATCGTAGTAGTTGTTCCACTCGTCGATGCGATAGTAGTAAAATGCCTGCGACACCCCCGCCTCCAGACGTTTGGTGGTGGAGATGGGATAATAGGCGTACAGCTCGATTTTGTCCTCGAAAGTGCGGATGATGTCATACACCAGGTTGTCGACCAGGTAATAACGGTCGCCTATCCGCAGCGTGTCGGGTTTGACGTAGGAATATCCGCTCATGTAAGGAATATGCGACACCGAAGCGCCCCAGGTGAGGCGGTTCATTTGGTTGATGTAGGTGATCTGTCCGCCGAAGTCGTAGATCTCCCCGTTGAGAGCCAGCGCGGTGAAAAGCTGCTGGGTGCCGGCAATGTCGCTGAAGATGGCAAAGACACTGCCGGTCATGCCGCGGGCAAAACTGTTGGTGCTGATCCCCGCCTGTACGTTGGAGATATAGTCGAGCTGGAAACGGGCTTTGTAGGGTTTCTTAAGGTAATCCTCGGGGTGGATGGCCGTCAGGGGCTCGCGGTGCATCAGCCCGCGGTCGACGATGTTCACCCCCACATGGCGTAGGGGAGGCAGGATGCCGGCCTCGAAGTCGACCGACTCGGGTGACACCTCTTTCTCGGGGAAGTCGCTCACCAAGGCCTTGTAGATGGTGTATTTGTTGTCGGAATAATATGAATAGACCAGCTCGTTGTCGTGGCGAGAGATGCTCACGGCCGGAGAGTATTGGGTGATGCCGGTAATGCCGATTTCATAGTCGGTGAGTTGGAACACCTTGCCCGTCTCCAGATCATAACGGTAAAGGTTGCGCTTCCCGTCACGGTCGGAGAGGAAGAAGATCGACCGGTCGTCGACCGAGAAGAGGGGGTTGAGGTTGTCGGCGCCGGGGAAGACGGGCAGGACGGTGATCTTGTGCGTCTTCATGTCGATCAGTGCCAGGTTGGTATGGAGGTAGGGCATGTCGGTCGGCACGGGCGTGCGGTCGGTGGCCACCACCAGGTAACGGCCGTCATGCGACCAGCAGGGATGGAGATAAGAGTAACGGTCGTTGGTGATTTTGTACACCTCCTCGTTGTCGAGGAAGTATTGGAAGAGGTCGGGTTGGCCGTCGACAAGGCCCACGAGGACGATGCTGCGGCCGTCGGGTGACCAGGCCGGTTGGTAGAAGGCCGGCACCCCCGGCACAAAGATCTTCTTCGAGAGCTTGTTCCTCTTCACATCGACGATTACCAAGGCATTCTTGCCCTTGTCATAGACGGTGAAGGCAAAGTAGCGACTGTCGGGCGACCATGTGCCGGCCGACTCGAGGTTGTTCATGGCGTCGATCTCGTGGTGTTGTACCGTGGCCGAAAGGCGTTTCACCACCTTGCGTTTGGCCACATCGGCCAGGAAGAGGTCGAACGAGATCACGTCCTTCTCGGAAAGGAAGACAAGGTATTTCCCGTCGGGGCTGAGCGAAGGGGAAACGTTCACGTCGCCGGCATTGCCGGGGAAGGCCACCTTGACGCCTGTCAGGTGTTCCACACTGTCGGGGAGGAACTTTTTGTAATAAAGGGTATAGGCGCTTTTCCACATTCCTTCGATGGTGGTGGCGCTCAGGCCCAGCACATCCTTCATCGCCTGTTCGTAGCCCACCATGGCCGTACGCTGGAAAAGGGGGACGATCAGATCATCGCCCCACGTTTTGCCGATAAAAGCCCAGAACGCCTGGCCCCACCGATAGGGGAAATAGCGAGGATCGGTGTTCAGATCCTTGAAAGTGGGGAACTTGTCGTGCAGTATGGCGTCGCGCATCCACATCGCCGTGTGGGGATCGTGGCTGCCGATGGAGAAATACTCGGCCATTCCCTCGACCATCCATAGCGGCAGGTTGTTGAGCGAGCTCATATTGGTCGAGTCGCCGTGGAGGATGAGGGTGTACTGGAAAGCATGTACCATCTCGTGCCCCAGGACATGATCGGTTTGGGCAAAGATCGGGGTAATGGGGAAGACGATGCGGTTCTTCAGCACCTCGGTCACCCCGCCGGTGCCTATGCCGATCTCACCCGAAATGGTGGTGGTCTGCTGGAAATCCGCATGGTTGTTATAAAGGAACAGGGGGTTGTGCCCCTTCAAGTCGATGTTAAACTTCTCACGGTGCAGACGGTACCACTCCTCACTCATCCGCGCCATTTGGTTGAGCACCGAATCGTTCTTCAGATAGTAATAGATGTCGAAATGGGGGGTCTCGTAAACCTTGTACCGGAATTTTTTATAATAAGGCTTGTTCCTGCCGAAGTACTGGGCGCTGGCAGGTGCCGGCAAAAGAAAAACAAACAGGAAAAAGCCTTTCATCCAAACCGGCAGACGCCGGAAAAGTCTTTTTTTCATGATCTTTCCTCCTTCTGACCGAATGCTCTCAATTTGCATACCAAATCCGGAGAAGTCGGGATGTTTAAGAATTTTTAACAGGACAAGACGGGAGGAGTTGTTTCTAAAATATTGATAAAGTGGTAATTATGAAGACATGTCTCCTTTCTCCTCTTTCTGGTCAGGGAACGACAGAATTTCAGATCTTCGGAATCAGGGTCTTTGGGATGTTCCCGGATAGAGATCATCTCTCTCTCCGGTGCGGTATCGGAACAGGAGTGCGGCGGCGAGAGGCCGGATCACTGCCTCGTCGTCGATATCGCGAAAGCCGAAGAGGAGTTTTCCTTCCCAGATGATGAAAAGGCGTCCGTTGTATTTATCGTTGAGAATGCGATCTCCTTCCGGAAGGTTTTTCGGGACTTCTCCCTCGACAGTGCGATATAGCTCACTGAGCAGGGCTTTCACTTTGGCGGGATCCTCCCGGTATACCAGGAAAAGAGTGAACTCCTTTCCGTTTATGCGGTAAAGGGCCGTAAACACCTTTTCGAAGAAGGAATATCCTAGGAAGTCGGAGGCGATGAACCTCTCGGAGTTCGGCACCTTGCCTTCGTCGGGGAAAAGCCGCAACTCCGAGGGGAAGGCAGTCGGTCCGGGCAGATGTTCGGCCACCGACCGGGCCAGGGCCACCAGTTCCGTCTCACCCCGGCGGCTCTCGTTCACTGCCATCACCTTTACATAATGTGAACCCTTCAGAAAGAACAACTGTCCCGTTTCCTCGAAACCCTGGGTGCCGATCTTCACAAAACGGTATTCCGGCGACCGTTCCGAACTGTAGATGCCGAAAGCATACAGCGGATCCTCATGGCGGTAAATCTCCACCTTGTAAAAAATGCGGTCTTTCCCCTTGGCATACTCGGCAACATGCAGGTCCTGAAAATGGTAATTAAGATAATTGTCCGCCGCTCCGTCGATATAATCCCACAGATTCTCCCCGTGATAAACAGGGTATTCATGGAGGATGTGATATCCATCGAAGGGAGGGAAGAGGGTATCCGTTTGGGCGGTAAGGGAGATGTTTATGGTCAGGAGCATCCCCCCAATAAAAAAGCATTTTGTTCTTTTCATGTCGTATTTCTGTTGGGCATAGAGGATCCTTCTCAGGTGAGGAATGCTTGCGGCATCTCGCGGAGGCGTGTGATATCGGTTATCTTCCGGGCGACGGCGAAGCCTTTGGGGCAGGTGACGGTACATTCGTCGCAGGAGGCACAGGCACCGGGGGTGACGCCGAGGTGGTCGAGCAGTTCGCGGGCCTTGCGTGTCTCCCGGTAGCCGTAAGTGTACATATAGGCCCGCATCAGGTCGGGGATGGGCAGTTCATGCGGACACTGATCGATACACTCGTCGCAGGCGTCGCAGTAGAGCGTGTCGCCCCGCATGGCCTGGGCGATAAGCTGCTTCTCCTCCTCGGTGAAGGTAAGGTCGCGTGCCACGGCAATGTCTTCCTCCAGCTGGTCGAACGAGGTGAAGCCGGGGATGGAGGTGGCCACATATTCGCTCTGCAGCGACCACTTCAGTGCGGTGCCCATGCTGAGGGCAGGTCCCGACTTGGGGGGCCTGCCACCGGCCATGGTCTTCATCACGATGACGCCGATGCCGGCCTTGTGGGCCTCCTCCAAGGCTTTCAGGATCTCATCCTTGTGGTCCTGGCGGTAGTTGTAAGCCACCAGCACCACATCATACACGCCGCTGTCGACGGCGGCGCGGATCACCTCCGGCTCGTGGCTGTGGGTAGAGACCCCCAGGTAGCGGGTGCGACCCTCTTCCTTGATCTCCTGCATCACCTCCTGCACCGCCCGATTGAGTGTTGCGGCCCGGCTGTTGATGGCATGGAGGAAAAGAATGTCCACATAGCCGATGCCCAATCGTTTCATGGAAATCTCGAATTTCTCCCGGAAAGTGCGCTTTACCTTTTCATCGTCGGTGAAATCCCCCTTTGTCTTGTCATATCCGTCGGGTTTTACCTTGGTGGCAAGATAATAGGAATTGCGGGGGACATCTTTGAGGATCTTCCCGAGCATCTCTTCGTTGCGGCCGCCCTGGTAGGTGTGGGCGGTGTCGAGAAGGCGGATCCCTTTGTCAAGAGCTGCGCGAACGAGGGCGGGGTTGTCGGCGCGCATCACCCCCATGCTCACCACCGGCACAACCATGTCCGTCTTTCCCAAACGGCGGGTGATAAGGGACGGAGTGTCATTTTTATCCACGGGGAAGGCATGCTCCGTTTTTCCTCCGGCATATACCAAACGTCCTGCCGTTACCGTGGCGGCCAGGCCCAAAAAACTACGGCGCAAAAAACTTCTGCGATCGTTCTTCTCCATGGTTGATCAGGTTTTGTGAATGGTTACCCGAAAAATACAAAAATCCCTCAATAACCAAAATCTTCCGAAAGAGACCCTCCCTTCACGGAACAACAAAAGGCTAACCTGTTCGCCCACGGAGAAGAGACGGGTCACCCGTATACGCAGTAATAGGTGGCAATGTCGTCGGTCTGGAGCTTGAAGTTGGCGTGTTCGGGGATGACGAAAGTTTCCCCTTTGCCGTAACTTTTCCATTCGGTAGCGTCACCCACTTTCACACGAATCTCTCCCTCACACACCGTGAAACTTTCTCTTTCCATAGCTCCGAACTCATATGCGCCGGGAGCCATGATGCCAACCGACCCGGCGCGTCCGTCTTTCTCATAAGTGAGCGACTGGACCCTGTCACCGTGATACTTCTTTAGTCTGTACATATGCTTCATTATGGATGAGCTGGAACATCTCTTCCACGATCTCCGACAAACGTTCTTTTTGGGTCTGATGGATCCGAATGCCCGAATTGCGGAGGTATTCCTCCAGACCTGGATGCATATCTTTCACCACCAGCCAGTCACATTCGCGAAAACATTCCGAAAAACGCCTGAAAAAGCGGTCTTTCAGCCCCTCATTCTGCAAAATCTTCCAAAAACGGAAATACCGAAACAACCGCCCCCGCAATTTTCCTTTCTCGAACCGGTATACCATCACCCCTCTCGCTTCGCTCAGGCGACCGGCGATCTTCTCATGATCATTCGTGGGGATCGCTATCCGCATTGCATGTGATTTTGTCTCTTTAAAGATAGTGAACATATGTTCTTTATCCAAATTTTTCCGAACAATTCTCCCCGTCGGAAGGGAGTGTGAGAAAAAATGTTAAAAAATCTTAAAGGGATTCAATAATACATTGTATGTCAATAAAAAATTCTCTATCTTCACTTCAAATAAAATCCTAACCTATAACCTAAAACAAGAAAGCTATGAAAAGGACAACGATCTTTCTCGTCATGCTGTTGAGTGCAGGGATCATGCTGGTGTCCTGCAACCAGGGCAAGAAAAAGGGAACCGAAGAAAAAGAGAACAAAGCGGTTCCTGAAGCTGTGGAAAAAGCCTTCCAGGCCAAGTTCGCCAATGCCACCCAGGTAGAGTGGGAGCAGGAAGAAGAGGGAGTGTACGAGGCTGAGTTTATCCTCGACGGTAAGAAAATGTCGGCAGAGTTCGCTGCTGACGGTACGTGGAAAGAGACCGAACAGGAGATCGAACACACCGAATTGCCGGCAGCGGTGGTGGACACTCTTGAGGCCGAATGGGGCGATTATACCATCGAAGAGGTGGAACTGTGCGAAACCCCCGAAGGGAAGAACTATGAGGTGGAGCTGAAAAAAGAGGGGATCGAGATCGAACTTGTTATCGATGAGAACGGGAAGGTGATCAAGCAAAAAGAAGAGAAGGAAGCGGAAGAAGAGGTGGGGGAAGCTTCCGAAGAACATGAAAAGGCTGAAAAAGAAGAGGAAGAACAAAAGGAGGGGGAGCAGGAAAAATAAAGGAGCCTTTCCGTGCAAGCCGGCCTGAGCCGGCTTTTTTTTTATACCTTTCCTTGATATTCCCGCGAAGATGGATTATTTTGATCCCGGAAGAACAAAAATGATTCATCATGGGAAAAAAGCAGCAGGAAGAGGTGACCTTCCCAACCGCACGGATCCTCCGCCTCAGAGAGATGATCGATTACACATCCGGCGGCATCGTCAGTAAGCAGGTCATCAAAAGCGACCATGGCAATGTTACACTGTTCGCCTTTTCGGCCGGGGAAGGGCTTTCGGAACACTCTTCTCCTTATGAAGCGCTGGTCCAGGTGATCGAAGGTATCGGTGAGATCGTCATCGGCGGGAAGAAACACCGGCTCGAGTCCGGGGAAAGTATCCTGATGCCGGCGGATATCCCCCATGCCGTTGCGGCCCCCGGACCTTTCAAGATGCTCCTCACCATGATCAAATGACACCGGTATGAACGAAAAGGATTCCCGGGGTCTCAAAACGGCCTGGTTCGCGGGGGGATGTTTCTGGGGGATGGAACATCTTTTCCGCAAGCTTCCCGGCGTAGTGGCCGCAAGGGTGGGCTATATGGGCGGACATAAGGAGCATCCTTCCTACGAAGAGGTGTGCAGCGGTACCACTGGACATTATGAAACCCTCGAGGTGACCTATGATCCTGCACGGATCACCTACGAAGATCTTGCGAAATTCTTTTTCGAGATCCACGATCCCACCCAACTTGACGGACAGGGACCCGACATCGGCGAACAATACATGTCGGCCGTCTTTTGCAGCAATGTAGAGGAACGCAGGATCATCGAAAACCTGATCGCCCTCCTCCGGGAGAAAGGGTACGATGTGGTCACCCGCATCCTCGATGCCTCCGTCCCTTTCTGGCCGGCCGAGGAGTATCATCAGGATTACTACAACAAGACCGGGGGGACCCCTTATTGCCATCTCCGTGTGAAAAAGTTCTGACCTTCCGATCATGACAAAGCTCCCTCTTTCATCTTTGGCCCTTTTGGGGGCGGTCCTCAACGTTTTTGTACTTCTGCCATCTTGTAAAAAAGCGGCAGACCCCGAGACTCTTCTCCCTGTCCCCGACGGACTGCATCACTGGCCCATCCTCCGCGTCGAAGGCCCACATACAACCCCAAGAGGCGATACACTGGTCCTCAAGATCATCTGTCCCCGCTCCAACAGTTGTCAACAAGTGGTAAAGGTCCAGTCCACCTCCCAAGGGAACATCGTCTATATAAAAGCTTTTGCCTTCGTTGCCACCGATAAGCCCTGTTTGTGTTTTGCGGTTCCCCAGGAAGTTACTTACCGTCATATTTTCCCTCGCCCTGGCCTCTATATCCTGGAATTTCTCAATCCGGAACAGACACGCATAGAATTTCCCGTGAGCGTCACGAAATAAATACCGAATTCGCTTCCCCTCATCCTGTTTGCCTGGAAGGGTTATTGCATCTCCGGCTCAATACGGAAGGCATAGGTTCTCCTGGCAAGTTGAACGGTTGTACGATCTTCTGATTCTCTCCGACAGCCGTATCTGCCACGGCCGCGGGGGATATCCTGATCTCATCCGTCCGGCCGTTCCTGACCTTTTTCAATTTTTCCGTGGCGGTCGAGGTTATTTTCCAAATAGTTTTACTTTTGTATCCCTGAATCTGGATTGCCAACGCCTAATCAAGAAAGCATGGTCGATCTGAAAGAACTGAAGGAGCGTTTCTTCTCGTTATACGGCGAAAGGGGGAAGACCCCTGCGGTCTATTTCGCTCCGGGGAGGGTCAATCTCATCGGGGAACATACGGATTACAACGGAGGCTATGTTTTTCCTTGTGCGCTCAATTTCGGCACCTATTTGGTGATCCGTCCCAACGACGAGGGAGTCGTCCGTTTTGCCAGCACCAACTTCGATTTCCGTACGGAGGTTCCGCTCGACCGTCTCTCGGAGAAGGTGGACGACCAGTGGGTCAACTATCCTTTGGGGGTGATCAACGAAATGATCGATCAGGGCATGGAGCCTGCCGGCTTCGACATGCTTTTTTCGGGGGATATTCCCAACGGGGCAGGGCTCTCTTCGTCGGCTTCGATCGAGATGGTCACGGCCGATGCGCTCAACGACCTTACCGGTACCTCCCTGTCACGGCTCGACCTGGTGAAGATCTCTCAGCGTGCCGAGAACGAGTTCGTCGGCATGAACTGCGGCATCATGGACCAGTTTGCCGTCGGGATGGGGAAAGCCAACCATGCGGTCTTTCTCAACTGTGACACGCTCGACTATGAGCTGGTGCCGCTCAAGCTGAAGGACCACCGCCTGGTGATCACCAACACCAACAAGCAGCGCAAGCTCACCGACTCGAAATACAACGAGCGCAGGGCCGAATGTGAGAAGGCAGTGGAATATATCCGTCGCGAGAAGCCCATCCGCAACCTGGGTGAGCTCTCCCTGGCCGAGTTCGAGCGGTTGCAGCATCTGATCCCCGACGAGACCGTCCGCCGCAGGGCTTACCATGTGATCTCCGAGGATGCCCGAGTGCTGGAGGCGATCCATGCCCTCAAGAAGGGCGACCTCAAACGGTTCGGCGAGCTGATGTACGAATCCCACGCCTCCCTGCGCGACAACTATGAGGTGACCGGCATCGAACTCGACACCCTTGTCGACGAAGCCCGCCAAATCGAGGGTGTGCTGGGTGCACGCATGACCGGCGCAGGTTTCGGCGGATGTACGGTCAGCCTCGTCGAAAAAGACAGAACCGATGCCTTCATCGAACAACTTGACAAGGCCTACAATGCCAAGACCGGTCTCAAGGCCGATTTTTACGTGGCCGAAGTGGGCGACGGTGCGAAAAGAATTGAATGACAACATATACCGGGTCAGGAGAGGCTAATTAAATGATTTTCTAACCTGAAACCAAAAACCGCTGGCAAATGGAAAATTCGTTCATGCTCGGATGGGTTGATTACGCCATCATCATCATCTACTTCGCCTTTGTACTGGGCATCGGATGGGCCCTGAAAAAGTTCATGAAGTCGTCGAAAGCTTTTCTGGAGGCAGGGCGCTCCCTGCCTGCCTGGGTGACAGGTCTGGCTTTTATCTCGGCCAACCTGGGAGCCCTGGAGGTGATCGGCATGGCCGCCTCGGGCGCCAAGTACGGCGCTACGACGGTCCACTTCTACTGGCTGGGGGCCATCCCCGCCATGATCTTCCTGGCCATCTTTATGATGCCCTTCTATTACGGCTCAAAGGCCCGGTCGGTGCCGGAGTACCTCAAGCTGCGTTTCGATGAGAAGACCAGGGGCTTCAACGCTTTCTCTTTCGCTTTGATGACCATCTTCTCCTCGGGCATCTCGATGTATGCCCTGGCGTTGTTGGCCCAGACCATACTGCCTTTCCAGTTTGAGCTCAACGTGCTGGGATGGCATATGACCCCTTTTGATGTTTATCTTTTCATTTCGGCCCTGATCGTGTTGATCTACACCTATCTGGGGGGGCTCTCCTCGGCCATCTACAACGAGGTGCTACAGTTCTTCCTGATCGTGCTGGGTTTCACACCCTTGGTCATTCTCGCCCTCATTCATATCGGCGGCTGGGAAGGTCTCAAACAGCAACTGGATGTGGTAGCCGTCACCAACGGCTATCAGCCGGGGGCCTGGACCCATACGTGGAAGTTCATGGGCAGTGCCGACGCCAACCCCATGGGGGTGGAGTGGTTCGGTTTGATCATGGGCCTGGGCTTCGTCCTCTCGTTCGGCTACTGGGGGACCAACTTCCTCGTGGTGCAGCGCGCCATGGCCGCCGGCGACATGACAGCCGCCCGCAAGACCCCCCTCATCGGCGCCTTCCCCAAGATGTTCATCCCCTTTTTGGTGATTCTCCCCGGGATGATCGCCATTGCCATGACCGTCGACCCCAATATCAGCTTCTCTTTGCCGCTCAAAGGCGACAGCTATAATTACGACACCGTCATCCCCATGTTGCTGAAGACCTACTATCCCATCGGTCTCCTCGGTCTGGGGATCACCGCGCTCTTTGCAAGTTTCATGTCGGGGATGGCCGGCAATGTCACGGCCTTCAACACGGTATGGACTTATGACATCTATCAAAGCTATATCTATTCGAAAGGATCCGACGAGCACTACCTGAAGGTGGGGCAGTGGACCACCGTCATCGGAGTGTTGCTGAGTATCCTCACGGCCTATGTGGCGAGGGTGTTCAACAATGTGATGGACTTCCTGCAGTTGATCTTCGCCTTCATCAACGCTCCGCTCTTCGCCACCTTCCTGATGGGTATGTTCTGGAAGCGCACCACCGGCCACGGGGCGTTCTACGGTCTGTTGTCAGGGACTTTCATCGCCGCCGTTCACCACGGTCTCACTCAGCCTTCCGGCGCCACCTCGTTGGTGAAAGGCGGTTGGCTCGGCACCGTCGTCCACACTTACCCTAGCGAAATGGCACAGAACTTCTGGACCGCCATCTTCGCCTTCTCCCTGGCCCTCGTGCTCACGGTCGTCATCTCCCTGATGACCCGTCAGCAAAAGAGCGACGAAGAATTGAAAGGACTGGTTTATTCCCTCACCCCCAAAGTCTCCACCGAAGGGGTGCCCTTCGTCAAATCTCCGGAGTTCCTGGCCATCATCGTGGGCCTTATCGCCATCATCCTGACGATCATCTTCTGGTAAAAAAAACATTAAAAAATTTGAACCATGGGACTGGATATCAAAATACCGATCGGAATGCTTTTCTCCATCCTGGGAGCCCTTCTTACCGTTTACGGTCTTGCCACGAACGGTGATGCCATGTACGAACGTTCCCTGAATATCAACATCAATCTCTGGACCGGTCTTTTCATGCTGGTCTTCGGCCTTTTCATGCTGGTGCTGGCATGGCTGAGCCGCGGCAAGGAAGATGCTGAAGCTTCCGGAGAATGATACCGCTTCTGGGATGGAAGATCATACCCACCAAAAAAGCAGCCGGCCGGCTGCTTTTTTGGTTTCTTCTCGGTTGCATCTTACGAGAGGAAAGATCCCTCCTCATCTTTTCTATTTTTTTTATCTTTATCACATCATAAAGGTCCGGATGAAGAAGCTGCTGCCATTACTGTTGCTGACGTTCACTCTGTCGCTGGAAGCCCAACGTATTCCATTCGACAATTACAACATTCACAATGGACTGCCGCAGAACTCGGTGTTCGACATCATCCAGGACAAGCAGGGATATCTTTGGTTTGCCACGCAGGTGGGGGCGGCCCGTTTCGACGGGAGAGAGTTCAGGAGCTTTTATTCCACGGAAGGGTTGCCGGACAACTATGTCAATACGCTGCTGTGTGATCATAAAGGCAACATCTGGTTCGGTACCGACGGGGGCGGACTGGGTGTCTACAATGGTCTGGAGATCCGCACCCTCAACCGTGCCAAGGGCTTGATCAGTGACCAGGTGGAAGAACTTCACGAGGACCGCCGTTACAACATTTGGGTCAGAACACATTACGGCGTTTCAAAGATCCTCCGCGGCGATTCCGTGGTAAGCTATGATCAGCATAACGGCCTGCTTCACAACAATGTCATCTGCATGTTTGAGGACACGCTCGGGCGGATGTGGTTCGGTACCCAAACCGGTGTGACCATCATCGATGGCGACAGTCTTCGCAATCTCGACCTCGGCGATGTGATCTGGGGTATCGACCAGGACCGTCAAGGCAACTACTGGATTGCCACACAGACCCACGGCATCTACCGGTACGACGGCAGAGGGTTCCGGCATTTTACCGTGGAGGATGGATTGGCTTCCAATATCGTTATTTCCATATATGTCGACCGCCACGACCGGGTCTGGTGCGGCACCTACCAGGGAGGGGTTTCCATGTATGACGGCAAACGCTTTGTCACCCATCGGGAAAATGGCCTCGCCAACGAGGTGATCATGGGCTTCTATGAAGACAGCCGCGGTATCCTCTGGTGCCGTCCCAATGAAGACGGTATTTACCGGCTTGTCGACGGCAGATTCCGCCATCTGGACAAAAAGAACGGATTGGTCGACAATTATGTGTTGAAGATCTTCGAGGACAACCAGCAGAACCTCTGGTTCGGCACGCTGGGAGGGGGAGTGTCGGAATATGCCAAGTTTACCTTTGAGGTGTATCAGGATGTGGATGGATTGCCCGACAACAGTGTCTTTTCGGTAGCCGTCGACCGTGATGGGAATGTATGGGCCGGAACCAATGCGGGGGTGGTGCGTTTTGATGGTCAGCATTTCACCGCGTGGGACAAGGAGCAAGGCTTGCCCGACTATACCGTCACCCATATTCTGCAAGATCGCCGCGGCGATATCTGGACCTCCAGTTATGCCACTCTCTCCCGTATCCGGGACGGTCGCATCACCAACTATTCCGATACGTCGGTCCTGAATCAGAAGATCATCTACGATCTGGCCCTGGATGAGCATGACGGCATCTGGTGTGCCACCGAAGAGGGGGTCTACTATTTCCGCCAGGGTCGGTTCAATGCTCCGCTGCGGAATGAGGCTGTTCAGCGCCTCAAGATACCCGGTGTTCTTTACCATCAGGGAGTGCTGTGGTTGGCCACGCGTGACGGTCTGTTCCGCTATGACACGCAAAAGAAGCGGCTGCGGAGGTATACTGTCCGGGAAGGGCTTCCTTCCAACAAGTGCAGGGATGTTGCCCGCGATACGAAAGGTGGATTGTGGGTCGCCACCGACGGAGGGCTGGGGCATCTGGAACCGGTGGACACGGGCTATCACATCACCGCGCTCACCACCCGCGACGGACTGGCTTCCAATACCATCTATTTTGTGATCGATGACGGTCTCGGCCGGATCTGGGCCGGCCACGAGAAAGGTTTGAACCGGATCGACTTGGAGAGCGAAAAGATCAGGTTCTTTGGCTCCCTGGAGGGATTTACCCCCCTGGAAACCAACCAAGGGGCTGTCGCTCTGGGACGGGACCATCAACTGTGGATCGGTACCGTCGCCGGACTGGCCCACTGGGATCCCCGCTACGAACGCAAACACTCCTCTCCCCCCGTCACCTTCCTGCGCAGGATACTCCTCTTTAATAAAGATATCGACCTTACCGATTACTGCGACAGCATCGATCCTGTGACTCACCTGCCGGTCAATCTTGTCCTGCCCTTCAACAAGAACACCATCACCTTTGAGTATATCGGCATCCATTATACCATTCCCCAGAAGATCCGTTATCGCTATTTTCTGAAGAACTACGATCAGGACTGGTCGGATCCCGTTGCCAGCAACCGGGTGACCTATAAGAAGATCCCGCCCGGCCAATACACTTTCATGGTGAAGGCCGTCAATGCGGAGGGCGTCTGGAACGAGAAACCCTATACTTTTTCGTTCCGCATTCATCCGCCCTTCTACCAGTCGACCTGGTTCATCATCCTGATGGTGGTCCTGGCGATCTATCTCATCTATCTCATCATCAAGATCCGGGAAAAACAGCTGATCCGGGAGAAAAGGATCCTGGAAGAGAAAGTGCGCGAGCGTACCCGTGAGATCGAGAAACAGAAATCGGAGATCGAGAAACAGCGTGATCAGATCGCGCAACAGAACCGGGAGATCAAAGACAGCATCCATTACGCCAAACGTATACAGTCGGCCGTTCTCCCCGACGAACGGATCCTGGCGGAGTCGGTGAAAGAATATTTCATTCTTTTCCGACCCCGCGATATCGTCTCGGGAGACTTCTACTGGTTCTACCGTTATGAGAACTATCTTGTGGTGGCTGCTGCCGACTGCACGGGACACGGTGTTCCCGGAGCCTTCATGAGTATGCTCGGCATGAGCCTGCTCAATGAGATCATGAACAAAGACCGTATCTTTGAGGCCCACCGGATCCTCAACAAATTGCGCGACTACATCAAGCTGATGCTGGGACAGACCGGCAAGACCGACGAGGCCAAAGACGGTATGGACATGGCCCTCGTGGTGATCGACCTTGAAAAACGGATCATGCAATACGCAGGCGCCTATAACCCTCTCATCCTCATTCGCGACGGGAAGCTGATCGAATACAAGGGCGATAAGATGCCCATCGGCATACAGGTGAACGAAAAAGAATCGTTCACCAACCACGTGATCGAGATCCGGGAAGACGACCGCTTCTATATCTTCTCCGACGGCTATGCCGACCAGTTCGGCGGACCCGACGGGGCGAAGTTCAAGACCCGTCCCTTCAAAAACCTGCTGTTGAAGATCCATCAGTTACCCATGGACGAACAAAAGAGGATCCTCGAACAAACCCTCCTCGATTGGAAAGGAGACGAGCCCCAGATCGACGATATTCTGGTGATCGGCATTCGCCTCTGAAGTTTTCTTCCCACACTTTCACCCTTTTTGTGAGGACTTCCATCAAAAAAGGGGGAAGAAGCACCCTGAGAGGTTTCTCTTTTGTGTCTATTTTCCGTAACTTTCAATAACAAAAAACGTATCAAGGCACAGATGTCTGGATTGTGAAGAAATAACCAAAAACCTAAGCGTATGAAAAGAAAAACTCTACTTATTTCCCTACTTTTGGCCATGGTATGGATCCTGTTCCCCGGCATTACGCCAGCTCAGAACATGATGAAGGGGAACTGGATGAAGAACTGGGGAGGTGGCAGTGGCCTCATTGAAAACCATGTCTCCCTGTACCCGGATGGCACTCTCCTTCAGATAGGTGTGTTCAATAGCTCTTCGATCACATTCGGGACGATCACACTCAATCTGGTGGGACAGACCAACCTGTATGCTGCCAATATCACATCCAGTGGAACCCCTGTTTGGGTAAAGCAATTCATAGCTCCCAGTGCCTGGGATGTGAACTATCTGGGCAGTTACGTGGATATGACCGGTAACCTTTATTTTGTCGGGAGTTATGCCGATACGGTGATGAGCGTCGACGGGGTGGAGCTCAAGGATGACGACAGCAATCCCAAGATTTTTATGAGCATCTTCGACCGGACGGGGCGGCTCCAATCTCATATCAACCTGTTGCCGGCGGATAATACCTGCTCGATCTATCCCACGGCCATCACCTGGGCGGAAGATGGTTCCCGTTTTGCCGTGGCCGGCTATTTCGATGGCGACAGCCTTTATGCGGGAGATATCACACTGAAAGGTGCATCGGGCCTTTACCATCTTTTCGTGATGGTTTTCTCCCTCAACGGTAATCCATTGTGGGGAGCCACCGACGAGGTCATCGCCGTAGGTCAGCAACCCTCTTCCGACATTACCCCATCCAACCTTTCTTTTGGTGTTGACGGTTCGCTTACCGTCGTGGGGACTTACTACGGTTCTCCCATCCGTTTTGACGACGATACCTTCCCGGAGGCACAGGAGAGCAATGGCATCATGGTGTTGCGCTACAATGCGGATGGCAAATATCAGTGGGGCCTCTCGTCCGTGCCCAGTACTTATGAGAATGTATACTCTCCCAGTGCCATTCAGATGACCGGCGACGGGGGCTTTTATTTTACCGGAAAGTTTGGTCCCGGGAAACTTGACCTGGGTGATGTGCCGCTCGAAAGCCCCGGGGGAAGCAGCTTCTTCCTTTACCGGTTCCGGAAAAACGGGACAGTCGCCTGGGTGACCACCATCGAAACAGGGGAGGGAGAAGGTCTGTACAAGTCAGGTGAAATGGAACTGTTCATAAAAGAGAGTGATATCCTTACCACTCCCCGGGGAGATGTGTATCTTCTAGGCTATTTTACAGGAGATACACTCGACTTGCCCGGCGATGCGTTTGATCTGATAAAAAAGTCGGGACACTCCAGCGATCAGTTCGTTGCCTATTTCGGCGCGAATGGAATGTTCCGTTGGGCCCGTTCCATCAGCAGTGACCTCATGGCTCCGCCCCGTGGAAGGGTAAACTATGATGGCTCGATCTTTCTCACCGAGGCTGCCAACGATACACTGGTGTTCGGGGAGGATACCCTGGCCGTGGCGGAAGCAGGCACGATGATCTATGTCCTGGGTCTTGCCGCCGATGGCCATGCCACTTTCCTTCAGGGTATCAGCGGATCAGCCAACGCCAACATGAGTGTCTTTGACTTTACGGTGAACCGGCATAACAACCTTTACGTCTTAGGGCGTTTCGAGAGCGAGATCTCCCTGGGCGGCATCACCCTTGCACCCTCATACTCGGAAAACATGTTTCTGGCCAACCTCTCTCCCAATACATTCCTGGAAGGGAAGGTGCAATACAACGGTACAGAGCCGGTCACCCTGGGGATGGTGAGCCTTATCCGTCTGGGAAGTTCGGGGCCTGCCCCTCAGGCCGATATGGTGAACATTATGCCCAACGGCCGGTTCACGATCCGTGATTTTGTCTATGGGGATTACCTGCTGTATGCCTTGCCGGATCCCGATAACTATGCCGACTATGTGGGCACCTACCTGGGGGATACGCCCCTGTGGTTCCTCGCCGACACGGTCCATGCCGGTGCCGACACCCTTCAAAACCTTACTATCACCCTGGTGGCCACACCCGGTGACCTTACCGGACAGGGGCAGCTCGAAGGAGCGATCTACAGGGACACCAGCGGGACCAACCTCAAATCGATGAACCTGGAAGGAGAACCCGTCAAAAAGGTCAAGGTGATTCTCATCGGCGTCCAGAAGAGCACGGTCGAGGATAACGTCATCGCCTGGGCCTATACCGATGAGAACGGTGTCTATCACTTCGACAACATCCCCGACGGGAACTATCAGATCATGGTGGATATCCCCGGCTTGCCGTTGGATACCACTTACAGTATCTCGGTGCAGGGCGGAACGATCTCCGGACTCGACTTCCTGGTCACGGACACCTCCATCACCATTGCCAAGAGCACCAGCGGTATCTTCCTTCCGACGATCCCTGTCGAGGAGATCGAGGTGTATCCCAATCCTACGATGGGGCCTGTGATCCTCAAATCGGAGGGACTCAAGGCGGCTGAGGTCACGGTGTTCAACCTGCGCGGCCAGGCTGTGATGCAGTTCCGTATGACCGGACCCGTTACCCGGTTAGATCTGTCCAGCCTTCCCGATGGGATCTATTACCTGCGGGCGATCGAGCGGGGAAAGATGGGAATGGCCAAGATCGTCGTGCGACACTGAATGATGCAGAGATGAAAAGCTGCCCTCCGGGGCAGCTTTTTTTTTTATCTGAATGCTCCGGTCCGCAGGGAATCAAACCAGTGGAGAGTTCCTCCTCCTCACGCTGACATGCTCCCAGGAGCAATCCAAAAAGAAAGGTCCCGAAGATCAGTCACACTTTTTCATATCCTCTTTTCCCAGATTACAGATCGGTTCTACAAACTTAAATAATCGCGCAGATAAAAAAATATCATAAAAGATTTGGTAGTTTAAAATATTTATTCTTCTTTTGCAGTAAGAATTAAGTGAGAATAATTATTATCTAGAACCAATGAAGAACGAAAAAAGGGTCCGGGAGCGATTGAGGGAACATGGGTTGAAGGTGACGCCGCAGCGGAAAGTGATCCTGGAAGTCATATCGGAGATGCGGAATCACCCCACGGCGGAGATGGTGATCCGGGAAGTGAGAAGGGTCGATCCCGACATTTCGGCAGGGACGGTCTATAAGACGCTTGATCTGTTCGTGGAGAAAGGACTGATCATGCGGATCAGCACCGACCGGGATGTGATGCGTTACGACCCGGTCATTGGCCGCCATCATCATGTTCATCTGGACGGATCGGAAGAGATCCTGGATCTGGAAGATGAGGAACTGAACCGCATGTTGGAAGAGTATTTCCGCAACAGGGAACTTCCCGGATTGGTTGTCGAGGACTTTCATGTGGAGATCAAAGCAAGGAAAAGATAAGAAAAGAAATCCGGGACTCACTGACTCGATACTCAATACTCGATACTCAATACTCAATACTCAATACTCGATACTCGATAACTCAGAACTAATTATTAACCAATAAATTTTAACGAAAATGGAACAGACAAATCACACTTTTCCGCTGTTAGGGGACAAATTCCCCGAGATGGAAGTTCAGACCACCCATGGGGTGAAGCGGCTTCCCGATGATTACAAGGGCAAATGGCTGGTGCTTTTCAGTCATCCGGCCGATTTCACGCCGGTATGTACCACGGAGTTCGTCGGCTTTGCGAAGCTGAACGATCAGTTCAAGGAGATCAATGCCGAGCTGCTGGGGCTGTCGGTCGACCAGGTGTTCGCTCACATCAAATGGCATGAATGGATCAAGGAGAAGCTGGATGTGGAGATCCCCTTCCCGATCATTGCCGACAACCTGGGTACGGTCTCCAACAAGCTGGGGCTTTTGCATCCCGGGAAAGGCTCTACGACCGTGCGTGCGGTATATGTGGTCGATCCGGAAGGCACGATCCGGCTGATCATTTATTATCCCCAGGAGATCGGCCGTAACCTTGACGAGGTGCTCCGGGCTGTCAAGGCGCTGCAGGTATCCGACAGCGAAGGAGTGGCCACACCGGCCAACTGGCCCAACAATGAGTTCATGGGCAGCCGCGTGATCATCCCGCCGGCAACGGATGTCGAGACCGCCGAACAGCGTCTCAAGGAATATGAGTGTTATGATTGGTGGTTCTGCCACAAAGAGCGGTAGGATCCCATTTGAAAGTTTTGGGAGAGGCCTTTTCCCCGGTGGGGAGAAGGCCTCTCTTTTTAAGGGAGGAAATTTTTCTTATTTTTAACCCCGTAGCCACAACCTCCCGCCGCGATGTCCAGGTCTTTCATCCCAGCCCTGTTGCTTGTGTTTTTTTTCTTTGTGCCTCTGCCGCGCTCTGCGGGTCAGCGCTTTTATCCTGCGCTTTATGAACAATGCCAGCGGCTGGCGGGGGAGGAGGGGCTCATCCCGGGAGCACGCAGGGACACCCTTCGACTGATCGGCGATACTCTTTTGCACATGATCCGCGAACGTGGACAGGCCGAGATCCTCTTTGCCGGTATCACCGACGGTTCCCTCACCCAGCTGGCTCAGATATGGCTCTATACGGCACTCAACTACTATAAGGTGGGTAATGTCCGTGTTTTCTCAGGCGGCCTGCGTCCCGAGGCCATCAACTACCGCATCGTCGCAGCCCTCAAACGCCAGGGCTTCACCATTATGCCCATGCGGGGTTATGCCAAGAACCCGGTCTATTTCTTCAATCTTGGCAGGAACTATCCCGATTATACCATCTTCGCCAAGGCGATCGATTACCATACCAACCCCCATGACGGTTTTCTGGCCGTCCCGGTGAATCCTGCTGCCGACGGGATCGATTACCACGAGTACGGAGCTTGTTGCATCATCCCCTGTCACTGGGAGCGGCCCGACATCTGGGATGATACCTTTGTCGAGGCGATGAAGTACGACGAGTACACCCGTACCGTCGGACGGGACATGATCTATCTGGCAGGATACCTTCACGAGAGGATCAGAGCCGCGAAGAAAGCCGGGAAGAAGAGACACAAGAAGCGTCCGGCCACCTCATGAGCGGCGTGGCAGCAGGGGAACACGGCTGAAGGTCCAGTGCGGATACCATACTTCCCTGCCGCCAAAGCCGAGGTAGAAACGGGCCAGTCCTTCCGCTTCGGCCCCTTCGAAGTCGAGCACCTTGCCACATCCCTCCTCACTGCGGATGAAATGGTCGAGGATGCCGGTGAGCACATGGCTCTGCCGGCCTGCCGCCGTGGCGGCCGAGAAGTGGAAGATCCACCGTCCCCGCCAGTCGATGAAGGCAGCCATCCCCATGAGCTCCTCCTTCCGGCGGGCGACGAACAGACGCAGCATCCCACGTTCCCGCATCTGCTGGTACAGCCGGAGCAGGCGTTCATAGTGCTCTCTCCGCAGATGCGGGGTCTTTTGCCGTGCCTCCCTGGCGAAGAGACGGACCATCTCCCTCTCTCCGTCCGCTTCTTCCCGTATCTCCGCACCTGTCGCGAGGAACTTTTTGAGGTTGCGTCGTGTGTTGGTGTGGTACCGTTGGGAAGCCTTGCCGTCGAGGTGGAGGAGGATGTTGCGCCGCAGGGTAACTTGGCCCGGCCAACCCCTTGTGGGGGTCAGTTCGTTCAGTTGTATGTCGCCGTACAGGATGGAGCGGGGCAGTGCTGCCACCACGGCCGCCACGGCGGCAGGGGGCATCTTCTCCATGGAAAAGATCCCGAGCTGCTGGATGAAAGGAGGCTGTAACATGATCTTCACCCCCATCTTGCGTTTCACCGGCAGGGGAAACACCCACCTCTCTTCCGCCACGATGCCTTCCCATCCCGGCGAAAGGATGTCGAGCCACCACGACAGGGCATAGGGCACCTCCATCCGGGATTGCCTCACCACGGCGTCCCAGGCGGCTTTGTCGATCTGCCGGTGACGAAGATGCCGGATCATGAAGAAGCAAAATGTTCGTACATCCAATGCAAATAGGCTTCGGCCCACGGTTGCCAGTCGCCACCACCGGCAAGCGTATGGTTGTGCCAAAGTGTCACGAGCAGGCCACCGTAAGGTTCGATCGTCTTGCGGAGCTGCTCCAACCGTTCCACACTCTGTCCGGGGGAGAGGCGCATGCCGTGGCGCAGCGCGCCATCCATGGCAGTGAGGGGCACAAGGAGCAGGGAGGTCTCTTCCTCCCGCTCCAGGTCGTACCACTGAAAAGGATGACAGGTGCCGGCGCGGAAGCCCGGAGCTTCGGGATAGCCCAACGAATAGTCTT
This sequence comes from Bacteroidales bacterium, assembly GCA_027067975.1. Classification (GTDB taxonomy): domain Bacteria; phylum Bacteroidota; class Bacteroidia; order Bacteroidales; family VadinHA17; genus DRPN01. Next base: position 15,486 of record JAMOUS010000060.1, on the reverse strand, counting down.
GCCGGATCCCCGCCTGCAAGAGGGCACGGGGGATCTCAGGGAAGCGCAGCATGAGGTAGTGCATGCGACTGTAGATCACCGGCCGGCCGTATATCTCTTCCAGGAGGGCTTTCTCGTTGGCGATGAGGCGTGGGGCACGGGCGGCCTTTACCGAAGGGTGTATGCCCAGTTGCGTGCGGGAAGCACAATACTGTACCACCCGGCGCATCGCCTCATGGCGCAGTGAAATGCCTTTATCATACCGGCCCCACCGGCCCGTGTGGAAGAAGAGGAGCGGCATCTCCCCGACAGGCTCATGAAGACGGAAGATTTCGGGGAAGATGTCGTAGGGATCTTTTTCCTTTTCGGTCCATACCCGCCAGCGGCGTCGCAGGTCACCCTGAACGAGTCCGCCCCCTATCAGTCGCCAAAGCGGTTTATGGCGGTAGGCAAAGGCCTGGTCGACATCCAGGGTAGGGACGAAACGCAGGGGTGGCATGCGGTATTGCAGTCCTTCCACCTTTTGGGTCATTCGCTTGAGCAGCCACAGCGCCCATTCGTCCACGACGGGGCGGTCGAGCCATCCGCCTTGCCACGCCAGGGAAGCCCGGGCGGGGAAGCGCCCCAGGCGGTCACGCTCGCCGGGCAGGTATTCTTCATAGCGGGAAAGCAGGTGAAACGCTGCCGAGAAGAGGTCGAAGGGCAGGTCATAGCCGGGGGGCGCGGGGAAGAGCACGGGAACGTTCCCGGAATGATCTTGCGGAGGCGGTGCCGGCGTGATCCCTTCTTCCTGCAGCAGCCCCGCCGGCCAGACGACCAGCTCGTGCCGCCGCCCCACACGCTCCCGCGCATAGGTGATCCCCGGCACATGGCCGTGACGGTATGCCTCCCGGTCGTCCACCAGCACCGGGGTCAATCCAAGACGCCGCCACAACACCTCCCGCAATATCCACCGCAACCGCGGCGTCACCCGTTCACTGAATACCAGGATGTCCATCCAAAACCCTCCTTTCCGGATCCATAAAGATAACGGTTATAAATCATCTTTTTATGCACAGCCAACGAAATGGTGATGCTTCAGGGAAGCTCAACATGATAAAAGATAATCCGCCTCCGCTAATCAACTTCGCTAAAGCTATGTTGATCGAAGAGGCTGCGACGGACACGATGAAGCGATAATGCGATGAAGCGATCCGCCTTCGCCAGGACAAAAGACAAAAGGAAAAAGATAAAAGGGTTCAGGCATTGTCAAAAGCCAACTCGATACTCGATACTCTGAACTCAGAACTTTGCCGGTAAGGCAAAAGGCAAAAGTGAAGTATGGAGTATGGAGTATGGAGTATCGAGTCAGGCCCACCGGCAGATTCCGCTTCTTCTACGCCTCGCACGAGGCGGGTGTCACTGACTTTAGGCACTTGTAACTTTCAACTCTAGGCACTCCAGGCACTTTTTTGTAACCCTGACGCTCCACTTCGTTCCGGTCAGGGTCAATTCCACCATCGGCTTTCGCTACAGCTAAAGCTTCGCGAAAGCCGGGTGTCATTGACTTTAGTCACTTGTAACTTGCAATTTTAGGCACTTTAAGTACTCCAGGCACTTTCTTGTAACCCTGACGCTTCGCCTACGGCTCCGGTCAGGGTCAGTTCCACCATCGGCTTTCGCTACAGCTAAAGCTTCGCGAAAGCCGGGTGTCATTGACTTTAGTCACTTGTAACTTGCAATTTTAAGCACTTTAAGTACTCCAAGCACTTTCTTGTAACCCTGACGCTTCGCCTACGGCTCCGGTCAGGGTCAGTTCCACCAGCGGATTCCGCTGCGGCTTCGCCTTGCAGAATCCGGGTGTCACTGACTTTAGGCACTTGTAATTTCCAACTTTAGGCACTCGAAGTGCTCGAGACACTTGACCAATATCCCTCCGCTCCACATTGAATGCTCCTCCGTGCCCGAAACAGATCCGCGATTGGAGAAAATTTTATATTTTGGACGACAAAGGATAGGGAGACATGGCAAAACACATATTGATCACGGGTTCCACCGACGGCATCGGCCGTGAGACGGCGCGTGTGCTGGCACGGCAGGGGTACGATATCACGGTGCACGGCCGCTCCCCCCGGCGTGTGGAAGACACGGTCAAGGAGCTGGAGCGCCTCCACCCCGGCGGGAGTGTCTATGGCGTTACGGCCGACTTTTCCTCACTGGCACAGGTGGAAAGGATGGCAGAGACCGTGAAGGAGGGTCCGCCGCTCGACATCCTTCTCAACAATGCAGGGATTATTGCGCATGAATATCGCCTTTCGGAGGACGGTTACGAGCTCACCTGGGCCGTCAACCACCTGGGGCATTTTTTTCTCACCCTGCTGCTCCTCGATCATCTGAACGAGCCGGCCCGTATCGTCAACGTCTCTTCGATGGTGCATGCCACGGAGATCGACCTCGACCGGCTCAACGACGAGGACTACTTCGACCCGGTGGCCGCCTATTCCCGTTCGAAACTCTGCAATGTCCTCTTTGCCTATAAGCTGCACCGCCTCCTCGAAGGAAGGCGCAAGATCACCGTGAATGCCCTGCATCCGGGCGTCATCAACACAAAGGTACTGACATCGACATGGGGACCTGTGGGGGCGCCGGTGCGCGAAGGGTCGAAGATGACCGTATATGTCTCGACCGACCCTTCGCTGGAAGGGGTTTCGGGCGCCTACTTCGAGAACGGCGCACGCCGCCGCTCGGCGGCCGTCAGCTATGACGAGCAGTTGCAGGACCGTTGCTGGGAGATGAGCCTCGAGGCGGTGCGGAAAGCCGGCTTCTCCGTGAAAGTGCCGGAGTGAACGGACAAGGAAAGAGATCGTATTCATCGACCAAAATATGAAGAAAGATGAAAACGAAACTTTCTGACCTGACTGTTGACGAAGCCATCAGCTATTTGCAGGATATCGGCGACCGCGAAGGGAGCGATGTCTTGCGCTCACTGGTGGCCGAGGATCCTTCCCTGGCCGCACGGCCTATCGGCGAGGTGGAGGAGATGCCCCGCCTGGAGCGGGCCTCCTGGCGGGGGACGGAGCACACCTTCGGCTTCATCGCCCCCGGACAAAAGAAAGGGAGCAACGATGTCGTTTTTGCCGGGAATGTCGATCCGGACACCTCCCTTGCCGGCGAACGCATCGACATCCTCCTGGCAGGGCTCTTCACGATGAACTACCCCGGCTGGGGAAGGCATCACGTACTGCTGGAGTTCACCGCCCGCCACGGTACCTCCCCGCGCGGCAAGCCCGTGAAGGTGCAGTACCAGCAAAAGTACCTCTCCCGTGAGGGCGAGGGCGCCGGCGTGTTGGGCAGCACCATCTTCGCCGGACTCACCGTGCCCCCCGAAGGGGTCTCGTTTGAGGTGAACGTCATCAACCTCGCCAACGACGAGGACGAAGAGGCACTGCGCGTGCTCGACACGCCGGTGATCCGCAAGGGCCTCGACCTGGTGGAGAACGCACTGCCGGGGATCGAGACCGTCACCCGCCTGGGTGAAGGACTGGTGAAGCTCGTGCTCACCCACAGCCGCAACAAGATCGTCCAGTCGTTCCACCTGGGCCTGATGCTCCACCAGGTGGCGGGACCGGTGGCCCGCCTGCGCGAAGGCAGCTACGTCGCCGTACAATGCCGCCGCGACCAGGTCGACTGGAACGACTGGGTCTACGACACGGGAAAGGGCCTGATCGTCCTACGCCGCGACCCGGCGGTGCGCCTTCCCTATAACCACCTGCTATTCACTGTGGTGAAACATAAAAGATCCTGATCCCGGGGAAGAAAAAGCACCTTTCCGGAACTATTTATTGGAACAGGGGACATTCCCCGGAATCTTGGGAAAATGTTCCGGATCGCGTTTTCTTTGTCCTGGAGCTTCTTGTTGTGTTTCCCGTTCTGGTTGTCGGCCCAGCGGTATATCCCTTTGGATTCGCTGGGGGCGGAGGGGCGTGCGCTGGTGGTGGCCGCCGCGGGGGTCGACACGGCCGGCACGGTACATTTGGCCGGCATGTTTGACGGGAGGCTGAGGCTGGCCGGCCGGCAGGTGGAGGTGCCCACCGGAGAACACGGTCTCTTCGTGGCGGCCTGGGATACGGCCGGCCGGCTCGTCATGCTGAAGGATATCGCGACGTGCCGCGGAGGGTGCGACGTGCAGGGCGGCGCCGCCGGCCGCGACGGCTCGTGGACGCTCTTCCTCGCCTTCCGTGAGCGCGTGGCCGCCGCGGGCACCACCTTCACCTCGCGCGGACGACCCAGCCTCCTCATGCTCACCTGTAACGCGAAAGGAGAGGGGGTGAACGCCATCCTCATCACCCCTGACCTCCGGGGGAGGATCACCGCCGTGTATGCCGGCCCCGGCGGCAGCCTCCATGCTGCCGGCGTTTTCCTGAAGATGCGCTGGCAGGGGCGCACGCTGCGCGCCCGCGGCGGCGACGACGCTTTCTTCCTCCGCCTGCGTCCCGGACAGCCGCCGGACCTGTCCCTCCTCCGCACTACGGGGACGGTGCATGTGCCGCGCCTTGCCGCACGGGAGGACACCCTCTGCTTTGCCGGCACCTTCACCGGCACGCTCGACGGCGGCGACACGCTCCTGCTGGGCGGCGGCATGACCGCCCTCTTTACCGGCTGCCGCAACCCGCAGGGACATCTTCGCCTCCGGACCCTCGCCGTTGCACCCTCCCTTACACTGCATGATCTGGCGGCCGGCGGCGCCGCCCTGCTTGCGGGTGGCACCTTCGCGGGGACACTCCGCAGCGGCGACACCGCCGTCACCGCACGCCGTGGCGGCGAAGCCTTCCTCCTGGTGTACGATACCCTCGGCATACATCTCCATACCTTCGACGGGAGCCTCTGCGAGGCGGTCGAGCGGGTGACGGTCGACCCCCGCGGCCGCATCTTCTTCCTCCTGCTGTCGGGGCGTCGCGTGGTGACAGCCGCCGGCGACACCTTGGCGGCCCCCGGCAGGAGCGCCGCCCTCTTCCTGGCGGAGTGGGAGGGGGGCCGGCTGCGTTGGGCACGGCGGCTGGGAGGCGAAGCCGCCCTGACGCCGGCGTTCCTGGTGGCGCCGTTGCCGCCGCGCCTGGCCGCCGGCGGCCTCCTCCACCACCCCGGCCGCCGGGGCGAACCCTACGACCGCGACGGCCTCTTCCTGCAGTCGTGGCTCGACCCCTGCTCGCGGCTCCAGTACGAGCTGCCGGAAGAGATCCACTACCTCTGCGAGGGGGCGAGTGACACCCTTGACGCCGGCGAAGGCTTTGTCCGCTACCTCTGGTCGCCCGGCGCCGTCGAAGGGCGTTGGCTGGCCGTGCACGACACGGGTCTGTACCGCATCCGGGTGACCGACGCCTACGGTTGTGTGGCCGAAGACAGCCTTCGCGTGGCAGCCGACTCGATACGGATACGTTACGAGGTGGAGGATGAGGTCCTCCCCGGCGGCGGCAACGGCGCCATCCGCCTCGCCGTCACCAGCGGCCTGCCCCCCTGGGAGATCCGCTGGAACACCGGCGACAGGGGCGCCGAACTCACCGCCCTCAGCGCCGGCACCTATGAGGTGACCGTCACCGACTCGGCCGGCTGCCAGTTGCAGGCCTCCATCACCGTCGAAAGGAAAGAGACCACAGGCGTTTACGACCTGTCCGTCTACCCCAACCCCTTTGCGGAGGTGACACGCATCCTCTATTCCCTGCCCGCCGGGACGGAGGTGGTGATCTCCCTATGGGATGCCTCCGGCAAAGAGCTCTTCGTCATCCGTGAGGAGGCAGGGGAAAAAGGGATGCACTCCTTCCTCTGGCACCGCCAGCAGCTGGATGAGGGGGTCTACTACCTGCGGATGACCTCCCGCTTCGGGGTCGTGACCAAGAAGATCGTCATCACCGGAAGATAAAAAAAACGAAGATGAAAGAGCGTAGTATGCTGCGCGGTTGGTTGTTGTGGCTGATGCCGCTCATGCTCTCTTTTCCGTCGCCGGCACAGGTGGCGGTGCCCGACCTCGACCATCTGGTGCCGCCGGCGCCGGAGGCGGCGGCCCTCACGCGTCAGGCGACGGTGGGGGGCTCCCTCTACGGCGGCACGCCGGCGGTACGCATTCCGCTGTGGACGCTGAAAGGGCAACATATGGCGGTGGGCATTACGCTGAGCTACCACAGCACGGGCATGAAGGTGGCGGCCCAGGCCGGCTGGACGGGCCTGGGGTGGTCGCTGCAGTGCGGAGGCGCCGTCACCCGGACCGTCCGCGGCACCGCCGACGACCTGCCGGGAGGCTACCTGGCCACCGGCACCCGCCAGCTGCCCCTGCTCACCCGCTCTCTCCAGCCTTACTCCTCCTGGCAGCCGCCGGGCGACGTGCAGCAGCAGCGCGACCTGCTCCTCGCCGCCGCCCAGCGGTGGACCGACCTGGAGCCCGACCTCTTCAGCTATGCCTTCCCCGGCCACAGCGGCACCTTCGCCCTCCGGGACGACAGCACCGTCCTGCTCCTCACCCCCGGCGATGTGGAGATCACCTTCCTCCGCCAAGCCGGAGGGAGGATCATCGCCTGGACCCTCACCGACGAGCAGGGCATCCGCTATACCTTCGGCGGCAGCGAAGCGGCTTGCGACATCACCCGCCAGGTGGACGCCAACGGCAACCCCCGCCAGGAGTTCATCTCCACCTGGCATCTGGTGAGGATCGAAGATCCCAACGCCGCCGACCGCTTCACCTTCTACTACTTCAACCGCAGTGTGGAACACCGCTATCCGGTCTCCCTGCTCCGTAAAGGATGTGACTATCCCTCGTGGGACGACCGCTACCGTTATTCCTCGTCGTTCATGGAGGAGAAACACCTCCGTGAGGTGGTGCACGACCGCGGCGGGGGGAAGGTGCGGGTGACCTTCCATGCCGAGGAGAAAGACCCTTATCCCGGAGGCAGTGTCCTGGCGTTGAAAGAGATCGTCGTGCATCATCCCGATGACGAGCAGCGTTCGGTGCATTTCCTTTTCCGGTACAGTTACTATCCCGGTACGGGCTGCGGGGGTCCGGAAGATTATCTTCCGCCTTGCCGGCGCCTGCGGCTGGATGCGGTGCAGGAGCGTGCCGGCACGGAGGAGAAGCCGCCCTGGCTCTTCTTCTATGACGAGCAGCCCCTGCCGCCGCGCGGCTCCTTTGCCAAGGACCTGTGGGGCTATTACAACGGCAAACGCAACGACTCGCCCGTGCCGGCGATGACGGTGGTGAACCACCATGATATTGCGATGCTGCGTCCTCCTGCCCACAGCGGCGGGGCGTGTAACATCCGATGGTTCCTGCGTCCCCATCTGCATCTCGACTATGCCGCCGCGCGGGCCTGGCGTCTGCCGGGCGCCGACCGTATGCCCGACACCGTCAAGGTGATGGCCGGCATCCTGAAGAAGATCGTATATCCCACCGGCGGGGCGACCCTCCTGGAGTATGAGCCGAACAAGGTGGGATACCTGATGTACCCCGCCGGAGAGATGAAAAAAGAGGTGGCGGCAGGGGGCGGCGGCGATGCCAGCTGCCGCTTCTCCGTCGACCCCGGCCAGGTGGTGCGGCTGGTGCCCCTCTTCTTCCGGAAGACGGAAGAGGGGACGATTCCCCCCAGCGACCGCATCGTGGTGAAACGGGTGGAACTCGACACCGAGCGCGTGGTCTTTGCCGTATCGTACCGCCGCCTGCTCGATGAGGCGGCCGGCAAGGAGACCGAATACCGCTTCTGGCTCGACAAAGGTACCTACATCCTCGAGGCCGAACGCTTTGCCCCCGACCGTAACGATGTGGTCGTAGGAAAACTCTACTACCGGCAGGGAACATACGATACGGTGTACCGTGTGTATGCCAACGACTATGAGCTGCGCCGCGTGACGGCCGGGGCATTGCATTTTCCCGACGACAGCAGCTATGCCGTTGAGAAAAGCTTTTCCCTCACGCCGGAGGACGACCGTCTGGTGGAGGTGAGCTGGCATTTCCGTAGCCCCACGGCACCCAATCTCGTCCCGGCCTCCCTGCTCGAGCATCCTTATACGGTGGTGCAGCTCTACCGTGACGAGGGGGATACTCTTCTGTTGGAAGAGCTCTTCCCGGTGCATGACTCGGTGCCGTGGGACGGGCAGGAGGGTTACCACTGGGAGGGCAGCCTGTGGATGAGCCTTGCCCCCGGCAGCTACCGGATGGTCTTCCGTCCGCGCGTGCCGGCGGAGGCCGGATACATCCGTGTCGAATACCGACAGGCGGTACGTACCCGTCCTTATGCCATTGCAGGTGGGGTGCGGTTGAAAAGACGCCTTGACCTCAATGAGTTGGGCGATACGGTGAGGGTGAGGGAATACAGCTATGTGCGGGAAGAGGTGGACGGCCGTCCTCCCAGCGGGGTGTTACTGGGGATCCCCCTCTTCTGGGAGGAGCCGGAAGAGCTCTACTACGTGGGGCAGCAGCCTGCCTACGATCCCGCCTGCTTCCCGCTGGAGGTGTATTCGCTGGCCCGTGCCGAGGTGCCTACCACCCAGGGCTCACACGTGGTGTATGCCTGCGTGTCGGAACATATCCCCGGCAACGGCCGGACGGTGACATGGTACACCTCGCCCCTCGATCATCCCGACATCACCCTGCCTCACTTCCCCTTTGCGGAGAACAGCTCTTTTGCCTGGGCCCGCGGCCAGGTGAAGGAGCGACGTGTCTATGCAGAGGACGGCCGTCTGCGGCAGCGCCAGGTAAGCCGCTTCAGCGGGAGGGAGGATACGCTCTTCCTCCCGGCGGTGCCGGCGGTGAAGGTGGTGCAGCGCGACCCCGACAATCCTTTTTCGTTCCGCTGGACCGCCACCCTGCGTCGCGGGGGATGGCTCCGGCCCCTGAAAAAAGAGCAGTGGCAGTACGACACCACCGGCCTGCATGCGTTCTACACCTCCACCTCACTGGCCTACGACACCCTGCATTTCCATCTCCGTAGAGAGGTGACCCATACCAGCGACGGCCGGAAGGTGCGGGTCGAACACCTCCGGGCGGATGACCTCCCGCAAGACTATCCCGGCAAGGCACTGCTGCTGGAACGCCACATGACCGGCGTGGTGGTGCAGGAAGAACGGTATGTTGACTCCGTCCGGGTGGCGGGGACAAGGACGTTCTACGGCCGCCATGGCGGGGTGGTGGCGCCCGACTCGGTGCAGACTCTCGAGGGCAAGCAATACCGTACCACCACGTGGTTCGACCGGTATGACCCGCGGGGACACCTGCTGCAATACCACGGCTGCGACAGGGTGTACCATGCCCTCCATTGGGATGAATGGGGCAATCCGGTCACCACCGTGGTCAATGCTGTCTATTCACCCCAAGGCGTCTATCCTGACGGGGCGATGGTGACACATTACACCTACGATCCGCTGGCGGGGATGACCCGCATGGCAGGGCCCGACGGTAGGACAACGCGTTATGACCATGATGCTTTCGGTCGTCTCGTGCGGGTATGGGATGCCGGCGGCCGGATCAGGAGCGCCTATGCCTACCGCTACCGCGGCTACGACGGCGACACCAGCCGGCCCTATTTTGTCGACCATGGCTATCTTGCCTCCCTCCCTGCCGACAGTGTGGTGATGATGGCCACGGCGGTGGTGCGTAACTGCCCTGTGACCTTACGGGTGGCAGGGGGCCGGCTGGGGACGCAAGCCGCCTGGTACTGGTACCGTGGGGGGTGCGGCCTGCACCCCGTCGACACCGGCGAGACCCTCACCGTCACCGTGGCCCGTACGGAGAAGTTCTTCGTCCGCGCCGAAGGGCTTCTGAACACAACCCCCTGCCGGAGCATCACACTCATCCCGGGAAAAGCTACCTTCCGGCTTTCCCCTCCCGAAGTGCATGTGGAGGCGGCAGGCACCTCCCATCCCCTTTTCATCAACACGGGATATACCGGCTGCGAACCCTGGCAGGTGGTTTCTTCTGCGCCGTGGGTGACCATCCGGGAAAAGAACGAGGACAATTTCAGCATCGTGGTGGAAGCCAACCCCCATGAGAACGAGCGACGCGACACCCTCATGCTCACGGCAGGAGCGGCAAGCGCATGGATAGCGGTCGTGCAGGAAGGACGGAGCGCCTCGGAGCCGGGGCTGACGATCACCTGGTCGCCCTCATTCGTGCAGGAAGGAACGGAAGTGACCCTCACCGCCACCGTCGAAAACTGTGAGGAGCCCCGCTTCACCTGGGAGATCAAAAAAGATTCCGAAACCGGCTGGACTCCCCTCCAACCCTCCGGCGACGGAAATCCCGGCGTGGTGACCGTGACAGCCGGGGCTGAAAGCTTTTCCGTAAGATGTACCGCCACCTGTGACGGCATGGAGGTCACTTCGCAAGTGCATGTCGAAGTGGCGCAATAACGTTCTCACTCCTGTCGGGAAAGTTCTTTCCATGTAGCATCGGCGACGGAGAGCAGCAGATGCAGGTCGGTCTCCCCCGCGAGGGCAGAGCGCTCCAGGATCCTGTGATACAGGGGGCGGGCCTCGTGGATCCCTATCTTGGGGAGTACCTGCCGCAGCTTTTCTTTCAAGATCGGATAGAGGGCTTTGCCGTTTTCTTCGTGCGAAGGGATCGCTTTTTCTTTCTCCGGTGAAAATGCTTTTTTCATCTCCCAGGCGTAGAGCATGATCGCCTGTGCCAGGTTGAGCGAGGGGAAGGTGGTGGCCAGGGGGATGTATGACAAGATGTCACAGAGGGCGATCTCTTCGTTGCTGAGGCCGGAGGATTCGTTGCCGAAGAGCAGTCCGACACGCCGAACGGCTTTTCCTTTTTCATTGAGAAAATCTTGTAATGCCGTGACGGGAAGGTATTCCTGACGGATGTTACGCGGGCGGGCGGTGGTGCCGATCACCAGGTCGAGGTCTTCCACGGCTGCTGCGGCGGTGGGATAACGTCCGGCCTCTTCGAGGATGTCGTGCGAGCCGTGGGCCAGCATGCGGGCTTCGTCGTCGAGGGGATCCGTCTCCCCTGCCAGCCGCAAGTGCCGGAACCCCATCGTCTTGAGCGCCCGCGCCGCCGCGCCAATGTTGCCGCTTACCGCAGGACGGGAAAGGATGAAAAAAAACTCCATAGACTTTGCCATTTTGCAGAGAAAAATAGTGAAAAATCGCAGAGGTATGGATTTTGTAGAGGCGAATTGCTACCTTTAACCATGACTGCGGCAACTCCTCCCGGAAAAAGAGGAGAAGCGGACGAACAAAAACTATCAGAAAATGGATCTGCGTATCGACGGAAAGGACCTCAGCAAGTTCATCATGGTGGGTGACCGCGTGCTGATCAAGCCGCGTACGGAAGAGACCATGACCTCTTCGGGATTGTTTCTTCCGCCGGGGGTGAAAGAACGGGAAAAGATCTACAGCGGCTATGTCCTGAAGGTGGGACCGGGCTATCCCATCCCTGCCGTGGCCGACGAGGATGAGCCCTGGAAGGAGAAGAGCGAGACGGTGAAGTATGTGCCGTTGCAGGCCCGCGAGGGCGACCTGGCGGTCTACCTCCAGAACAGCGCCTTCGAGATCGAGTTCAACGGGGAAAAGTATGTCATCGTGCCGCAGTCGGCCATTCTCTTTCTGATCCGTGACGAAGACCTCTTCAAATAAGAACATTGTCACCTTTTGGCAAGCACCTGCCTCTCGGAACGCCACACCTCGGCGATGACCTGTTCGTCGGTGGGGGCATTGTGCATCTCACAGAACATGTCCCATACAGCTCCGAAGGGAAGTGAAAGAACAACTGTCGCCCTACCGGGAACGGTGCCACCGCGACCCGCAGGTGATCTTCCTCCAGAACCATGGCGTCTTTGTCAGCGAAAAAGATATCGCAGAGATCGACGACATCTACCGCAGGATCATGGAGATCTTGCAGCGGCATATCCGTAGGGAGGGGAGGAGATAGACTACCTGCCGGTGACGGGAGAGACGGAACAGACGGAACAACTGCGACAGGAACTCTCACGCCATACTGGCAACAAAGCGCTATCGATCGAGTTTATGCTGGGAGGCCAAGAGTTACCGCATGCGTCTCTCAGGGCTCACTTGAGGCTTTCGGCCACCTTTTTCATGGCATCCAGATCGAACTTCTTCATCAGGTCGACGGCCTCCTGCCAGCCGATCTTTTCATAGTTGAGCGTCACCAGCATGGCAATGGGGTCGTTGAGGAGGATCACGATGATGCTGCCGTTGTGCTCTTTCTTGTCATATACCACGTAAGCATCGTAACCCTTGATCTTCTGGGTCTTGGCGAAGCCGTCCTCGTCTTCGTAGAGGACCGTCGGGATCTTTCCTGCCTGTGTTCCGGTGTTGGTGATGAGAATGCCCACCGTCACCTGCGCATCGCCTTTGGTGTATTCACGGGAGGCGGTGATCAGCTTCATCTGGTTAAAGATCATGTCGGCACCGTCTGCATCAGCGCCTTTCCATCCCGGCAGGTCGATGAGCTCTTTCTTCAGTTGGTTGGAATACTGCTGGGCTGCCACCGGCGGGAGAAGGAACACCATCGCCAGGAACATCAGGGTCAAGGTACGTTTCATAGTTAGAAAGATTTTTTGTGAACGGTCAAAAATAGCCAAAAACTGTTTTTGGGAGGTCGGGGATTGATGAACGGGAGGAATTTTTCCGTTAGTGGGGCGAGGCTTTCCCTTTGCGGTAGTCGTGGAAGCGGTGGCCGAAGGTGGCGGGGGTGATGCCCGGGCCGATGGCGATCAGCTCGGTAGGCTGCATGAGGTGGCCTGCGTCGCGGTATTCGACCTCGCCCATGACGACCTGGACGCTGACGAAGGTGCCGTCGTCGAGCTTTACGGTGCCTTTGATGCGGTAGCTGAGAGGCAGCATCTCCCGGATGAACGCTTCCAGACGGTCGCGGCGGATGGGCCAGGTGGTCTTGAGAGCAACCGTGCCTGTGCCGGGACGGTTGAGCGGTTCGAAACGCCGGTGTTCCTCTTTTTTCTTCATGGCCACCGGCACATGACCGGCCAGCTCTTCCAGATTGTTCAGATCGGCACGCGCCCACGTGACCGTCTCAATGGCGGCAAAAGGATTCCATTCGCGCACTTTCGCAATGAGCGGGTCGAGCGGTCCGGGATGCTTGTCGATCTTGTTGATGAGCACCTTGTCGGCTACGCGCACCTGCCGTTCCACACGGGTGACCATACTGCCTACCTTGCCGAAGTGCTCCGCATCCACGATCGTCCAGATGTACGAAAGGTACAGCAGGGGAAAGAGCTCCGGCCCCTGCAACACCTCGGCCACGGCAATGGGATCGGCAAGCCCCGAAGCCTCCAACAGGAGAAGGTCGGGATGGTACTTCTCAATGAAACTTTTCAGCGAACGGGTGAAGTCGTTGAGCAGACAGACACAAAAGACCGACCCCTTGTTGATCTCGAGCAGCTCGAAATCTTCCTCTTCGCGCCGCAACTCCGCACCGTCCACCTGCCCGGGAGCAAACTCGTTCTGGATCACGCCAATGCGGTATTTCCCGGAAAAGGTGCGCAAAAAATGCTTGAGAAAGGTGGTCTTTCCGCCTCCTAAAAAACCGGTGACAATGTAGAACGGAATCTTCATATGCTCCGAACTCCGAACTCCATACTCCCAACTTCAAATATTCCAAGTACTCCAAATACTCGAGGCACTCCAGGCACTCTCTTGTAACCCTGACGCTCCACTTCGTTCCGGTCAGGGTCAGTTCGTCCTACATCTTTCGCTTCGGTTTCACCTCGCGAAAGCTGGGACTCACTGACTCGATACTCGATACTCCATACTCCATACTCCATACTCATTAACTCCCTCCTTCCATCTACATCACCTCTTTGATCCATTCCCTCACCACATCCACCGAGGGGATGCGTCCCTGGCTTTTCAGTTTGTAACTGACGGTCATCACGGCCGGGGTTTTATGGACCCCGTAGGAGCGGATCACCTTTTCGTCGGTGATGTGACGGATATCGACGTCGGCACCCAGTTCGGTGATGGCCTCGGAGACAACCTCGTGCAGTTTTTCCTCTTCCTCTTTGGAGGTGGTGAAGAGGAGCATCTCGGGATGTTTGCGGCTGAGCTTCAGCTTGAGTTTTTCGTTGATGCGGTTCTGTATGGCCTGGATCAGCTCGTGGCGGGGAGGGATCTGGGAGGTGAAGGCGATCTTGCCGTCGATGCAGATGGTGGGGAGGCTACGGACCATGAGGGCGTTCATGAAGTTGACCGCTTCCATTTTCTTGATGGAATGTTCCCGCCATTCGAGGATGCCTTCGAACTCGGGAGCGACGTTTTTCACGGCATCGACCATGTATTTGCAGGGGGCGCACGACTCGGAGGCGAGGGTGATGATGTCGACGATCACCTTGTCGGTCTGTCCGTATTCGCTCATGTCGGGCAGTTTCTCTTCGTCGGGTTGGTTCTCCATGAGGGTGCGGATCACCTCCCGCTGGTAGTCGTCGTGCACCAGTCGTGTGACCGCCTGCAGGTTCTCGGGCGGGGTGTCCATAGGCAGGTCGCACCCCGGCGCCAGAATGAAACCCTTGTCGCCGGCCTGGTCGATACACTCCAGCGCATGTACCTGACAGTCCTCGGGTGATCCCATCAGCAGCACGACGGTGAGTTTCATGTTGCCGCCGAAACTCACTCCGCGGGAGAGGGCTACCTCGCGCACATAGTCGAGGGGGATGTTCTCGTCGATGGAGACGTTGTCGGGTTTGCACTCGCACATTGCCTCGATGTTCTGCTGTGCATAGCCGCAAACAAAGAACGAGCTCATGGCTCCCTGTTGCCGGATGAACTCGAAGACTTCTGTGGCGGGGTTGGTGACGAACTGCCGGAACTGTTCGGGACTGATCTGACTGGTCATGGGATCGACCAGGGCGATCACATCACAACCGTGGCGGATGTATTCGTCGGCCATGAAGATACTCACCCGCTTGCCGAAGTCGAGGACCCGGTGGACGTATTCCTCGTCTTCCATCATCTTGATGAAAACGTCGGTGCCGAGGAGGTGGAGGGCCAGCGTGAAGGGGCCGGTGATTAAGCCGTAGAGGGCGATGTCAGGGTGTGCCTCCCGCAGGCGGCGCGTCGTCTCCATGATCATGCCGATGCGGCCGTCATCGAGCGTGGGTACCTTCAGGTCGTCAAGACGTTTCCCCTCGCTTAAGGGATGGGAAGCCACCGAAGGGGGATTGTCGTCGGCCCACATTAGGTCGCATCCCAACACCTCGGCCTCCACCTGGAGGTCGAACACCACCGGGATGCCGTCGGGTTCATACATCTCAATGGCCTTGGAGACACCCTGGAAAATCAGATCCCCCGACCGCAGGTAAGTGGTGGCATCCACTCCCAGGAGCTTGCCGCCGTGGACCCCCACAAAAGGAACCCAAGGGGTGCGCTCAATAGGCTTCAGATGTATGGCGTTGTAGATAAGTTCTTTACCGGTCATGTCGAATAGATTGGGTTTAGAAATAAAGATAAAACAAATGTTCCTGTTTTTTGAAAAAACAAAAATCCCTTTTATCAAAAGCATAT
>JAMOUS010000059.1 GCA_027067975.1 Bacteroidales bacterium | reverse complement strand
GGATGAGATGTTTCCCTACCTGTATGACGACCATACGCTCTATTTCTCTTCGAACGGTTGGCCCGGCATGGGGGGGCTCGACATCTTCCGGGCCACCGAGAGCGACGGCGGACGGTGGAACGTCGAGAACATGCGTTATCCCATCAACTCTTCCGCCGACGATTTCGGCATCGTCATCCGGCGCAAGGAGATGAAAGGCTTCTTCAGTTCCTCGCGTAAGATCCGCAGCAAGGATGACATCTTCGCCTTCGTGTTACCCCCGCTGCGGTTCTCCATCGTGGGGCAGGTTCGTGACCTGCAGACCGACGAGCTGATCCCCGGCGCACGCGTCAAACTTGTGGGCAGCGACGGAACCATCATCCTGGACAGCACCAACAGCAAGGGAACCTTCCGTTTTATGCTGAAACCCAATACCGATTATATCTTTATCGCGAGCAAAGAGGGCTACCTGAACGGCAAGAGCAAGGAGACCACCAAAGGCCTCGACAAGAGCACCGAATTGCATACCACCATCCAGTTGGCATCCATTGCCAAGCCTATCGAGATCCCCAACATCTATTACGACTTCGGCAAGTGGGATCTGCGCCCCGAGTCGATGGTGGCCCTCGACAAGCTGGTGGAGATCCTCAACGACAACCCCAACATCACCATCGAATTGCGTTCGCACACCGACTCGCGAGCTTCGGAGCAATATAACCTCGAACTCTCGCAGAAACGGGCCCAGGCGGTGGTCGACTATCTCATCAGTAAGGGGATCGATCCCAAGCGCCTTATTGCCAAAGGGTATGGCGAGTCGATGCCCAAGGTGGTGGACAAGAAACTGGCTGAGCAGTATCCTTTCCTGAAGGAGGGGACCGTCCTGGATGACAAGTTCATCAATTCGCTGCCCTCCGAGGAGCAGAAGGAGATCTGCCATCAGATCAACCGCCGTACGGAGTTCAAGGTGATCCGTACCGATTTTCCCACGAACGAGAAGAAATAAGAGATGTCAGAAGATCATTCGCGATATGCACGCCGAGGGGTCTCCTCGCAGAAGGAGGAGGTGCATGCGGCCATCCGGGATATGGACAAGGGACTCTTCCCGAAAGCCTTTTGCAAGGTGTTGCCGGATCTGCTGACGGGGGATACGGCATGGTGCAGTGTGATGCATGCCGACGGGGCCGGTACCAAGTCGGTGCTGGCTTATCTGTATTGGCGTGAGACGGGAGATCTCTCGGTGTGGGAGGGCATCGCCCAGGATGCATTGGTGATGAACCTCGACGATCTGCTGTGTGTGGGGGTGACGGACCATATCCTGGTCTCTTCGACCATCGGTCGCAACAAGCGGCTGGTGCCGGGCGAGGTGATCGCCGCGATCATCCGGGGCACCGAGTCGTTTCTGGCCTTTCTGCGTGAGCAGGGTGTGGAGGCGTGGCTCGCCGGCGGTGAGACGGCCGACGTGGGCGACCTGGTGCGGACGGTGATCGTCGACTCGACGGTCACGGCCCGCCTGCGGCGCGACGAGGTGATCCGCAATGATGCCATCCGGCCCGGCGACGTGATCGTGGGATTGGCTTCCTATGGCCGGGCTACCTATGAAAAAGCTTACAACAGCGGCATCGGCAGCAACGGCCTTACCTCGGCACGGCACGATGTCTTCCGTCATGATCTGGCGGAAAAGTATCCCGAGGCATGGGATCCGGGTCTGCCTCCCGATCTTGTGTATACGGGGCGTTACGGCCTTACCGACCCCACGGAGGTGGAAGGGGTCGACATGGGCAAGCTGGTACTCTCCCCCACCCGCACCTATGCCCCGGTGATCCGGGAGGTGTTGCGGCAGATGCGCAGCGAGGTGCACGGTATGATCCACTGTACCGGCGGCGGGCAGACGAAAGTGCTCCATTTTATCGACGATCTGCATGTGATCAAGGACAATCTTTTCCCCGTTCCGCCGGTGTTCCGGTATATCCGTGAAAGTTCCGGCACCCCCTGGCGGGAGATGTACCAGGTGTTCAACATGGGGCACCGCATGGAACTCTACCTGCCGCCGGAGCGGGCACAGGAGGTGATCGACATCGCCGCCTCTTACCGGATTGAGGCGAAGGTGGTGGGACGGGTGGAAGCCTCCCATCGGCGCCGTCTGACCCTCCGTACCGACGAGGGGACATGGGAATACTGACCCTGCCTGCCGGGCCATGCCGGAAGGGTTTATTTTCGTACCTTTGCCACCGCATAAACAATCAGACTGACGATGAGCCAGAACATGATCCTTGAGAAGCTCGAGGGGGTGAAGAAACGTTTCGAGGAGGTGTCGGAAGAGCTGACCCGTCCCGAGACGATGTCGGACATGAAGCGGTATATCAAGCTGAACAAGGAGTACAAGGAGCTGGAGCCGGTGGTGAAGGCGTATGAGGAGTACCGTGATCTGCTGAGCAATATCGAGACGGCCAAACGGATGCTGGCCGAGGAGAAGGACGAGGAGATGCGCGAGTTGGCCAAGCAGGAGCTGGAAGAGTGGCAGGCGCAGCGCGAGCCGCTGGAGGAGAAGATCAAGCTGTTGCTCATCCCGGCCGATCCGGAAGACCAGAAGAACGCGGTGGTGGAGATACGTGCCGGCACCGGCGGCGACGAGGCCAGCATCTTTGCCGGCGACCTTTACCGCATGTACACCAAGTTTGCCGAGAGCAAAGGCTGGAAGATTGAGGTGAACCGTTTCACAGAGGGCACCGTCGGCGGGTACAAGGAGATCGTCTTCACGCTGCGGGGTGAGGGGGTGTACGGGACGATGAAGTATGAGTCGGGGGTGCACCGTGTGCAGCGGGTGCCACAGACCGAGACGCAGGGGCGTGTCCATACCTCGGCCGCGACGGTGGCCGTGCTGCCCGAGGCGGAAGAGTTCGACGTGGAGATCCGTCCCGAAGACATCCGCAAGGATACCTACTGTTCGTCAGGCCCCGGCGGCCAGTCGGTCAACACCACCTACTCGGCCATCCGCCTCACCCACATCCCCACCGGCATCGTGGTGACCTGCCAGGATGAAAAATCCCAACTGAAAAACCTTGAGAAGGCGATGGCCGAACTGCGTACCCGCCTCTACAACATGGAATACCAGAAATATCTCGACGAGATCGCCTCGAAGCGCCGTACGATGGTCTCCACGGGCGACCGTTCGGCCAAGATCCGCACTTACAACTATCCGCAGGGGCGGGTCACCGACCACCGTATCAACCTGACGCTCTATAACCTGCAGGCGATCCTCAACGGGGAGATCCAGGAGCTCATCGACAAACTGCAGATGGCCGAGAACGCCGAGCGACTGAAAGAGAGCGGAATGTGAAAATTTCGCTATCTTTAGGGAACAATCCAAAACCGGGAAAGTCATGAAGAAGATCCTGTTCTATGTTGTTGCCGGCGCTTTTTTGTTGACAGTTGGCATGACCGCCTGCAAGGGAGGCGGACAGAAACCACAAAAAGAGCCCACTGCCGGTGGCGGCGCGTTCACACCTGAACAGCTTGGCTGGAAACTGGCCGTGCAGTGCTGGACCTTCAAGGAGTACACTTTCGCCGAAGCGCTGGAAAAGATCAAAGAACTGGGGGTGAAGTATGTGGAAGCCTATCCCGGCCAAAAGATCGGCGGAAGTTATGAGGGCACCACGATGTATACCGCCGACTCGGCCACACGGGCGGCGATGAAGACCCTGCTCGACAAGAACGGGCTCACGCTGGTCAACTATGGGGTGGTGACACCCAAGGACCGTGAGGGATGGCTGCAGCTCTTCGATTTTGCCAAGGCAATGGGCATCGAGACGATCAACAGTGAACCCAAGCCCGAGCAGATGGACCTGGTGGACAGCCTGGCCCAGGCATATGGTATCAACATCGGTATTCACAACCATCCCAAGCCTTCCTTTTATTGGAGTCCGGACACTGTGCTGAAGTACATTGCCGGGCATTCCGACCGGCTGGGTTCGTGTGCCGATGTGGGGCACTGGGTGCGGTCGGGACTGGATCCCGTGGAATGCCTGAAGAAGCTGGACGGCCACATCAAGTCGCTTCACTTCAAGGATCTCAACGAGAAAGCCCGAAAAGCGCACGATGTGCCGTGGGGGACCGGCATCTCCAACGTGCCGGCAATGTTGCAGGTGTTGAAAGACCAGGGTTATCAAGGGGTGTTCAGTGTGGAGTATGAGTATCACTGGACCTCTTCGATGCCGGAGATACGCCAGTCGCTCGAGAATTTCAGGAAGATCGTTTCACAGCTCAAATAACCTGTTGCGGATGGATGCCGACACCCTGTTCCGGAAGATCCGGGAGAAGCGAAGTTTTTTGTGTGTAGGGCTCGATACCGATATCCGGAAGATCCCCCCTGCGCTGCGGAACGAGGAGGATCCTGTTTTTGCTTTCAACCGCCGCATCATCGATGCGACGCATGAATATGCCGTGGCATACAAGCCCAATGTTGCGTTCTATGAGGAGAACGGGGCGGCGGGATGGCGCTCGCTCGAACGGACGGTCGCCTACTTGCGGGAGAAAGATCCTTCCCTCTTCGTCATTGCCGACGCCAAGCGGGGTGACATCGGCAACACTTCGCGGATGTATGCCCGGGCGTTCTTCGAGCGTATGGATGTGGATGCCCTGACGGTGGCGCCGTACATGGGACATGATTCTGTTGGGCCTTTCCTGGAATATCCCGGCAAATGGGTGATCCTGCTGGCGTTGACCTCAAATCCCGGGGCGGAGGATTTTCAATTCTTTTCGGACGGGAAGCGGCATTTGTATGAAGAGGTATTGATAAAAGCGGCCCGGTGGGGTACCCCAGACAATCTGATGTTCGTCACGGGTGCCACCCGTGCTGAGAAACTACGGGAGATACGGCGTTGGGTTCCCGGGCATTTTCTGTTGGTGCCGGGGGTGGGTGTCCAGGGAGGCAGTCTGGAGGAGGTGGCCCGGTATGGTATGAACGACCGCTGCGGGCTGTTGGTCAATTCGTCACGGGGGATCATCTATGCCGGCAGTGGAGATGACTACGAGGCGGCAGCGGCGGCCGGCGCCCGAGAACTGCAACAAAAGATGGAGCGTCTGCTGAGAGAGAAAGGGATCGTATGAACCCAAGATTTGCCAGCGGTGAAAGAGGAATTGCTGCATTTCATCTGGCAACATCGGCTTTTTCGGAAAGAAGGTCTGAGGACGGTTGACGGCGAGAGCGTTGAAGTGCTCACGCCGGGTCGGCCCAATGAACATGACGGCCCCGATTTCCTCGGTGCCCAGGTGCGTATCGGGGGGGTGGTATGGGCCGGTGCGGTGGAGGTGCATCTGCGATCGTCGGACTGGTATGCACACGGACATTATGAAGATCCCCGTTATGAGGCGGTGGTGTTGCATGTGGTGACCGAACACGACGAGGAGGTGCGCCGCAGCAACGGCACGGTGGTTCCGGAGGTGGTGCTCACATGGGATGAGACACTCACCGGGCGTTTTGAGGCGTTGATGCAGAGCCGTTCGTGGGTGGCCTGTGCGGGGGATCTGCACCGTTTGGATCCTTTTGTCGTGCGCCATGCTCTCGGGCGTATCCTGGTGGAACGGTTGGAGTATCATGCCGCCCGCATCCTGTCCGATCTGGAGGAGACCTCCCGTGATTGGGAAGAGGTGCTCTACCGCCACCTGGCGCGGGGGTTCGGCCTGAAAGCCAACGCTCAGCCTTTTTATTTGACGGCCCGTTCCCTGCCTCTGCGTTATCTGGCGCGTCACCGTGACAACCTGCTGCAGGTGGAGGCCCTGCTCTTCGGTCAGGCAGGCATGCTCGAGGAGAGAATTTTCGGGGATGAGTATTATGAACGTCTCAAAATCGAATACCGTCATCTCCGGAAAAAATTTTCACTGGAGCCGGTGGCTGAGCATATGTGGCAGCGTATGCGGATGCGTCCTTCGGCCTTCCCGGCCGTGCGGCTGGCTGAGTTTGCACGCTTCGTCCATCGCGAGGAGAACATCTTCTCCCATATCATAGCCAATCCCCGTCTGAAAGAGCTGGAACCGTTGTTCCATGTCACCGCCGACGGTTATTGGGAGGAACATTTCGACCTGAACAAGCCTTCGAAAAAACAGCGGAAAAGTTTCGGGAAGGAAGCTTTTTATTTGGTACTTATCAATATTGTCATACCTTTTTATTTTATTTATGGTCGGATCAACGATCTGCCGGCGTATCGGGAACGGGCTTTGGAGATGCTGGAAGAGTTGCCTGCCGAGCGTAATGCTGTGGTACGACGCTGGGCGGAGGCAGGTATTACGGCCGACAATGCTTTTTATTCGCAGGCACTGATCCACCTGAAGAACGAATATTGTAACCGGCGGCGTTGTCTGGAGTGTCCGCTGGGACAACGACTTTTGATGCGTCAAGGAGAGATGTGATGATGCGGCGTAAGGTGACACCGGAGATGGAAGGGAGCATTCACTCCCTGCACATTGCCATCGCCCTGTTGGCCCTGCTCTTTGTGGTGGGAGTGGGAGGATACATCTTTCTCGAAGGGTATTCGTTCATTGATGCCCTCTACATGACGGTGATCACCACTTCGACGGTGGGTTATCGTGAAGTGAAGCCTCTGACCGATGCCGGGAAGATTTTCACCATTTTGCTTATCATCTCCAGTTTTGGTATTTTCGTCTTTGCACTATCGAACCTGACCCGGTATCTGCTGGACGGTATTTTCCGGAATGCGTTTTTGGTCAGGAGGATCAAAAGGAGGATCTCGAAATTGGACAAGCACGTCATACTTTGCGGATTTGGGCGTAACGGCCGCCAGGCGGCACGGGAGTTGCGCGACCATGGAGAACGTTTCGTGGTCATTGAGAGTGATCCCCATAAACTGGAGGAACTGGAAGATGAAATAGGGGATTATCTGTTGATCGAGGGAGATGCCACCCACGAAGAGGTATTGCTCGAGGCTGGGGTGGAACGGGCCAAGGCGCTGATCACCACCCTGCCCAATGATGCCGATAACCTGCTGATCACCATTTCGGCCTTACAGTTCAACAAAGATCTGAAGATCATCAGTCGTGCCTCGGACGAAAAAGCCGAGAAAAAGCTTAAGCGCGCCGGTGCCACAAATGTGATCATGTCCGACCGTTTGGGCGGACAGCGTATGGCCAAGTTGGTGGTACAGCCCGACGTGGTAGAGTTCCTCGAGAAGATCATGCTACAGAGCCATTCCGATGTCAATCTGGAAGAGATCTCCTGTGAAGAGATGTGTGAGATGTTTGCCAACAAATCGATCCGCGAACTCGGCATTCGGAACCGCTCCGGTGCCAACATCATCGGAATGAAGAAAGACGGAGAATATCTTTTCAACCCCGATCCCGATACCGTCCTCAGCCGTGCCGACAAGCTGTTCGTTCTGGGCACTCCCGATCAGATCGCCCAGATGAAAAAGTTGCTCATCTCGGGACACCTCTAAACACGTCCGGCAGGATCCGTTCGTATTCACTTTCTTTTCCGGAATCATAAAAATCCTGTGTATTGTTGGTTTAATGAATTTTTTCAGTAATTTTGCAAATCTTTTGGAAAGGGTAAATAGTAAAAAGTTTTTAAGAAAACAGAAAGAAAATGTACTTGACGACAGAGAAAAAAAAGGAGTTTTTCGAGAAGTACGGCAAGTCGGCCAATGACACCGGTTCGGCGGAAGGACAGATCGCGTTGTTCACTTACCGGATTGCTCATCTGACCGAGCATCTGAAGCAGCACAAGCACGATTATTCTACGCAGCGGGCTTTGCTGAAGCTGGTGGGGAAGCGGCGGCGGCTGCTGGATTACCTGAAACGGCGGGATATCGAAAGATACCGGACCATTATCAAGGAACTCAATATCAGGAAATAAGGCAGGGGAGGCAATTGTTTACCGATTGCCTCTTCTTATAATTGTAAGGAGCTAAATTGAACGATCAAATGTCAGATATTTATTCAAAAACGATCCAGTTGGCCGATGGCCGGGAGATCGTTCTGGAGACGGGGCGGTTAGCCAGGCAGGCGGATGGTTCCGTATTGCTGAAGATGGGACGTACCATGCTGCTGGCCACGGTGGTGAGTGCCAAAGAGGCCAAAGAGGATGTGGACTTTATGCCTCTTTCGGTGGATTACAAGGAGAAGTTTGCCAGTCTGGGACGGATCCCGGGAGGATTCATGAAGCGTGAGACGCGTCCTTCCGATTATGAGGTATTGATTGCCCGGCTTGTCGACCGGGTGTTGCGACCCCTTTTCCCGGAAGATTATCATGCCGAGACCTTTGTGAACATCAACCTGATCTCGGCCGATAAGGATACCATGCCGGATGCCCTTGCGGGCCTGGCTGCGTCGGCGGCATTGGCCGTCTCCGACGTGCCCATCCAGGAGGTGATCTCCGAAGTGCGGGTGGGACGCCTCAACGGCGAGTTCATCATCAACCCTACCTTTTCGCAGGTGGAACAGTGCGATATCGACATCATCGTGGGGGCTACGAAAGACAACATCATGATGGTCGAGGGTGAGATGAAAGAGGTGTCGGAGAAGGACATGCTTGAGGCCATCAAATTCGCCCATGAGGAGATCAAGAAGCACTGCATTGCCCAGGAGGAGATGATGCGCGAGTTGGGCATCGTCAAACGGGAGTATGAAGGTGACAAGGAAGACGAGAAGCTGAAAGAAAAGGTCTGGAAAGAGACTTACGACAAGGTGTATGCAGTGGCCAAGCAGGCTATCCCCGACAAGCACAAGCGGGCCGAGGCTTTCGACAAGATCCGTGACGAATTCCTTGAGCAGTATGGCGAGGAAGAGCGGGCTGAAGTGGAGAAGTTGGTGAAGCGGTATTTCCATGATGTCCATAAGGAAGCAGTCCGCCGGTTGATCCTCGATGAGGGGATCCGGCTTGACGGTCGCAAGTTGGATGAGATCCGTCCGATCACCTGTGAGGCCGATTTCCTGCCGGCGGCGCACGGATCGGCCCTCTTCACACGTGGCGAGACCCAGTCGCTCACCACCGTGACACTGGGTACCAAACTTGATGAGAAAGTGATCGATGAGGTGCTGGTGCAAGGGACGGAGAAGTTCGTGCTGCATTACAATTTTCCGCCCTTTTCGACCGGTGATGCACGCCCCATACGCGGCATCAGCCGCCGCGAGATCGGCCACGGCAACCTGGCCCACCGGGCGCTGAAAAACATGTTGCCTCCCGAGGAGGAGATCCCTTATGCCATCCGCGTGGT
This sequence comes from Bacteroidales bacterium, assembly GCA_027067975.1. GTDB lineage: Bacteria > Bacteroidota > Bacteroidia > Bacteroidales > VadinHA17 > DRPN01. The sequence goes on along the minus strand of JAMOUS010000059.1, from coordinate 4,378 downwards.
TTCGGATATTCTTGAGTCGAACGGCTCGTCGTCGATGGCCACCGTATGTGCCGGGACGATGGCCCTCATGGATGCCGGCATCCAGATCAAGCGGCCGGTGTCGGGGATTGCCATGGGACTGATCATCGACAAGGAGAGTGGCAAATATGCCGTATTGTCCGATATTTTGGGGGACGAGGATCATCTTGGCGATATGGACTTCAAGGTGGCCGGGACCACCGAGGGGATCACAGCCACGCAAATGGACATCAAGGTCGACGGACTTTCGTACGAGATCCTGGAGCAGGCGCTCGAACAGGCCCGTCGTGGACGGCTCTATATCCTGGACATTATGAAAGAGGCGATTGCCGAACCACGTCCGGATCTGAAACCGCATGCACCGCGCATCGTGCAACTGACCATCCCGAAAGAGATGATCGGTCCGCTCATCGGTCCAGGGGGCAAGATCGTCCAGGAGATCCAGCGCGAGACCAACACCACCATCGTCATCGAAGAGATCAGCGAGGTGGGCGTTGTCGACATCTACGGCGAGAACAAAGAAGCCATCGATGCGGCCCTCGAGCGGGTCAACGAGATCGTGGCCCTGCCGGAGGTGGGCAAGACCTACAAGGGGATCGTCAAGTCGATCGTGCCTTTCGGTGCGTTCGTCGAAATCATGCCCGGCAAAGAAGGATTGCTGCATATTTCCGAAGTGGCCTGGAAACGGCTGGAAAACCTCGACGGTGTCCTGAAGGAGGGAGACGAGATCGAGGTGAAGCTGATCGGTCAAGACGAGAAGAACGGCAAAATGAAGCTCTCGCGCAAGGTGTTGCTGCCCAAGCCGGAAGGGTATGAAGAACGGCAGCGCCGTCCGCATTCCCATTCGCAGCACGGGTCGCACCGGCCCCACCGTTCCGATCATCACAAAAGACACAAATGATCTCTTCGGGGACCCATGATACCGGAAAGGTCGTGTTCACTCACGGCCTTTTTTTGTATCTTTATGCTCCTCCCGAATAATAAGAAACCGTGTCACAAGAAGAGGGAACAGCTGCGATAGAGAAGCGTTTGCGGGCGATGCACTTTCCCGGGATGCGGGCCTGGTACCTGCGTCTTGACCGTTTTTTGTCGATGGCCGGCCACCTGGAGCGGCACCATGATTGCCTGGCGTGCCGGAACCTGCTCCGCGACTCCCATGAACTCTCCCTCATGCGGGTGGAGGACAAGAAAAGTTCGGCCGCTTTTGAAGAGAGATATGTGGTGCTGATGGATAAAATGACGCAGCATTTGAAAGAACACCATGACTGTCGCCTGCCGAACCATTATCTTTCTTTGTATACGCTCCTTTTCATGGGGATGGGAACGATCATCGGCCTGCTGGGAGTATGGTTGGCACGGGCAGGCGGGATGGAAACCTTGAGCTGGCAGATGGGCGGTCTCCTCGGATTCGTTACGGGACTGATCCTCGGCAGGATCGCAGGAAGCCGGAAAGACCGGCGTATGCGCAGCGACGGAAAAGTGCTATATTGAATCCTAGCAACACACAAAATGTCCCCAGCCATGAAAAAAGTGATGATCATTGCTCTGATCCCCCTCCTGATGACAGTTGCATGTGAACAGGGAACAAAAAAAGAAGGAAAGGTGAAGAACGAACGATTGCACTATCCCGAAGCACGCCGGTGTGATCAGGTGGACGAATATTTCGGTGTGAAGGTGCCGGACCCATACCGATGGCTGGAAAATGACACTTCGGAAGAGACCGAAGCCTGGGTGAAGGCCGAGAATGAGGTCACCGAGGCTTATCTTTCGAAGATCCCTTATCGTGATAAGATCCGCAAGCGTCTGGAAGAGCTGTGGAACTACCCCAAGATGTCGGCCCCCTGGAAAGAGGGAGGGCTTTATTTCTTTGCCAAGAACAGCGGCCTCCAAAACCAGAGCGTATATTACATGATGCACGATCTCGAGGAGGAACCGCAGGCGGTGCTGGATCCCAACAAATTTTCCGAGGATGGGACGGTGGCCCTGAGTGCTTTTGGCGTATCGCATGACGGTCGGTACCTGGGGTACGGCATCTCGCGGGCCGGCTCCGACTGGCGGGAGTTTTTTGTGAAGGATCTGCAGAGCGGCAAAGTGCTCGACGATCACCTTCGCTGGATCAAGTTCTCCGGCCTCTCATGGTTTGGAGATGGTTTTTTCTACAGCCGGTACAGAAAACCTGAAAAGGGTCGTGAATTGGTAGCCGCCAATCTTCATAACAAAGTGTATTACCATAAAGCCGGCACCTCGCAAGAGGATGATCGTCTGATCTACGAAGATCCCGACCATCCTGAATGGGGTTTTTATCCTTCGGTGACCCGTGACGAACGTTTCCTGGTATTGACGGTCACCCGTTCGACCAGCGGCAATGCCTTGTATGTGAAGGATCTTTTGAAGAAAGATGCTCCGTTCGTGAAGCTGGTGGACAATTTCGATCATGATTACTGGGTGGTGGCCCATCATGCCGGCGGACTGCTCATCATGACCAACGAGGGGGCTCCGCGCTACCGGCTCCTGGTGGTGCCGGATGATCATCTCTCCATGCAATATGCCACGGAGATCCTGCCGGAGAATGAAAAGGAGGTATTGCAAAGCGTGACACTGGGCGGAGGCAAGCTCATTGCCCGTTATATGAAAGATGCCCATTCGGCTGTGCGGGTCTATGAACCTGACGGTACCTACCTCTCCGATATTCCCCTTCCGGGCATCGGCACTGTGAGCAGTTTCAATGCCGACCCTGACGATACGGTGGCTTTTTATTCTTTCACCTCGTTCACCTTCCCGTCGGTGGTGTACCGGTACGACCTGAAGAACAACCGATCGGAAGTCTATTTCAAGCCGGACATCGATTTCAACTTTGATGATTATGTCACAGAGCAGGTCTTTTATCCCAGCAAGGACAGCACGATGATCCCGATGTTCATTGTGCACCGGAAGGATATGAAACGCGATGGGAAGAATCCCACTTTGTTGTATGGTTATGGCGGGTTCAATATCAGTCTTACGCCTTCTTTCAGCATTTCACGGCTGATATGGCTGGAGAATGGAGGGGTATATGTCGTGGCCAACCTGCGAGGCGGGGGAGAATATGGAGAAGAGTGGCATCAGGCCGGCACGAAGATGCACAAGCAGAACGTTTTTGATGATTTCATCGCGGCGGCCGAGTACCTGATCCGTGAGAAGATCACCTCGCCCGATTATCTGGCCATTCAGGGCGGGTCGAACGGTGGCCTGCTCATCGGAGCGGTGGTGAACCAACGCCCCGACCTTTTCAGGGTGGCATTGCCCGCCGTGGGGGTGATGGATATGCTGCGCTATCACAAGTTCACCATCGGACGCTATTGGGCTGCCGATTACGGGACCAGCGAAGATTCCCAAGAGATGTTCGAGTACCTTTATCATTATTCCCCACTTCACAACATTCGTTCCGGCAGGGAATATCCTGCGATGCTGATCACCACGGCCGATCATGACGACCGGGTGGTGCCGGCGCACAGTTTCAAGTATGCGGCCACGTTGCAGCATACCTGCCAAGGCAACAATCCCATCCTCATCCGTATAGAAACAAGGGCCGGTCATGGCGGAGGCAAACCGACTTCCATGATCCTCGATGAGGCGGCCGACATCTATTCATTTGTCTTCTGGAACATGGGCATCAAGCCGAAATATTGAGATGCGGTACCCATATCTGGTTATCGAAGGGAATATCGGGGTGGGGAAGACCTCCCTTGCAAAGCGTATCGCCCGCGATCACGGGGCGCGGCTCATCCTTGAGCAGTTCGAGGACAACCCTTTTCTGGCGAAGTTCTATGCCGATCCGGAGCGTTATGCCTTTCCGCTGGAGATGTCGTTCCTGGCCGAACGGTACAACCAACTGAAGATGGAATTGGCACACCCCGACCTTTTCAGCACGTTCACCGTGGCCGATTATTACTTCTCCAAATCGCTCATCTTTGCCCGGAACACGCTGGAAAAGGATGAATACCGGCTTTACCGGAAGATCTACAACATCATTTACTCTTCGCTTCCCCGTCCCGATCTGTATGTCTACCTTCACGCCTCTGTTGAAAGGTTATTACAGAACATCCGAAAGCGGGGGCGGGCGTATGAACGGCACATCACCCCTGAATATCTTGAGAAAATCCAAAAGGGCTATTTTGAGTATTTTCGTTATGAAAAGGATATGCGCATCTTGGTCCTGGATGTTAATCGTATTGATTTTGTGGCGAATGAGGAGGAGTACAGGAGTTTGGAACAACTTATTCTGGAAGAAGAGTACAAGGTGGGGATCACCCGCCTGAAAGTGGAACCGTCCCCGGGAGGGGGAGGTCTCCGGAAGCATTGATTTTTTTGGAAAAATTGC
>JAMOUS010000058.1 GCA_027067975.1 Bacteroidales bacterium | reverse complement strand
CTAGCCACCCGTCTGGGCGAGACAGGGAAACTGTGTCCCATGATCGATGCCCGGCGGATGGAAGTGTACAGCGCCCTTTTCGACAGACAGGGCCGCCGTCTGACCCCCGTCCGGCCCTATGTGGTCGATGAAACATATTACCGGGAAGCCCGTGACACCGGCAACGTGCTTTTTTTCGGTACCGGCAGCGAAAAATGCCGGGAGGTGCTGGGACGTCCTTCCGATCTTTTTCTGGAGGGGATCGTCCCTCATGCCGAAAGGCTCGTCCCCCTTGCCGAAGAACGCTGCCGCCGACAGGAATACGCCGACACGGCCTATTTTGAGCCCTTCTATCTGAAAGAATTTGTTGCCACCGTTCCGAAGGATCTGCTCAAAAAGGACCGGAATTTGCAGGGAGGATCGTAAATGGAAAATTTGGGAAAAACAGGACGGTTCTTTTTATGCATCCTTTTCGTGTTGTTTGCCGGGATCGGAAAGGTTGGGGCCCAGCCGGAGAAGCCTGTGCGATACCAGCCGGGAGAAAAATTGTTGTATGATATCCATTTTGCGTTCGTCTCGGCGGGGAATGCCTATCTGACCGTCACGGAGGATACTTTCCGCAATAAAAAGGTTTGGCGCATCCGCCTTGTGGGGCAGACAACCGGTCTGGCGGATGTGATCTACAGGGTCCGGGACCGGTATGAGTGTTATATGGATCCCGAGACGGGATTCCCTCTCTTTGCCATCCGGGACATCCATGAAGGCAACTACCGCCGCTATAACGAGGTGAGCTTTGATCATTATTCCCGTCCAGACTCCTCGATCGTTTACAGCAAAACGAAAGGCAAGGTCGTGGTGCCCAAGAACATCTATGATATCCTGACAGCTTTTTATCATTTCCGAAACCATTATGCGCGGTATCCTTTCCGGCCTCGTGAAGTGGTGGTGATCCAAAGTTACTTCACCGACGAATTGTTCCCATTGAAGATGCGTTACCTGGGACGTGAGACGATCAAGGTGGGGAAGGACAAGGTCCGTTGTTTGCGTTTTGGACCGGTGACGGAGGTGGGCAGGGCTTTTGCCTCGGAAGAGGATATGGCGATGTGGCTCACCGATGATGACAATTTTCTGCCGGTCAAAGCAGTGATCTCACTCAAGGTCGGCTCGTTCAAGATCCTTCTTCGGGAGTATGAAGGCTTGAAATATCCTTTCACGGCCAAGGTACAGGCGCGTTGAGCGGCCGGAGGGCAGATTGGGGATTTCGTGCTTTTCGATTATTTTTGCAGCGAACCAAAAGAGAATATCGCATGGCTACAACAGCTGATTTCCGCAACGGTCTGTGTATCGAGTTCAACAACGATCTGTATACGATCGTGCAGTTCCAGCATGTAAAGCCCGGGAAAGGACCTGCCTTTGTGCGTACCAAGCTCAAAAGCCTTACCACGGGGAAGGTGATCGACAACACTTTCCCTGCCGGTCACAAGGTGACGGTAGCCCGTGTGGAACGGCGGCCTTATCAGTTCCTTTACAAGGATGACATGGGGTATCATTTTATGCATTTGGAGACCTTCGAACAGGTGCCCATCGATGAGAAGCTGATCCCCTCGGCCGATCTGCTGAAAGAAGGGCAGGAGGTCGAGATCGTGTTCCATGCCGAGACGGAAACGCCGTTGTCGGTGGAGCTGCCTCCTTACGTGGAGCTGGAGGTAACTTACACGGAACCTGGTGTGAAAGGGGATACCGCCTCGTCGACGGCTACCAAGCCGGCCGAACTGGAGACCGGGGCGACCATCCAGGTGCCGCTGTTCATCAATCAGGGAGACAAGATCCGGGTGGACACCCGGACCCGTTCCTACGGGGAGCGGGCCAAATAAAAAAAATTTATGGCCCAACATGCATCCATCCGGCGTCTGCAGGATTCGAGGTTCAAGCTGAATGCACTCCTGGAGATCACCTTGGCGATTAACAACAACAGTTCTCCCGAAGAGTTGTTGGCACTGACCGAAAAGATCCTCGTACGCGACCTGAACATCGGGAAGATCGCCATCTTCAAAAAGAATGGTGAATGGCACTGCATCTTCCATTCCGGATGTGATGTCCGTGATACCGCCAAGATCGATGTGGAGCGCGATCTCCTGCCCGTGCGGGAGATCACCTTCCTTACCGTATCCGATACCAACCGGCCGGGGGATTTCGACATTATCATCCCGGTCTACCACAACAACCAACCCCTTGCGTATGTGCTCATCGGCGATATTGAAGAAGGGGAAGGGATGAGTCCGGTGGTGCGGCATCTCACTTTTATCCAGACCCTCACCAATATTGTGCTGGTGGCCATCGAGAACATCCGCCTTTTTCAGGAGAGCCTTGAACAGGAAAGGATCAAGAAAGAGCTGGAACTGGCCAGTAAAATGCAATCCCTGCTGATTCCCGACAATGAAAAGCTGCCGTCGAACGAATGCCTGTCGGTGAGCGGTTTTTATCAGCCGCACTATTCCATTGGGGGGGATTATTACGACTGTCTTCGCTTGGGCGAAGATTCGTGGGGGTTCTGCATTGCCGATGTTTCGGGGAAGGGGATCTCGGCCGCACTGCTGATGGCCAACTTCCAGGCGAACCTACGGGCCCTCTTTACCGATGAGATCCCGTTGGAGGATCTGGTCCGCCGGCTCAATGCCCGCGTGGTGGAAAGTGCCAACGGCGAGAAGTTCATCACGCTTTTTATTGCCAAGTACAACTGTAAGACCCGCCGCCTGGAATATATCAACGCAGCACACAACCCCCCTGTGGTCTATTTCGTGAAAGACGATCGCCTCTTGAAGCTCCACAGCACGACCGTCGGGGTGGGCATGCTTGATGAGATGCCGTCGGTGACCCGGGAAAGCCTCCTGCTCGACCAGCATACCAAGATCATCTGCTATACCGACGGGCTTTCGGAATTGCCGGACGAGACCGGCAAAGAGATCGGCACCGCTTCGATCGAACGGAATATCCGGAATAAAGAGGATATCAAAAGCAATATTGCGGCGTTGATCAAGGATGAGGAGATCACCCCCGACAATCCCCGCTGTTTTGATGATGTTTCGATTTTAGGGGTGGAATTCTTTTAAGTTTTTCTTTTCCGCGGGTGAGGGAGTACAGGCCAGATCCATCACCACAAGCAAAGCGAGAAAACCCCAGAAGGGGATCGCAGCCTTATCCCTTTCGAGGAAATTGTTCATCATTCCGTGGATAAAGTAGGAGGTCAAGCCGGTGGTGAGGGCCAGGGCCAGGGAACGGTCGAAAGGGGTGGTCCCATGCCGGTATACCTTTACACCTGTGAGGAAGGCGACCACGAACAAGGCGGTGATGGAAAGAAAGCCCGGCAAGCCGCTTTCGGAGAGAGGGCCCAGGTATTCACTGTGAGCCGTGCCCATGTCGCCGAAGTCCGTACTGATGATCGTGCGGTCGTAAGAGAGCTGGAAGGGGGCGTACTGGAACATGTAAGTGCCGGGTCCCCAGCCGGTAAGTGGTTTCTCGCGAAACATCCTCCAGGCGCACTTCCAGCGGTTGATACGTTCCAAATTGGATGCATCGCTGCGGATGTTGGTCATCGAAATGATATGTTGGGCAAAGCTGGTGGAAGACTCCTGTTTATTTTCTTCCAACTTCATCCAGAGGGTGGTCCAGGAGGAAAGAAGAATTCCTCCGATGAGCAGAGCGAAAAGGAGAATGGTGCGGAAACGGATTTTCAGACGGATGAGCAAGGCCACACCGGCAGCCAGGGTCAGGCTCAGCCAAGCGGCGCGACTGTAGCTGAAAACGAAGCCGAAAAAGAAAACCGGCGTGATCCCCGCCACAAGCCAGCGAGGCATAAGTCGTTCTCGCCGGGAACGAAAAAGAAAAAATACCGCTACAGGAAGAAAAAGGGCCAGCATGGCACCATAAGAGGTGTGATCGTTATAGAAGGGCTTCATGGCGGCATGGGCAGCCTTCTGGTTCACCAGGCCGGCCGTGGACTGGTTGAACACCGTATAGAGGACCACCAACAGCAGGGCCAGCATATAAGCCCAGACGAAGAGGATCCGGTTCCGGCTGTCTGCCCGGAAGACCTCCCAGGCCAGAAAGTAGCCTGACGCAATGAACCAGACATGGGCGAAAAAGAACTTGAAAGAGACCCAGGGAAGGGTGGAAGTGACCGCGGTCACCAGCATCCAACCCAGGTAGATCAGCATCGTCAGCGTGACCGGATGATAAAGGAATCTTTTTTCCACCCCCCCTGCCAGCAGGTAGCGGTATAAAAGGACAAAGAGGATCAGCAACATGAAAAGTTCGGAGGGAATGGAGAGGTTGAAATCCAGGTCGGGAAAGAACTCCTGCAAAGAGACTGACAACGGGACGAAAAAGACCATGGAAAGGTAGAAAAGGTCGAGGCGGTGATAGGCCAAAAAGAGGAAAAAGAGTCCCACGGGGAGGAGAAAGCCCGGATAAAAACAGGTGTAAAGCGAAAGAGCCTCCCACAGCAGGAAGAGGAGGGAGGAGAGGTAAAAGAACCGGAGATCTTTTTCGGTGAGGGTCACGTTTCCCGTCTTGAGAGTTTCATGCGGAATGCCTCCAGGATCATCAGGGCAACCACAGCAAAGAGGAAGGCCGATAGGGTGCCGGCCATGACAATCAGCGACCTTTTGGGGAGGGCCTTTTTGTCCGGCACCTCCGCATTGTTGATGATGTAGACATTGGGCAGATCCTGTTCTGCGTCGATCTTGGCTTCGGAATATTTGACCCGTAGGTTGCTGAGACGTTCGACCAGGTAGGTAAGGCGTTCGCGGAGGGTACGGAAGTTCCCTCCGTACCGGCCGAGTATTTTCATCTGGCTTTCAAGTTTACGGATGGCGGCCTGGTCGTTGCGCCGGACGGCCTCGGCATATGCTTCACTGATACCCATCCCCTGGGCGGTGAGATCGTAAATGCCCAGCCGTCCCAATACCGAAAGGGAGTCTTTGATCTGCTCCACCTCCTTTTCCATAGCGAGGTATTCTTCCTGTACCAGTAAGAAGGCTTTACGCGCTTTTTCCCGTTGCAGGGAGGCGATGGTGGAATCGAGCAAGGCGGCGATGGTGTTGGCCATGTTGGCTGCGACCACAGGATCGGTATCCAGCACCCGGATCCTGACAGCCATATACTCGGTCTTGCGAAACCGTACGTTCTTTTTGATTTTGTTGTTAAGCAATGTTTTGCGGTACTTGGCGTCCGGTTTGATCTGGTAATGTTCGTACAGGTTGAACTTCTTCACCAGCCGGTTGCGGATCTTATCCGATTGCAGGATCTGCAAAAGTCTTTCCGTCTCTTCTTCTTCCCCGAAAGCAAGGATGTCGTTCTTGCCTGTCCACTGGTTGGAGATCAGGGTTTTGGAGACCGAGGCCGAAGCGGTGGGGTAAAGGATCACTTCGGCGGCGTAACGGGGTTTGATGAGAAGTGAGATCATCACCGAGAGGATCATTCCCGCCACAGTGACCAGGATCACCGGCTTCCGGTATTTCCAGAGGAACAAAAAAAAGTCGAAACTTTCGAAAGGTGAACGTCCCTGTTTCATGGTATATGACATTTCTGGAAAGAGAACGTCATTTTTCCAGTTTTATTAGGTAATAGTTCTTTTTTCCTTTTTGTACGAGGATATAGCGGTTGTTGATGAGATGTTGGGAGGTAATGGTGATTTCGGGGTCCTGGACTTTGGTTTTGTTGATGCTGAGTCCGCCTCCTTTGACGAGACGGCGCAGTTCCCCTTTCGAGGGGAAGATCCCGGTGTGGGTGGTGAGGAGCTCGCTGAGAGGGATCCCTTTTTCGAGGGGGGCCGGGGGGATTTCACAGACCGGTACGCCGTCGAAAACATCAAGGAAGGTGTTTTCGTCCATGTTCCGGAGGGATTCGGTGGTTCCTTTCCCGAAGAGGATGCGGGAGGCCTCTTCGGCGCCTTCGAGGGCTTCACGGCCATGGACGAGGGTGGTCACCTCGGCGGCAAGCCGTTTTTGGAGCAGCCGGTGGTGAGGGGCTTCGCGGTGTTGGCGGACCAGTTCCTCGATCTCTTCGCGCGACAGGAGCGTGAAGATCTTGATGAACTTTTCGGCATCCTCATCGGAGACGTTGAGCCAGTATTGGTAAAACTTGTAGGGGGAGGTGCGCTTCGGGTCGAGCCAGATGTTGCCCGACTCGGTCTTGCCGAATTTTCCCCCGTCGGCTTTGGTGATGAGCGGCGAGGTGAGGGCGTAGGCTTCACCGCCCAGCTTGCGACGGATCAGTTCGGTGCCGGTGACGATATTGCCCCACTGGTCGGAGCCTCCCATCTGCAGTTTACAGTTGTAATGCTCGTACAGATGGAGGAAATCGGTGCCCTGCACCAGCTGGTAGGAAAATTCGGTGAACGACATGCCGCTCTTGTTGGAAGGGTCGAGCCGCTTCTTCACCGACTCTTTGGCCATCATGTAGTTGACAGTGATGTGCTTTCCAATATCCCGGATGAACTCGAGGAAGGTATAATCCTTCATCCAGTCGTAGTTGTTCACGAGGATGGCACCGTTCGGCTTGGCCGGATCGAAATCGAGGAACCGGGTGAGTTGTTTTTTGATGGCTTCCTGATTGTTGCGGAGGGTTTCTTCGTCAAGAAGTTTCCTTTCCTGGGATTTTCCGGAAGGATCACCGATCATGCCGGTGGCGCCGCCGATGAGGACGATGGGTCGGTGACCTTTGAGTTGGAAATGCTTCAGGAGCATGATCCCCACCAGGTTGCCGATGTGAAGGGAGTCGGCCGTCGGGTCGAAGCCGATATAGCCGGTCGTTTTCTCTTTGTCCAGCTGTTCCTCAGTGCCCGGCATGATATCATGGATCATGCCGCGCCAACGCAGTTCTTCAACGAAATTCATCTTTTTTCCGGTTTGCCGCAAAGATAGTAATAAGCGGGAAGTTTACACGGTTTCAGGTCGGTGTTCCTTTTTAGTGGCAGGGTTACGGAGAGGGGATTTCAGATCGAAATGGAATGCGGAAAAGAGTGTCGGGGCGAAACGTGAGACCGGGCCATAGAACAAAGAGCTACGGAGGGTCTGCTCGGGAATGAAATGGGAGTTCCGGTTGAGGGCATCCACCGGAACCAGAAGGATGCTCAGCACGAAGGCCACTTTGACGAGACCCAGCAGGATGCCCAGCAAACGGTTGAAGAAGCCCAGGGCGACCGCTTTCACCAGTTTATCCAGAAGGCGGGCCAGCAGATGAACGCCTGCCACAATCACCAGGAAAGTGACGAAAAAGGAGATGATGTGGAGCGTGCGGCCTTCCAGCGAGAAATGATCCACCATCCATGCGGAAGTGTGATAGGAAAAGCGTAAAGCCCCGTACAGCCCTAAAGCCAAGGCCGCCAGCGATGCCAGCTCAATGATAAGTCCGTTCCGGAACCCCCGGATCATTCCCCATAACAAGAACACTCCCAGGATGATATCGATCGGGTTCATAAAGTTCGGATTTTCCTTCGGAACAAAATAAACCAACATTTTCCAAAATACAAAAGTATTAAAGCGGTTTTGAAGAAACTATAAATTTGTGATTTAGCATTGTGCTTAGTATTTTTGCATTGCACACAAACGACTACGTAGCGCCCTACGTAGGATGCTACGTAGCCGGAAAATGAATGGAAAAATGGCCAGGGAAAAAAGAAGCAAGCAACAGAAGTATCAGATCCGGCATTTGACGAAGATCGCCGGAGGGAGCAGTTATGCGATCGTGATCCCGATGGATTTTGTGAAGAAACTGGGATGGAAGGATCATCAGAAGCTGACGCTGCACCTTTACGGGAAGAAAGTGGTGATCGGCGACTGGGAGCCGGAGGGAGATTAGAAGAGGGCGAACGTTACAGGGAGTTGTAATGACGGAAAAGGCGAATGAGATCCTGCTCCCGGCCGAGGGAGAGATGTTCTTTTCGCATGAAATGTGCCATCTCTTCGGTGTGGGAAGAGAAGCAGCGGGTGAGGAGGTTCTTTTTCCCGCGGATGGGGATGGCCGGAGATCCTGAACAGGAGCAGAAAAAAGTTTTCCGCACCGGCCCGAAACGGGCCGGCTTGGGGTCCTGATAAGGTTTGGCCCCTTCGGCTTCGTGGAAAGTGACCACATATTTTGCCAGCAAACGGCAGTTTCCCTCGGTCAGCAGTTCGAAGAAGGCCCCTTTGCGGCTTCCTTCTACCGGAAGGAAAAGAAAGGTCCTTCCATCGAGGACGATCCGTGTGATGCGCTCTCTGGGTGTGATCCAGTATATATTCCCATGCACTTGGAATTCCATCTCATCGGTATAGACATCATACCGTAACTTGCCCTGGTAGCGGGAGCTGTCGTCCCTGACAATTGTTGCTTCCCGGTAGTCCGGGAAAAGGTAAGGAGTCCCCTGGATCTTCTCATAAGAGGTGATCACTCCCGCGGTAGGGTGGGTCGTCTCCTGCGTTACCCGGAAATCGTCCAGAAAACGGATGATCTCCTGTTCCTGGGCGAAAGAACTTACCGGAAGAACGAATGCCAACACAAGGAAGAAACTCCGCAGCATGGGAAAAAGGTTTAGGGTTTCACTTTGACAAATGTAAGATGAAAAAATCATGCCGGCACGCCAATTTTTGTTAAATTCAGAAGCTTTTTGTCGTATTGTATGGGGTTCTTCAATATGATCGTTCAGTCTCCGACCGGAAAAAAGGTCTTGCGTGCTGTCGAGATCGTACTCCTGGCCATGTTCTCATTAGGCTTCCTGGTGTGGATGATGCCCCGGCACCGGCTCGTGATGGTCGATCGTGCCGTCTCATCAAAGAATGAAACCATCTTCCATATCGACCTGGATCATGACGGCCGCACCGAGAAGATCCAATACACCCATATCTTGCAAGGAGGCGAAATGTGTGGGATTATCGGATACAATGGCGAGGAGAAGATCATCGATCAATGGAACTTCAAAGGCACCGGGAAAGCGGGGGGGCGTCTTTCTATCGGGGATGTGGACGGAAATGGGAAGGAAGATCTCGTCATTTTTTCCCGTTATCGTGACTCGCTTTATGTCTCCTGTCTCGACGTCCTGAGCCGGCGGATGCTGGTCAAGGAGCTGCCCTTGTTAGAGGTTTTCAAAACGGGAAAGGAATATGATTTTACCATTAGTTCCTCGCTGTTCTACGATGCTGACGGTGACGGTTGGAAAGAGCTCTATTTTACGGTGATGAGCGGTTTTGCCAAACGACCTCGGGGGATGTTCCGCTACGATTTCCGTAAAGGGGAGATGATACGCTCCCCGCTGGGGTGTGCCCTGTTGGACCGTGTTATGATGGCAGACCTTGACCAGGACGGCACTTCTGAGATCTTTAACGGACGGGCCATGGCTACCTCCAATTGCAAAGAGGGGGATTTTCTTACCGATCATTGCAGTTGGATCCTTATTTTCCGGCCGGATCTCACGTTCAAGTTTCCGCCTTTGCGTTGTGCTACCGGGCCTTCGGAGACCCTTGCCATTCCGTTGAGAGGGTGGGGCAAGGCTTCCCTTCTTGTTTTCTCGCACGACCGCAGTGCCCGGGGGAACGGAAGTTTTTTGGAGCTGGTCGACCGGCAGGGTCAAATCATGAAAAGGAAAAAGGTGCCTGATATCGGTACGGATCAACAATTTTTACTCTTTTGGGGATTCGGCAAGAGGGGTTGGGCGGAGCTCTTGAATGAGAGGGGACAGGTCTGGCGGATTGATTCTGCGCTCGGTTTCAGGGAAGGCAGGAGCCTTCCTCCGTTTGCGGAATTGAGGGAAAGCCAGTTTCTGGATCTGGACCGGGACGGCAAAGCGGAATTTGTATATCTCCGGCAGTCAGGGGATGAGGTGTTGGTACTCTCTTCCGACGGTCGTGAGGTGGTGAGAGCCCGGTTGCCGGTACTTTCCAGGCATCCCTATTTTTCCGTCCGGAACCGGGCCGGCCTGCTTCCCCAGCTCACCCTGGATGATGATCTTTATCATTATCATTTTCTGTATGGTCCGACCCTTCCCCGGCAGTTCTGGTACCTGTTCTTTTTCGGATTTTTAATGCTTTTTTGGTTAACTTTCCGGGTGGCTGACAAGATTCGGGAGTACCGTCAGCTGAAGATTTCCGACACACAACGTAAGATCTACGAACTACAGCTCCGTTCGTTCCAGAACCAGTTGGACCCGCATTTCACCTTCAATGCGATCGCTTCACTCGGTACGCTCATCTATACTGAGAATAAAGAAGCTGCTTATGATTATCTGGTGAAGTTTTCCGGTCTTATCCGCAAGATCCTGGAGAGTTCCGACAAGATTTCCCGAACCTTGCAGGAGGAGCTGGAGTTTGTGCGCAACTACCTCGATCTCCAGAAGTACCGGTTCCGGGATGCTTTTGAGTACAAGGAGGAGATCGCGCCCGGCGTCAACCTTTCCACGCGTGTGCCGCGAATGGTCATTGAGACGCATGTGGAGAATGCCTTAAAGCACGGTTTGATGCACAGCAGCCGGAAAGGTGAGATCCGGATCCGGATCCGCGAAGAGAAAGGAACCCTGCTCATCGAGGTGGAGGACAACGGGATTGGACGTGAGGAAGCCTGGAAGATCAATCGGAACAGTACCCATATGGGGATGCGTGTGACGGAGCAGTTCTATACTTTGATCAACAAGTACAACCGGCACAAGATCTCAAGGGAGGTGATCGATCTGTATGATGAGGGAGGGCGTCCTGCCGGTACGCGGGTGGTGATCCGGATACCGCACGGGATCCGCTATGTGATCTGATCATTTTTCAAAAGGGTTCTCCCGGTCGAAGTCGGGGAGATAGGTGTCTGTACTGGAGATATCCTGGGTGAAGAGGGTTTCGAAGCCCAGGTCGAGAGCGTAGTCGACCAATTCGTAGTACTCTGCCGGGGTGAGGGAGCGATTGATTTCGGGATAGTGGCGGGCTTTATGCTGGGGAGAGTACTGAGACATGAGGCTGACAGGGATCTTTGTGCTGATGCGGGCGAGGGTTTGCAGGCATTTGCGGCTGTTTTCCCCGAGGCCGGGGAGGACGAGGTGACGCACCAGCATCCCCCGCATGGCAATGCCGTTGTCGTCGGTCCGTAGTGGGCCTACCTGGTCGTACATCTCTTCCAGGACCCCCGGAACGATGTCGGGATAGTCGGCAGCGCCGGAATAACGGCGGGCCGGTTCATGTTCCATGTATTTGATGTCGGGCATATAGATCTCCACCAGGCCCCGGATGGCCCGCAGGGCCTCGACCGCATCGTATCCTCCGCTGTTATAGACGACGGGCAGGGCGAGGCCCTCGTCGCGGGCGATGCGGATGCTCTCTGCCATTTGCCAGACCACATGGGACGGGGAAACGAAGTTAATGTTGTGGGCCTGGTGCGTTTGCAGTTCCAGCATGGCTTGGGCCAAGTCGTGCGGCGTCATGGGAACGACCCCCCGTTGCCGGAACATTTGACTGATCTGCCAGTTCTGGCAAAAGACGCAACGCAGGTTACAACCGGCGAAAAAGACCGTGCCCGATCCATGGGTGCCGGAGATAGGCGGTTCTTCGCCGTGGTGCAAGCCGATATGAGCCACGAGCATGTCCGCAGCCGTACGGCAATATGAGATCTCGCCATGAAGACGGTCGATGCCGCAACGCCGCGGGCAGGCTTCACAAGCGCCCAGCCGGTGCAAAAAATGTCTTTCCATCCGAACGAAAGATAGGGATCTGCAAAAGAGAAAGAACCGGAAGGCCGGAGGAGTGGTAGCCCCGACAGGAGTCGAACCTGTATCTACGGTTTAGGAAACCGCTATTCTATCCGTTGAACTACGGGGCCGGGAACGGCCACAAAGTTAAGCCAAAATTGAGAAACCCACAACCCTGCTCAAAGGCTCCCGAAGGATCATTTCCCGAAGAGGAACGAGAGGCAGGCTCCCAGGTAATTGTCCACCACGGGCGATTCTCCGGGATCATCCTTCATGGTGCTGAAATGATAGAAGAGGTTGGCTCCCATGTGGACGCTCTTGACAAGATTATGGTCATATCCCCATCCGAGATTGAGACCGAAACCGGGTCCGCTGGCCACCACATTGTCGGAGATCAGACGTCGCAGCGAAGCAACATTGACATCGGAAAAAAGGTAATTGTTCCCTTTTCCGAAACGGTAGAGGGCACCCCCACCGAATTGGGGGATGGTCATGAGGGGGTTGTCAAGGGTGTTGTCGGGAGAGTATTCGGGGTTGAGGATAAAAGGGATGCTGTAATTGAGGTAGATCCCTAAAGGGGAGGAGGTTTGGTATCCGAGATGGAAACTGAGGGGGATCGTGAACCCCCGGATGTCGTAGACCTCTTTAAAGTCGGTCTTTCCGGTGCCAATGCCGGCGCTGATGCGGAAGAAGAATCCTTTTTGTTTTTCCTGCAGTTCGGGGATCACCACTTCTTTTTGGGCGGAAACGGAAAGGGGGGAGAGGAAGAGGGTAAGCAGGAGAAAAAGCAGGTGGGCGTGGAACTTCATAACCAACGGATTTGATTGTTTTCAGGCAAGATACCCAAAAAAGCAGTAAGGCGAAAACGGAAGCGGTGAAAAGAGAGCCAAGGAGAAGAGAATGTGGGCAAAAAGTCGTAAATTGGGCTCAGGTAGAATCACATGAGGATATCGGGGATGGGCAGGGTTTCCCTTTTTTTGTTTTTGTTTTTCGTTCCGTTTTTTGCGGGGGGGCAGGATACGCTCCCCGAGAAACGTCTTGCGCTGGTCATCGGCAACGGCGATTATCTGAGTGGTCCGTTGGCCAATCCGGTGAATGATGCGCGTTCGATGGCACGGGCTTTACGGAAGGTGGGTTTTGATGTGATTCTTCGGGAGAATGTTTCCAATCAGACAGAGATGAAGCGTGTGATCCGGGAATTCGGCGATCGACTGCGCGGTTATGATGTAGGAATGTTCTATTATGCCGGCCACGGGATCCAGAAGGATGGTTACAATTTCCTGGTTCCGGTGAATGCCCGCATCAACGATGAGGAGGAGGTGGAATATGAGTGTGTGGATGCGGGTTATGTGGTGGCGATGATGGATGCGGCCGACTCGCGGGTGAACATTGTGGTCCTGGATGCATGTCGGAATAATCCGTATGCTCGTACGTTCCGTTCGACGCGACAGGGACTGGTGAGCATGAACGCCCCGGCCGGGACGATCATCGCGTATGCGACCTCTCCCGGCAAGACAGCCCTTGACGGCAGCGGGGTGAACGGTCTCTATACACAGGAATTGTTGTATCAGATACAGCGACCGGGGCTCAAGATCGAAGATGTTTTCAAGAATGTGCGGATCGAGGTGATGCGCAAGAGCAACCGTCAGCAGGTACCATGGGAGTCGTCTTCGCTGACCGGCGATTTTTATTTCCGGCCCACCCAAGAGCAAATGATGGCCCTGAAGAGGATGGAGGAAGAGAAAGCCGTCGGACAGGTGCTCTTCTGGAAAGCCGGCACTCATCATGTGACGCTGCGCCGGGGGGACCGGGAGATCAACGATCCCAGAACCTATCCTTTCGGGGATGATTTGATCGCCGAAGATCCCCTCACCCACGAGAAATATCTGTTGAGAAATTTCTGGAAGAACCGGGATGGGAGGTATCGTCCTGCCGAAAAACTGCCTCCCACCATGGCGGATTTCTATGAAACAGCCGGTATGCAAGCGGAAGCCCATCCTGCC
>JAMOUS010000057.1 GCA_027067975.1 Bacteroidales bacterium | reverse complement strand
CACCACGTTCCGCGTGGGGATGAACTTTGCCCTGACCCCCTCCGTGTACCTGTACGCCAACTACAGCCAGGGTTTTCTCCCTCCCTCCACGGAAGAGCTGGCTGCCAATCCCCTGGGATATTCCGGCTTCAACACCCATCTGGTGCCAGCAACGGCAGGGTGTTATGAGGTGGGAACCCGCGGCCGTTGGGGGGAACGGTTCTATTTCGATGTCACCCTCTTCACCATGAAGACGGAAAACGACTTCTTCCGGTTCAAGCAGAAGGAACGGGGCAACCAGGAGGTCTTTTACGGCAATGCCGGCAACAGCCGGCGCTACGGCGTGGAGACCTATCTCTCCTACCGGATCGCGGAACCCCTGACCCTGCAAGCGGCATACACCTTTTCCGACTTCCGTTACACCTCGGCCACGATCGATCCCATCTACCTGGACACGAACTATGTGTTGACAACCCCGCCCGCGCCGGGACAATATCTGCCCAACTCTCCCAAGCACCAGCTCTATGCGGAGATGAACTACACCCTGCAGAAGAAGGTCACATTCACCCTGGGGGTAGCGTCCCAGTCGAGATGGGCCATCTACACCGACGCCAAAGCTTACCACGGGGAGCTGGATCCCTCCGTCTTCCGCAACTGGCAGAAAGGGTTCACCCTTTTCAACGCCCGCATCTCCTACCGCTGGAGATACCGCAGCACCCACGGTACTTTCAGCGTCTCGGCGAGAAATTTCACCGGCACGCACTACATGGCTTTCACCGAGCCCGATCCCGACGGGAATTCCTATCAGCCGGGCCCGACGCAGGAATTCTTTGCCTCTTTCAACCTCCATTTTTGAGGCGGTAAAGATTTTGATTAACTTTCCATGTTCCTGATCAAACACAGATTACAATGCAGCTCCAGCACCGTCATTTTCTTTCGATATGGCCTTGGGAAGGTGGGGCCATACCAGGAGAGGAGATGGGCATCTCCTTTCTGCAAGGTGATCCGCTACGCTCCGGGCCATAATGAAAAGAGAACCTTCAACCCTTAAACTCCAGTACCATGGAACAGAGGATCTTTGCTTTTTTCCTACTGGTCTTGTCCCTTTCTATTCCCATCCGTGGACAACAAAAGGCCGACACATCGCTTCCCGTAAGGGGGCTCTGTATTGCCGCTCCTGTCCCCGCAGGTGTGGATTCGTTCCTCTACTTTATCGAACATGAGCTCGTGCCCCGTAAGATCAACCTGCTCGTCTTGCGCATCGGCTACCGCTATCAGTTCAAGTCGCATCCCGAACTGATCGACGACAATGCCCTCTCCGAGCGGGATGTAAAACGTATCGTGAAGATCTGCCGCAAGGGCGGGATCCGTGTCATCCCCTTGATCAACATGATGGGCCACCAGTCGTGGTTCTCGAACGTGGGAAAACTGCTGGAGGTCTACCCGCAGTTCAACGAGACCCCCTGGGTGCCGCTCGACGAGGGGATCAACAAATGGCCGAACAAATGGGACCTGTATTGTCTGAGCTATTGTCCTCTGGCGCCGGGTTTGCATGATGTCATCTTTGACGTGATCGACGAGATCGTTGAGGTGTTCGAAGCTGACGCCTTCCATGCGGGCATGGATGAGGTCTTTTACATCGGCATGGATAAGCGATGCAAGGGGCGCGATCCTTCGGAGCTTTTTGCCGGCGAGGTGCGGGCCATCCATGATCATCTGGCCTGCCGGGGCAAGGAGCTATGGATCTGGGGCGACCGGCTCCTCGATGGCAAGACCACCGGCATGGGAGAATGGGATGCCAGTTACAACAACACCTGGCGGGCCATCGACATGATCCCCAAGGATGTGGTAATCAACGACTGGCATTATACCCGTCCCTATCCCACCGCCGCCTACTTTGCCATGAAGGGGTTCCGCGTGCTCACCTGCACCTACCGCCTGCCGGATGTCTCATTGGAGCAACAGCATCTGATGCAGCACTTCCGCAAGTATGCCACCCCGGAGATGAAACCTCGTTATATGGGGATCATGGAGACTGTCTGGACCAGTGCTGAGGATGCCATTGCCCAGTTTTACGGGCGCAAGGACTCCCGTCATCCCCGCGGGGGCGACTGGGTCAAGACCTTCAAAGCCCTTTTCGGAGAGACTGCCGGCCCTGTCCCTGCCCCTTGAGCGGGACAGGGCCAGTGCGTTGATCACCGCTCCTCGATCAGCTCATAGCCGTCGGTCTTGCCTTTCTCGGTGGCGGGGATCCCTTCGACCATCCAGCGGGGAGCAGGTTTTCCCTTGAGGTAGTGGTCATAGAACTGCATCGTCCGGATGGTGAGGTCTTTCTGGTCGGCGCGGCGGGTGAGGTTGTGGGCTTCGCCGTTGTACTCGAGCAGCCAGGCGGGTTTGCCCAGGCGCCGCAAGGCGACGAAGAACTCGATGCCCTGGTACCATGGCACCGCCCCGTCCTTGTCGTTGTGCATGATCAACAGGGGGGTATGGATGCGGGGCACAAAGAAGATGGGCGAGTTCTCCACGTAGAGGAGGGTCTTGTCCCAGAGGGTCCCGCCGATGCGGCTCTGGGTCTGCTCGTACTGGAACATGCGGCTCATGCCGGAGCCCCAGCGGATGCCGCCGTAGGCTGAAGTCATGTTCGACACCGGCGCCCCGCTGAAACCACAGCGGTACATGTCGGTGCGGGTGACGAGGTAGGCCACTTGGTAGCCGCCCCAGCTCTGGCCGTTGAGGCCGAGGCGCTGCCGGTCGATGAAGGGATACCGCTCGACCATCGACTGGGTACCGCTGACCACGGCATCGTAGGCACTCTGCCCCGGATACCCCACCCGATAGGTGATGTCCGGCACGAAGATCAGGTAGCCGTTGCTCACATATACGCTGCGGTTGATGATCGAACGGCTGGGCGCCGGCACCCAATGACGATGCATTCCGTCGGAGCTGCGCTCATAGAAATAGACGATCATCGGATACTTCTTCGACGGATCAAAATCTTCCGGCTTATAGAGCAATCCTTGCAGCCGCTCGCCCGTGAAGGAGGTCCACTCCACCAGCTCGACCGTCCCCCAGAGGTACTCCTTCTGCTGGGGATTGGTGAGAGAGATCTTGCGGGCTTTCCGCATCTTCATGTCGCCGGTCCAGAGCTCGGGATACTCGACAAAAGAGCCTTTCCGCCAAAAGAGACGACCGGCCTGTTCGGGTTTCATCAGGGAAGAGTATTCGTAATCCCCGAGGGCCAGCTTGACGGGTGCGGCCGCCTTTCCGGCGGGAAGCATGAAATATCCCGAGCGTTTGTCGTGGAGCTGAAAAGCCGAGAGGTAGAGGGTTTCATTGGGCGGTAGGGTTTCCTGCTCTTTGTCGAGGCGCACATGGCGCAGGCGCAGGCCGTGATGGCGGCCGTAGCCGGCCGGCAGGCATACAGGC
>JAMOUS010000056.1 GCA_027067975.1 Bacteroidales bacterium | reverse complement strand
TGCAGGTGGCGGGATTGCGTGTGATCTTGGCCGGACTGAAGAGGCTGAAAAAGCCCAGCAAGGCACCGTAAGGGCAGAGGTATCGGCACCAGAAGTTCTTGATCACCACCGACAGCAGCATCAGTATTCCGATGACCGCTGCCGAGAAGGCGGAGATATGGGCGAAGAAGAGCAGCATCTTGATATCGGCCACGCGGTTGTAATCGCCGTAGATGAATGCCCGCAATGCCTGGGTGTCCATCCCTGCGAAGATGCCCCAGGCGAAGAAGAGGAGCAGGAGGTACTTCAGGCTGCGCAGGGGCAGGTCGAGCCAGGCGGGCAGCCGCACGTTCCGGCCGAAGATCTTCTCCCCCAGCCGCCAGAGGTATTCCGATAACAGGCCGATGGGACAGACCCACGAGCAAAAGCTCTTTTTCACCAGCCAGGCCATCAGCAGGAAGGCCAGAAAGAGCACCAGTCCTGCCGGATGGATGGTGTTGAAGTCGCCTGTGAGCACCCAGTACTTGAGGCTGATGAGCGAGCTGATGGGCAGGAACGCCTCCACCCCCGGTGGCCGCGGCACCTCCGCCCCGCCGTGCTGCAGGAAATGCACGAACCGCCCAAAACGCCAACCCGTCCACAATGTGATCAACAAAAAGATCCACTGCACGATACGCCGGATGCGCGGCGCCTCGCGGTACCCCTCACCCGGCAGCTTCATCTCCGTGTAAAACCTGTGCGCAGCCATTGTCGTACGCAAATAAAATCAAAATATGCTTTACCGGGGTGGTATTTTGGCAGATTTTTTGCGCCTCTCCCGGAAAGAACCCTGCCGGGCCAGTATTTTTATTAACTTCGGCCCCGTAAACAAATGAAGACGAGAATGGAACGGCACAATATGAAGAGAACCGCCCGGTTCGCTGTATTTCTGGTCCTGGGGTTGTTCCCCGGCCGTCTGCATGCCCAGACGGCAGAACAGATCCTCGCCTCGATGGACAAGGTGCTCTTCGCCCCCAAGGACAAGGTGCTCAACATCGAGATGAAGATGACCGACCTGAAGACCCAGAAGAGCAAGATCAAAAAGGCGAAGATCTACCAGAAAGGCACCGACCGCAAGCTCTTTGTCTACACCTATCCTCCCTCGGACAAGGGCATCGCCACCCTCTCGCTGCCCGATGCGCTCTACATCTACCTGCCGATGTTCAAGAAACCCAAGCGCATCACCAACCTGGCCGAGGGCAACTCGTTCAACAAGTCGGATTTCTCTCTCGAGGACATGCCCTCCAAGCCTTATGCCGAAAGTTTCGTGCCCATGCTGTCCGGCGAGGATGCTTCCACCTGGGTGCTCACCCTCAAACCCAAGGATGCTAAGTACAACTACGGCAGCCTGAAGGTGACCGTCAACAAGGCCCATCGTTATCCCGAAAAGATCGAATACTTCGATAAAAAGGGAACGAAGATCAAAGAGGCGGTGTACCATTTCCGGAAGGTGGGACCTTACTGGGTCTCTGACAAGATCACGATGACCGATCTGAAGAAGAAGCACCGTACGACGATCACCATGAGCGACATCCGGGTCGACCAGGGTCTCAGCGACAGCCTCTTCACGCTCGACCATCTCACCCACACCGGTGTCGCCCAGAAGGCGGAGAAAAAAGCGGAGAAGAAGGCGGCGCGTTCGGAGGACAAGAAATGATGCGTTGCAGGGTATGAACTACTTTGCCGGCTTGACAAAGAGCGTATCGGGCATCTCCTTGTCGAAACGGAGGGCGGTCACCGTGTACGAACTGTGTCCCAGGCCGTTGCCGACACCGGTTTCCACCTCGACGGGCAGGGAGAACTTGCCGAAGGTGCCGTAGGCGCGGTTATGCACGGTGGTATGGAAGGTCTGGCCCCGCATATCTCCTTCTATCTCCACCTTTACCACATGCCAGGTTTGCGGGTCGAGATAATAGGTCAGATGCACTCCCTCTTTGCGGAGGATGATCTTGTAACACTCCTTGCCGTCGGCCTCGGTCTTGCCGGCCAGCTCGGCGGTGAAACCCTTTTTCTCGTAGTCGACGAGGTTGTCTTCGAGGCCGAACTGCTGGGAGAGCTGCTCCATCTCCTCGCCGGTGAGGGGGCGCGGGGCAGGGCTCACCCAGGGTACATAGCTCCACCCTTCCCGGCCGTCGGAGACCGTCACCGCCCGCTGACCCTGGTATTCCATCTCCATGCGGAACTTACCCGGCTTCTTCACGTAGACGGTCACCGGGATCTGCACCCCTCCCTGCTCGAGTAGCATCTCCATGTAGAGGCTGGGCACCTGCTCCAGCTCGGGAGCATGCGTGGCCTCGTAATAATGGTCGAGCAGCTTCGAAAGCTTCTGGGCCTCCAGCGAAGCCTGGAAAAACACAAGAGCGAAAAGGATAAAAAGGATCTTTTTCATGGGATTGTGATTATAGGATACCAAAGGTAATCTTTTTCAGGGAGATCAGGGATGTTCGCTCTTTTTCCCGAAATCTTCGCTATGCACCTTGTAGGCGATGCGTGCCAGCTCCTTGAGGTCGATGTCTCCGGTGAGACTGAGGGTGACGAGGCCGTCGTCGCCGTGGACGATGATGACGGCATCGGTGGTCTTACCGTCCCGGTCGTACACCTTGATGATCACCTTGCCGTCGGGGCGGTCGATGGTGATGAGGTCTTCGAAGCCGATGCCGTCGAGGTTGCGGGAGATATTTCCGGCGAGGGCGGGCAGGTCGCGCGGTCTTCTCCCGTCGTTGCCCATGAGCATCACCTTGATGGTCTCCATGCCACGGAGGAAGGTCTTCAGCTCCTCGTCGGCAGAGGTGCTCACGGCCACGTTCACCATCGCCGGCGGCACGCGGAAGGCCAACACACCGGGTTGCGACTCGTAACGCTCCAGCACCCTGTCGGCCACCGGCGCGGGCCCCGACGAACAGGCCATCACGGCCAGGAAGAGCAGCAGCGGCACACTTCTCGAGAACAGACGGATCATTCTTTCTTTCATCATCTTGCGGTTTTTATCGGCGATCTTTCACTTTTTACCGTTGTCCAGTTTCTCCAGCTCGTCGAGACCTTCGATGCGGATGGCCTTTGAGAGCTGGGAAATCTTCTTCAGGTCGATGTTGCCGCGGATGTCGATGAGGACATTGTCACTGCCGCCGACCACCATCAGCAGTTCGACGATCTTTCCTTTCTCTTCGCGGACGAGGAACTTCACCTTCTGTCCCGGCTCGGTGACGGTCATCAGCTCTTCGTAGACGTTGGCAGGCAGTTCGCGGCCCACCATGTCGAGGAAGTCGGGGCCCTGTGTCCCTCCTTTGTCGGCAGCCAGGATGCGGATGCTGCGCAGGTCGTGCATCAGGGCATTGAACTCCGGGTCGTCGATACCGGCCTCGGAGAACATGCTGAACATCTTGCTCGAGATGTAGACGGTGGTGTATCCCTCGCGGCCGCTGAAGCGTTCGAAGATCCTTTCGACAGGGTCTTTTTGTGCGAAGCCCTGCAGCGACAGCAGCGCGAGCAGCATTGCCAGGATGGTCATTTTGTTGTTCATTGCCATAAAGTTATTGATTTGTGCGTTTTTCAGGGGATTTTCCCCGCTTTTCTTCTTCCGGTGCGGGGAATTGCAGCAGGGGCAGACGGTCGAGGACGGCGGTGGCGCGTTCGACCTTTTGCATCTCCCGGGCGGGGAGGGAGAGTTCGTCGAGGTAGGAGAGCGTGCGGGTACCTTCGTTGAGTTTTTCGGAGACGTACAGCAGCACGCGGCGGGTCTCGTGCCAGGCGAGGCGGGGGTCCTGATAGGTGTCGCGGGGCCGCTGTGTGGCGACGAAGAAGTAGAGGAAGGCACCTGCCAGCAGTGCGGCTGCGAGGGGGAGGGTGCGCCTCATCGCGCGCGGCATGCGGCGCATGCGGTGCTCCCCGCCGCCGAGGCGTTCGTCGACGAGCGCCGCGAGACGCTCTTCGAGCGCCGGCGCAGGACGCCGCCGCGCCGCCGCCAGGGCCTGGAAATAGGCCTGCTCGGCCGCAAACTCTTCCGGCACATCCGCGGCGAGGAGGAAACGCCGCAGCCGCCGCTCCTCCTCTGCCGTGGCCGTACCCTCATAGTAACGCTCCAGCAGAGCGATCACCTCTTCCTTATCCATGTCGTATCTCTTTTAAGAACATTTCCCGTATCTTTTTTCTCGTCCGCGACAGGATGACCCGCACGTTGTTGACCGTCAGGCCGGTCACCCCGGCGATCTCGGGGTAGTCGCACCCTTCCACGTCGCGCATGTGGATGATGGTACGTGCCGGCTCGTCGAGGCTGTCGATGAGGCGCATCATGCGCCGGACGTTCTCTCTCCTGTCGAAGGCCTCGCCGGGGTCGTCGTCGTGGGGCGTGTCGGGCAGTGTCACCTCGCCGTCGGAGACCGTATGGCGTGTGCGCAGCCTGTCGAGCGACAGGTTGCGCACCATCGTCATGACCAGCGCCCCCGGGTTACGGTAGTGGTCAAGCCGTTCTCCCATGTCGAGGAGGCGGAGAAAGACCTCCTGCACCACATCCTCCGCCTCGTCGTTCCTGCGCAGGTAGTGGAACGCCAGCCGGTACAGCCGGTCGGTGAGGGGGAGGAAGGTCGCCTTGAAGGTGCGGGCATCCATAGGGTGCGGCAGGTCGGGGTTTTACCTGTTGAAGATAAACATTTTCCGTAACCCGGGGGAGAGTTACAGGAGGGTGAAGAAGGAGAATTCTCCTCCGCCGGCCGTTCCCGCCTTCATCTTCATCAGGTCTTTGAGGCGCATCTCGCCCCTGACGAGGATCATGGCGCCGGCATCCTTTTCGCCGGTAAGCATCACCAGCTCATGGATGGTGCTGCCCTGACGCCGCATGAGGAACTTCACCTGCTCGCCCTCCCGGTCGACGGTCATCAGCTCCTCATAGGTGCCCGTCAGCTCCAGCAAGACAGCCGCATAAAGCTCCCTGCCCCCTTCCTTTGCGGCCAGGATCTTCACCGAAGTGATCCCCTCCAGGAAGGCTTGCACCTCCGGCTCATCATCCTGGAGGGCGGCAGCCAGACGTATCGCCCCCTTCGGGATGGTAAGCACGGTGACCTCTCCGCCGGCATGGCTGCGGAACACCCCGGCCGCATCACGTTGCTGGGCAGAAAGCCTGAACATTGCCAATATGGCCAAGACCAATAATAAACTTCCCTTTTTCATTTTTTTTTCATTTTAAATTAAACAACCATTTCTTGATCTCTTCACCATAGTGACGAAAAACCGGGAACGTCATTACAGCATCGCCCAAACTTTTCTTCATTTTTTTCGTTAACCATAAAGAACACCCACATCCCGGCAATGGTGCAAAAAGTTTTTTTACTGATCCCGGCGATCCTTTTTTCCTTTTGCTCATGCAGCAAAAAAGAACATGATACGACGATGAAAGCCCTCTGGATCGAGGAGGCTTTTACTACCCTTCGGTCGGGGAAATATCCTCGCATAAAGGCTATCGCATGGTGGCACGAGAATTTTGACGGCACGCAACTGCGTATCGATTCCTCGCCGGAAAGCTTGGAGGCTTACCGCTGTGGAGTATCCGACAGTCTTTTCATCACGAAGCCCCTGTTCTCAGAAGGGCATCTTGTTCCGTCTGACAAAAGCATCTACCACGGTGCCTTCCCCGATCTTGGCGGTACTGAGGACCAGGTTACCCGGAAACGCATTGAGGATTTCGAGCGGTTGGCCGGGAAAAGGATCGTTTGGGCATACTTCTCCAACAATTGGACTGAAGGCATCCGGTTTCCCACCAGGGAGGTAGCGACCCTCCGGGATATGGGGCGTATTCCTTTTATCCGTCTTATGGCCCGGAGCCGTTTCGAAGAGGGAGGACCCGATGAAAAATATTCATTGCAACGGATCCTGGAAGGCGATTTCGATGATGCCTTCAATGCTTGGTTTCGCGAAGCTGCCTCCACGGGAATCCCCTTGTTGGTGGAATTTGGGACCGAAGTGAACGGCGACTGGTTTCCCTGGAACGGAAGGTACAACGGCGGGGGGACGACCACAGGCTACGGGGATCCTGCTGTGCCGGACGGACCCGAGCGTTTCCGGGATGCTTACCGTCATCTTGTAACGCTCAGCCGCAAGAACGGTGCGACCAATATTACCTGGTTTTTCCATGTGGATGCATACAGTCAACCGCAAATGGAGTGGAACGATCTTGAACAGTACTATCCCGGCGACGACTATATAGACTGGTTGGGGATCAGCGTGTACGGTCCGCAGGAAAAAAATGAACCCTATCACTCTTTCGAGGAAATCCTGGAAGATGTATACGACCGTATTACGGCTCTTTCCAATAAGCCGTTAGCGGTACTGGAATTTGGAATTACCGAATTATAAGAAAGTGCATCCCTCCCATGATCTATTTCCCTTTTCTTCCGCGGCGGAAGAGGCGGGGCCGCACCATCGTGGGCACGGGGGCGGGGAAGATTCCCTTCTCGGCATGGCGGATGTCCTCGATGGAATAGAAGGCGTTGGGGTTGAACTGCCGGACGAGGGCGACGATCTCGCGGATGCGTTTCCTGTCGGTGACCGAATAGATCACATGCACGGGTCCGTTGGAACCCATGGCCTCGACCACCGTCACGCCAAAGCCTTTCTCACGGAGGGCACGCAGCAACGGCCCTGCCTCCTTCTGGGTGATGATGCGGATGAGCTGCGTCCCCAGGGCCAGCTTCTCCTCCACCAGCATCCCCACATAGTTGCCCGTGGCAAATCCCGCTGCAAAGGCCAGGTAGCAAAGGGGATTGTCCAGGTTCTGGAAGATGCGGCTGATGGCCAGGATCCAGATCAACACTTCAAAGAAGGCAAGAAAAGGCACCACATTGCGCTTGCCGCGCGACACCAGGATGATGCGCATCGTCCCGATCGTTACGTCGACGATCCGGGCGAAAAAGATCAGCAACGGCAAGAGTAAATAGGAAAACACCCAACTTTCCATCGTGAGACGTTTTTAAAATGTCTTTCTATTCACTTTTGCAAAAGTGATACCGGAAAAACCTGACTGCAGATCTGTCATCTTCCTGCAGATTCCAAATTGAATTACTGGCATCTAGATGCCTATGTTTCGGATCTTTTCGTTGAGTTGGTCATATTCGAGGAAGGGGCGGGAGGAGAAGGACTTCCGGCGTTGTACATCTTCGAGCGTCTCGGGGTCGCCGGGACGAAAGGAGAGGTCGGCGCGGGTGACGCCGAGGAGGAGAGGCATCTCTTCGAAGACGAAGCCGTAAAGGTCGGCGATGATCTTTTCGCGGCGGGGGGCGAGCGCCGAAGTGCGCATGACATTCTCAAAGGCGGTGGTGCCGACGAAGCCGCGTTCTCCCTTGTAGTACTGATCTTTCCGGTGGTGGAACTCCTCGATGCGGGCGGGGTCGAGCACGCGGGCCATATCAAGAGCGAACTCCATGGCGCGGTGGAAGAGGTATTCGCCGGTGTCGTCGCGGGCAAAGGAGAGCAGAGCCATGCTGCGGTGCCAGCGTCGCATCATGCGGATGAGGCGGTAGCGCTCGAGACGGGTATCCCACTGGCGACGGGCCTCCATCAGGTGCTCCTGCGCTTTCGCCAGATCTCTCACCTCCCGATAAAAGTCTGCCAGCCGGATCAGATGGTAATAGGTATCCCGGGAGGGAGGATGATCGCGCAGGAACGCCTCCAGGTAGGCAATGGAACGGTCGGCTCCTTCCTGTTCAAGCAACTCGGCAAAGGTGATGTGGGCGTTGAGGAAATAGGGGTCGTGGCGGGGCAGTCGCGCCAGGAGTTGTTCCATCCAGCGGCGTGCCTCGGCATAGGACATCTGTTCGTCGCGTTTTATGTATGGAACCAACTTGTTGAGGGTGGTCACCAGAGCGGTGTTGCCCTCGCGCAGGTAGGCCTCGGCCAGCTCCATGAGGAATTGCACCGCCTCATGATAGCCTTTGCGGCGACGCAGGGCCGTCGCCTCCACCATCAGACGATGCACATCGGCACGCGGCATGCGCGGCATCATTGCCGCCGCGCGGGCATGCGGTCCAAGATCCAGCTCGGGCTCGGCATCCCTACTACGTCCCGTACCGCGCCGTCTCAGCCATCTTTTCAGGAAGGAGAGCATATTGATGCTATTCAACTCCCTGAAAGTAAAAAATCTTAAGGAATAAAAAAAGTCAGTGAGTCCAGGCTTTCGTGAGGCAAAGCCGAAGCGAAAGACGTAGGACGAACTGACCCTGACCGGAGCCGGAGGCGGAACACATCAATTATCTCCCCAGGGGGATACGTATTCCGACGCGCAGGTGCCATGCCGACCCGTTGTAATAGATGTTGCCTTCCTGGGTGAGGGAGCTGTTCGCCCGCACTACATGGAGGCGGTTGATGTCGCTGAACCCCCAGGAACGTTCCGCATTGAAGGTGAGGATCATCCGGGGTGCGAGCGAATATTCCACCCCTATTCCCATGTTCAGCAGTGGAGTGAGGGTGCGAAGGCGGTACGCGCTGGCAACCGTACGGGTGGTGTCAGGGGGATTCTGTCCGTCGTCGCTCCAGCTGGTGAACTCGGTCTCATAATACATGCCCGTGCCTTGCGTATGGGTCAGTAGGGAAACACCCGCATAGGGAGCGAGGGCGAAGCGTCCCTCTCCCGGAGCATACCGGTAACGCAGCCGCAGCGGGATGTTGAGGAACCCTTCTCCGCCGGTCTGGAACCCTCCGCCCCCGATGAAGGTGTCATGATGGTAGAAGAGAAAATCATTCCAGTAACTTTCCGTGTAGATCCCGGTTTCTATCCAGAGGGGTTTCCACAGGCGCATCCCGCCGTACAGGCCCAGGGAAAAGTTTTCCCAGACGGGGTCGGTGGTGACCTCCGGGTTGTCGGAAGAGAAGAGATTCAGCAGGCCTCCCCCTTCGGCTCCTACGTAAAAACGTGACTGGGCCAATGTATGGGCGTGTTCCCGGGCGGTTTGGCGGGCATCGGCATCACGGGGTTCCTGCCACAAACGGCTGAGCGCATACCGCATCCCGACCATGATCCGGTAATTGTTGCCCCGTGAGGTGTATGTGGCCGTGTGGAGCGGACCCGCATCCTCCTGGTACGTCACATCGAATTGCATGATCTTTGAAAAACCGCCCTGCCACACTCCCCCGAGGAACAGATCGAAACCCTTACGGCTCCGGTAATCCAAAGTGAGTCCTGCTTCGAAAAGGCCAAAGGTGCTTTTGAGGTTGGTATACCCCTTTTCTTCCCACCCGTAGGTCGTACCTTCAAAAGTGAGGGAACCGTTGCCGGTGGACATCTCATGGTCGGAAGGGAACTGACGGGTATGGTCGCGGTTGATCCCCAACACCGGCCCGGCAAAGGGGGTGAGGGAAAAACGGTCTTTATGGTCATGCAGACGGAATTTCACCAGGAACGGGATCTGCCAGCTGTGCAGGGCATTCCCGTAGCTCATCATGGGCACGTCCCGGAAATGGATGCCAAATTGGTAATTCATCAGCCGGAAACCCGATTCGATCAGCCAGTTCCCCCCGAGTTCCTGGGCAATGCCCAGGCCGAAATATCCTCCGACGGGTTGCCGCCGGTCCAGCAGATTTCCCGCATCGGAGAGGCGGTAGAGATCGCCTTTGATCCCGCCGTCGATGCTGAGGATCGTTCGATTCTGAGACTGCCCGGGCCAGGCGACAAGCACGAGCAAAAACAAAAAGATGACCTTCTTTTTCATGAGATTGGGGTTGGTTTTGGTAAATTAGGAACGATAATTTACTTAAAAATATTTTTTCCCGGCCGGAACTTCAAGGGGGAAAAGTTAAAGAATCTTAAAACTGCCGGAAGTGTGAGGAGTATTTTAAGAGTGACTAAAGTTAAAAGTTACAAGTGACTAAAATTATTAGTGCCTGGAGTGCCTCGAGTATTTCGAGTACTTCGAGTACTTTGAGTACTTGGAGTTCGGAGTTCCCAGTATCGAGTCAGTGACACCCGGCTTTCGCGAGCCGGAGGCGATGCGAAAGCCGCTGGTGGAACTGACCCTGACCGGAGCCGCAGGCGGAGCGTCAGGGTATCGAGTTGGCTTTTGACAATGCCTGAAACCTTTTATCTTTTTCCTTTTATCTTTTGTCTTGGCAGAGGCGGATCGCATTATCGCATCATCGCTTTATCGCTTTACCGTATCTGCCGTAGCTTCAGCGAAGGCGGACCGCCTCATCTTCTCATCCTGCGATCACGCCGGAGCCGAGCAACTCATCCTCGTGGTACCATACGGCGAACTGGCCGGGTGTGATGCCGCGCTGCAACTGTTCGAAGAGGATGTACATCCCCTCCTCGCGCATATAGAGACGGGCTTTTTGCAGGGGCTGACGGTAGCGGATACGCACCTGGTAGATACGGCTCTCTCCGGGAGGCATCGCCAGGTCGGGACGTACCCAGTGCAGCTCGTCGCGTGTGATGAAAAGACCTTTGCGGTTAAGAGCGGGATGGTCGTGCCCCTGTCCCACGTATAGGATGTTATGCTGTACGTCGGGATAGAGGACGAAGAGCGGTTCTTTTCTTCCGCCGATGTTGATCCCCCTGCGCTGCCCCACGGTAAAGTAGTGGGCGCCGCGGTGTTCTCCGGCCGACATGCCCATCTCCGGCGTGAAAGTGTAGGGGGTGGTGAGCCGGCGGAGTGTGGCGTCGTCGAGGCCGGCGGGCGGAAGTCCTTCCGGCAGGGGGGGGACGGGAAATCCCTCTTTGGGGATCTCGACGACCCTGCCGGGGCGGGGTTTCAGCTGCTGTTGCAGGAAGGTGGGCAGGTCGACTTTTCCGACGAAGCAGATCCCCTGCGAGTCCTTGCGGGTGGCGGTAGGGAGGTGCAGTCCCGAGGCCAGCCGCCGCACCTGCGGCTTCTCGGTCTCCCCGAGGGGAAAGAGACTGTAAGAGAGCTGCTCCTGGGAGAGCTGGCAGAGAAAGTAACTCTGGTCCTTGTTGCGGTCGACACCTGCCAGCAGGCGGTAGATACGGTTTCCCCGGACATCACGGCCGGTGGCGATACGGCTGTAATGACCCGTGGCGATAAGATCGGCCCCCAGCCGGAACGCCTCGCGGGCGAAAAGGTCGAACTTGATCTCCCGGTTGCACATGACATCAGGGTTGGGCGTGCGCCCCCGTTCATATTCGGCGAACATGTAATCCACCACACGACGGCGGTATTCTTTGCTGAGGTCGACCACATAGTACGGGATGTCGAGACGCCGCGCCACCAGACGGGCCATCATTTCGTCTTCCTCACGCGTGCAGTCGCCCTCGAGCACCCCTTCGCCGCCATGCCAGTTGCGCATGAACATGCCGATCACCTCATACCCCCGCTCTTTCAACAGCGAGGCGGCTACACTGCTGTCCACACCCCCGGAGAGACCTACTACCACCTTTTTTTTCGCCATCCTGCTTGTCTTATCCGTTGCAAAAGTAGGAAATATGCCGGCTATTTTTATCTTTGCCAGACCAAAACCCAACCGGGGCCACCGGAGTCGGTCCCTGAAAAACATTCCGTCATGGATATCTTTGACAAATGCCACCATTTCACACGGGCCCGTGAGGCGGTGAAGGAGGGGTGGTATCCTTATTTCCGGCCCATTCAGTCGGGTCCTGGCACGCGCGTGAAGGTCGACGGCCGGGAGATGATCATGATCGGCTCGAACAATTACATGGGGCTTACCGGTCATCCGAAGGTCGTCGAGGCGTCCGTCGCCGCAACCAAAAAGTACGGAACCGGCTGTACGGGTTCCCGTTTTCTGAATGGTACGTTAGATATCCATCTCGAGTTGGAGGAACGGCTGGCCCGCTTTGTGGGGAAGGAAGCCGCGCTATGTTTCAGTACCGGATTCCAGGCCAACCTGGGGGCGATCTCTGCGTTGGTGGGCAAGGACGATATCGTCTTCGTCGATCGTGAGAACCATGCTTCCATCGTCGACGGCTACCGTCTCTCTTTCGGCAAGGTGGTGAAATACCGGCACAACGATTTTGCAGACCTGGAGCGGGTGTTGCAGTTGCATGCCGACGAGGATGTCGGAAAGATGATCGTCACCGACGGGGTCTTCAGTATGGAAGGCACCATCGCCCATATTCCGCAGATCGTTGAGCTTGCCCGTAAATATGGTGCCCGTGTCTATGTGGATGACGCCCATGCCCTGGGGGTCTTGGGAAAAAGGGGCGGCGGCAGCATCGAGTATTGGAACATGCCGGACGACATCGACCTGGTGATGGGGACCTTCAGCAAATCGTTAGCCTCCCTGGGCGGTTTTGTCGCCGGCGATGCGGTGGTGATCGACTATATCAAACATCATGCCCGCTCCCTCATCTTCAGTGCTTCCATGCCTCCCGGCGCCGTGGCTGCCGTGATTGCTGCCCTCGAAATTATCGAGAGCGAACCCGAACGCATCGAACGGCTCTGGAAGAACACACAAAAAATGAAAGAGGGCTTCGACAGCCTCGGTTTCAACACCGGTGAGAGCAATACGCCCATCATCCCCATCGTGGTCGGAGAGGACGACGACTGTTTTACCTTCTGGAAGGCGCTCTTCGACAACGGCATCTTTGTCAATCCGGCCATTCCCCCTGCCGTGCCGCCGCACCAGGCGATCCTGCGTACCAGCTATATGGCCACCCACAGCGACGACGAGCTCGAGTATGTGCTGGAGATGTTCAAAAAGATCGGCAAACAACTGGGAGTCATCTGACCAGTGACGGGGCTCCTCTCAGAGCGTTGAGTCTCTGTAGAATGCGTTCTGCCAGTGCCTCTTTTTCCTGTTGGTGCCGCAGGATGCTCTTTACCTGGGGATTTTCTTCGAACCGCCCGCGCACCTGCTCGAAATCGCGTGCACGGACCTGTGGGTCGCCGTCAATACCGAAGCCCGTCTGGGCGATAAGGGTGAACTCTTTTCTTGCATCTTCGTAAAGAAGACGGTCCAGTTCCAGCACACTGTCCCGCCATTTTTTCACCAGCCGGATCACATCGTCCACCTGCCACTCTTCGATCTTTTTGCCGGTCTCTTTCTCCAGCACGCCGGCCGCCCAGTTCCATGCCCAGTGGTAATAGTTTTCGTGCAGCCGCACGAAAGCCCGGTAGAGGGTGTGAAAACTGCGGATCTTCCCTTGCTCGATGTCGTCAGCAAGTCGTTCGACCTCCTCGAGAGGGGCGATCAAGCCGGCCAGGTCGCTCCAGCCATCCTGTCCTGTGGCATCGGCGGGAAGGAGGACCTTACGCAGGCTCTCCACATCATGGTATTCATGCTGCTGCAACCGGCCGACGAGGGCGTTGCCCAAAAACTTGTACAGGGCTGTCTCATAGAGGTGCAGGCCCCTTGTCAGGGCCTCCCGGGTGATCTTTACATTTTCGTAGGTGTAGAGACCCGATTTTTCGCCAGAAAATCCCAGAAGGCGTCGAAGGATCTCACGGCCTGCCAGGATCTTGTTGACCGTATAGGGGGAGAGCAAGTTGAAGTTGATGAGGTCGGGTTCTTTGGGGGCATTCCGGCGGTCGCGGGCGGGCCATTTCAGGGCGTCGCGGATGGTCCCCACACTGCGCAGGCTGAGGCCGGGAGAGAGATAGCTCTCGTCGCTGCGTTCCAGCAGGTAGGAGAAAGGCAGCCCGGAGGTGTCGGAATTGTTGTAATGCCGGCCGATGACGACCGTGAAAGCTCCCACCTTCGCCGGCCACAGCACGTAAGAGTCGCTGGCGGTCTTGCTGCCCCGCTCCATCACGCCGTGATGCAGCGGGCCCAGCTT
>JAMOUS010000055.1 GCA_027067975.1 Bacteroidales bacterium | reverse complement strand
CTGGTTTTTTTAAGTTTTTAAGATAATTATTTTTACAAAATAATAATATGTGGGAGGAAGGAGATCATGACCTTTATCATTTTGCCGGGTGTTCCATAGCAGGTGACATGTGGATTAAGGTGTTGATATCATTTCCCGTACCGGGATGCAACCAAAGCTGCGCTTTTGTGGTCATCGAAACAAGAGAGAAAGATGTACACGGATGAGGATCTCATAAAGGGATGTATCAGAAAGGACAGGAATGCGCAAAGGCGGCTTTATGAACGGTATGCGGATATTTTGCTGGGGATTTGTTCTCGATATGCTTCGGACACGGCAGAGGCCGAGGACATCTTGCAGGAGGGTTTTGTGCGTATTTTTTCCTATATCTCCGATTACAGTGGGAAAGGCTCCTTGTTCAATTGGATGCGTAAGATCATGATCAATACTGCCATTACTTTTTATCATCGGAGTTTGAAACATCGTTACCACCAGGATATCGGTGAGTTGCAGGAGCCAGCCGCCGACGAGATGCCGGGTCATGCCGATTTTACGCACGAAGAGCTGCTCAGTGTGATCCGGAGCCTTCCGGAAGGCTATCGCATCATTTTCAACCTGTATGCGGTGGAAGGGTACAAGCACAAAGAGATCGCAGAGATGCTGGGCATTGATGTGAACACGAGCAAATCGCAATATTCCCGGGCACGACGGTATATCCGGAAGAAGCTGGCCGCGATGAGTCGGATCCGCATGCCTGGAGAAGAAGAGGAGAAGGATGAAAGAGAATAACGACATAGAACAGTTGTTCCGGGGGCGGTTTGAGGGTTACCGGGTGCCGCCGTCGTCGGGGTTGTGGCAGCGTGTGTTGCGACGGCTGCGGTGGAGAGACTTTCTGCATTTCTCGCCCCGGCAATTGAACATCTGGTATGTGACCGCCCTGCTTACTGCCGGGATCGCGGCTTATCTTTACTTCCATGACAGTCACACTACGGAAGAAAGACAGGCGGAGCCACTGTGGCAACAGACCCTTTCCGCGCAGGAGAACCACGTCGATACTATTGTTCAACAGCATCTTCCTGTGAAAAAGGAAAGGGGAGGAACCTCTGTCCGGGAGGCAGAGCATGCTCCTCAAAGCCAGTCGTCTCCTCTTGCCACCTCCCCCTCTGTGCCGGGAGCGTCCTCCGGAGGTCACTCTCCTTCCGGGGAGAAAGCGAAACCTGACAATGACACTTTGGTTCCTTCCGCTACTTCCCCTCGTGCCCCGGCGGTTCGGCAGGAGGAATCCTCCTCTTCGGTGGAGCCTGCTTCCCCGCCTCCGGTTGCCTCCTTCACACTCTCGCCCTCGCGGGGATGCGTGCCGTTGAAGGTGGATTTCATCAACCACTCGGAACATGCTGTTTCTTATCGCTGGTGGATCCGTCCGGGGGATGTTGTGCTGCATCAAAAGCATCCCGTCCATACTTTCGAAACGGCCGGCACCTATGTGGTGATCCTTACAGTCAGCGACCAAGAGGGGCGTACTGCGGTCCATGCCGATACGGTGAGGGTTTATGCGGCACCGGAAGCAGGCTTTGATTATTTGCCGAAAGATGCCAAGGTGCCCGATGAGGAGATCTCCTTCTACAATACCTCCCAGGGGGCTGTGCGGTATTTCTGGTCGTTCGGTGACGGACATTCCTCTGAAGAGACCGACCCGGTGCATCGCTACACCTTGGACGGGCCGTTTGATGTGATGCTGGTGGCCTGGTCGGCCGAGGGATGCGCCGATACCGTCGTGAAGAGAGGATTGTTCGAGAACAGTTCTTATTACATCCGTTTCCCCAATGCTTTCATCGCCAATCCGAATGGCCCTACCGGAGGGTATTATACCCCGGGCTCCCTATCGAACGATGTGTTCCATCCGGTATGGGAAGGGGTGGAGAAATATCATTTGCAGATCTTCAACCGTCGGGGAGAGCTGGTTTTCGAAAGTCGGGACCTCTATCGGGGGTGGGATGGTTACGTTCTCGACCGGTTGGCAGCCCCCGGCGTCTATGTTTGGAAAGCCAACGGGACATTCACCAATGGGAAACCGTATGTGCGTTTCGGGAATGTGACCCTTATCCGGAAAAAATAACCATCTATCCCACGTGCGTTACCTGAAGAGTCTTATTTCAAAAGCCGGAACACTTCGTCGTGTTTGCTTTTTAGCGGATCACCGCCCATTTCATCAGTTATAATGTTTTCCCCTTTCATCCTGAAAAAAGGTCGGTTCGTCAACAAAATTGTAAGGGAAATGGAGTAATTTCTATTTTTGAAAACAACGATGAAAAGAGCATGAAACATCGGGAAAGCCTTTCTCGTAAAAAAATTTAAATTTAAATTCATATATTCGTATTGGGATTATTGTGTGGGGGAAGGGGTGTGGATTTTTTTTATGAACTGATAATCAAGGTCCTGGTGAAAAGATACCTGGTCATACTCCTGTTTGGAATCATTTTGATGCGCCCGGTAGCAGCCCAGGATGCCCAGTTCTCTCAGTTTTATGCTGCGCCCTTGTATCTGGCATCGGCGTTCACAGGCGCCACGGAAGAGAACCGGATCACGATGAATTACCGGAACCAGTGGCCTGCCCTTCCGGGGGTATTTACCACATATAGCTTTTCTTACGATCGTTATTTTCATAACTTCAATTCGGGGATCGGCTTTCTCGCCCTCTATGATGTGGCGGGGTCGGGACACCTGAGCACGCTCAACATGGGTTTGCTCTATTCTTACAATATCCAGGTAAACGATTACTTGTATGTCCGGCCCGGCATCCAGGTGAAGTATGCGCAGTTGGCCCTCGATTTTTACCGGCTGATCTTCAACGACCAGCTTTCACCCGGCGGGAACACTCCCCCAACCGAACAACCTCCTTTTGACAATATCGGGGATATTGATGCGGAGACATCGGTTCTTGCCTATACCGAACGTTTGTGGCTGGGCACGTCGGTGGATCATCTTTTCCGACCGAAAGCCTCCCTTTACGGGGATGAGACGAAGATTCCCATCAAGGTGTCGGTGTTCGGTGGAGCGCAGATCATCCGCAAAGGACGCCTCCTCAAGCCCATCGAGGAGAGTCTCTCACTGGCTTTCCTCTTCAAGACCCAGGGCCGTTTCAAACAAATGGACATGGGTCTTTACTGGTATAAGGCGCCATTGATGTTCGGTTTCTGGTACCGGGGTATCCCTATTCCTCTGGGAAAAGGCTACAACAGTCGCGATGCCATGATCGTGCTGGTCGGATACAAGACAAAACAGTTGCAGATCGGTTACAGTTACGACTTTACTGTTTCCCGCCTGCTGATGAGCACCGGTGGGTCGCATGAGATCTCGTTCATGTATGAGTTCAAGACCAGCCAGTACAAACGCAGGAAGATCCATGCCATTCCTTGTCCCGAGTTCTGATATCTTTCCCGAAAAAATTCTCTCCCGGGGCAGAAAGATAGGCGAAAAGCCCTA
>JAMOUS010000054.1 GCA_027067975.1 Bacteroidales bacterium | reverse complement strand
AAGACCCTGCGCAATGCGTTGCGGGAGCTGTTGCCGCCGGAGCCTGTTGTGCCGGAGTTGTTGCGGCAGCGCGCCGAAGCGCTCGCTCCGGATGCGTTCATCACCCTCTGTGAGCGCTTGCAGCGAAA
Source organism: Bacteroidales bacterium (assembly GCA_027067975.1). Taxonomy (GTDB): domain Bacteria; phylum Bacteroidota; class Bacteroidia; order Bacteroidales; family VadinHA17; genus DRPN01. The sequence goes on along the minus strand of JAMOUS010000054.1, from coordinate 13,824 downwards.
GTGAAACCTCCCTTTTTTCTTTACGGATTTTGGGTTTATCTTTGCCGCAACGATCAATGAGCGATGCACGATTTCGGGTTTGACAGGATCATCGACCGGCGCGGCACGTTTTCCTACAAACATGACGGTTTGAAGAAGGTGTTCGGGCGGGAGGATGTGCTGCCCATGTGGGTGGCGGACATGGATTTTGCCGTGCCGCCGGCGGTGCTGGAAGCCCTCCGGCGGCGGGTGGACCATCCCGTTTATGGCTATACGTTCCGCCCCGACGAGTACTATGAGAGCATCATCCGTTGGATCGGGCGGCGTCATGGCTGGCAGGTGGAGCGCTCGTGGATCCTTTACACGCCCGGCATTGTGCCGGCCCTCAACATGGCCGTGCAGGCGTTCACCGAGCCGGGTGACGGCGTGATCCTGCAATCGCCCGTCTATCATCCCTTTTTTCATGCCGTCGAGCTCAACGGCCGCCGTCTGGTGAACAACCCTTTGCGCGAAGAGGGCGGGCGGTATACGTTCGATTTCGACGACTTGGCCCGTAAGGCGCGGGAGGCGAAGTTGCTGTTGCTGAGCAGTCCTCACAACCCCGTGGGACGGTCGTGGAGCGAAGATGAGCTGCGACGGTTGGGGGAGATCTGCCTGGAACATGATGTGCTGATCGTCTCCGACGAGATCCATGCCGACCTGACGATGCCGGGCCGCCGACATGTGCCGCTGGCTTCGCTCTCCCCGGAGCTGGCCGCCCGGACGATCACCTGCATGGCCCCCAGCAAGACCTTCAACCTGGCGGGGTTGAGCACCTCGTCGGTGATCATCCCGGATGAGCGGGTCCGGGAACGCTTCCGCCAGGTGATCGAGAGCCTGCACCTTGCGGGCGGCAACCTTTTCGGCATTACAGCCTCCATCGCCGCCTATACCGGGGGGGAGGAATGGCTGGATGCCCTGCTGGAATATCTGGCCGGCAATATGGAGACGGCACGCAGGTACGTGGAAGAGATGGAAGGGGTGAGCATGTCGCCTGTGGAGGCGACCTACCTGGTGTGGCTCGATTTCCGTGCCACGGGGATGGATGCCGGCCGCCTGCGGCGTTTCATGCTCGAAGAGGCACACGTCGGCGGCAATGACGGCACCATGTACGGTCCCGGCGGAGAAGGATTCGTCCGCCTCAACCTGGCCACACCCCGCAGCATCGTTGAAGAGGCTTTCGACAGGATCCAAAAAGCATTGAAAAAGATCTGACCCATGAATACGCTCTCGGCAAGAAAAGCACGTTTGATCCTCGAGGACGGCACCGTTCTGGAAGGCCGTTCGTTCGGCTGTGAGAAGCCGGTCTCCGGCGAGGTGGTCTTCAACACGGCCATGACCGGTTATCCGGAAAGTCTCACCGACCCTTCGTACAAAGGCCAGATCCTGGTGCTCACCTATCCGCTGGTGGGTAATTACGGAGCGCCTCGCGAAGAGGAGGAGAACGGCATTCTGAAGTTCCACGAGTCGAACCGTATCCACATCCAGGCCCTGGTGGTGTCGGACTATTCGTTTCGTTACAGTCACTGGAACGCCCAGGGGAGCCTGGCACAATGGCTCAAGGAGAACGAGGTGCCCGGCATCTTCGGCATCGACACCCGGGCGCTCACCAAGAAATTGCGGGAGAAAGGGACGATGCTGGGAAAGATCGTCTTCGGCGATGAGAACGAGGTGGATTTTTACGATCCTTCGAAAGAGAACCTCGTGGCCCAGGTGAGTTGCCGGGAGAAGGTGGTATACGGCCACGGCAGCAACCGGATCCTGCTGGTCGACTGCGGGGTGAAATACAACATCATCCGTTACCTGCTGCAGCGGGATACCACCGTGATCCGGGTACCCTGGGATCATCCCGTTGAGGAGGAGGAGTATGACGGCCTCTTTATTTCGAACGGTCCGGGGGATCCGAAGCTGTGTGAGACGACCATCCAGAACCTGAGCGGGGCATTGAAGGAGGATACGCCGATCTTCGGGATCTGTCTGGGCAACCAGCTGCTCTCGTTGGCTGCCGGTGCTGACACCTACAAGCTGAAGTACGGTCATCGCAGCCACAACCAGCCCGTGCTGGAGGTGGGGACCGACAAGGCCTACATCACCGCCCAGAACCACGGCTATGCCGTCGACAACGATACCTTGCCCGACGATTGGGAGCCGCTGTTCATCAACATCAATGACGGCACCAACGAGGGGATGCGGCACAAGAAAAAACCTTTCTTCTCCACCCAGTTCCATCCCGAAGCGTCGGGCGGACCGACGGATACGGCCTTTCTCTTTGATGTGTTCGTGGATACTGTCGCCCAATACAAAAAAGGATAACCGGCGGACAGAGGTTGTGACAGGCCGGCCGCAGATCGTATTTGCCTACCGGTGACGGCCATTGCCATTCGGTGAATGTTTTAAACATTCACCAGATCGCCTACGTAGGAACCTACGTAGCTTACTACGTAGGAGATGTAGTGTAATCAAAGAATAAAGAGTTGGTTACATTGATTTCTTTTAAGAATTTTGGAGAGAAGTTCCGGAAAACCTGAAACAAAATGCCATGGCCAAAGTAAAGTGGAAGCCGGGGAACATGTTGTATCCGTTGCCGGCGGTTTTGGTGACCTGCGGCATTCCGCCGGGGCCGGTCAACATCATCACGATCTCGTGGACGGGTACCATCAACAGTGAGCCGCCGATGCTGTCGATCTCGGTGCGGAAGGAGCGTTATTCTTATGCCCTGATCCGGGAGGCAGGGGAGTTTGTGGTCAATCTGACAACGCAGGAGATGGCGCGGGCGGTCGACTGGTGTGGGGTGCGTTCGGGCCGCGATTACGATAAGTTCCGAGAGACCGGCCTTACCGCTGTCCCCCCCGTGGAACTCCATACCCCCATGATCGCCGAATCCCCGGTCAACCTCGAATGCAAGGTGGAGCAGGTGATCCCCCTCGGCAGCCACGATATGTTCCTGGCCCGGATCGTGGCAGTGCATGTCGAAGAGCGTTATCTCGATCATACCACAGGGGCATTCGACCTCCGGCAGACCGAACCGATCGCCTATCTGCATGGCAGTTATTATCTCCTTGGCGAAAGACTCGGGAGGTTCGGATTCTCGGTCCGTAAAAAAAGAAAAAGGAAGGGATGAAGAATTATCGTTAAATTTGCGTTCTCTGGAACCAAACGTGAAGATCATGAGAGTGATGAAACATACCGGGCTTGTGGTGTTGATATTGCTGTTTGCATCCTGTGGCAGCAGGCAAGGATACCGTATCGAAGGAGAACTCGAGGGGGGAGCGGGCAAGAGCATTGTCCTCGAGATGGTGGTGGGGAACCACATCGAGGCGGTCGATTCCACCCGTCTGGACGATCAGGGACGTTTTACTTTCAAGGGGGAGTTGGAGCAACCCACTTTCGGCATTCTCCGCGCCGGACGGGATCATATGCGGATGATCATCCTGCATCCCGGCGACCGGCTGCAGGTGAAAGGCAGTTATGAAAATATTGAAAAAGAATGTGATGTAGAGGGGTCGGAGGACAACCGGCTCTTTTCAATGTTCAGGGACACCTTGCAGAAGAACATTGAAGCCTTGCAGGCGCTCAACCGCATATACCAGGACAGTCTTCACAGTCCCCGTATCCGTGAGATCGTCAAGGAGTTGCGGGCCCGTTCGCAGGCGATCATCGCGCGACAGCGGGCTTTCACCCGACGGTTCATCACCGAGCACAGCGGGTCGCTGGCGGCATTGTTGGCGCTTTATCAGCAGATCGCTCCGGGGACTTACCTCATCGATCCGATGCAGGACCTTTCATATTATGAGCGCATTGACTCGGTGCTCAATCTCAAGTATCCGGAAGCCGATCCGGTGGTGACGTTCCATGCGCAGGTGGCTGAGTTACGCAGCCGCAAGCGGCAACAGGAGATCGAGGAGCAGTTGCTGGGCATCGGCAAGGTGCCTCCCGATATCGCCCTTCCCGACCCTCAGGGTGACACCCTGCATCTCTCTTCCCTCCGTGGGAAGGTGGTGTTGCTTGACTTCTGGGCATCGTGGTGTGCCCCCTGCCGTCGTGAGAATCCCAACCTGGTGCGGTTGTATGAGAAATACCATCCGAAAGGCTTTGAGATCTTCCAGGTCTCCCTCGACCGCACCCGCAAAGCCTGGATCGATGGGATCCGGGCCGACCACCTCGACAAATGGTATCATGTGAGCGACCTGGGGTACTGGCAGTCGGCGGTGGTGAAGCTTTACCACATCCAGGCGATCCCCTCCAACTTCCTCCTCGACCGCGACGGGAAGATCCTGGCCAAGAACTTGCGGGGCATCGCCCTCGAACGGAAACTGAAAGAGATCTTCGGAGAATAAATCAATGAAAATGTCCTATTATGCGTAAAGTATTCCTTCTCATCCTGGCAGTGTTGTCGTTCGCTGCCTGTCATCGTCGTTCGATGGTGGTGATCAGCGGCCATCTTTCGGCGGCGCCGAAGCAGATGGTCTATCTTGACCGGTTGGAGGTCGATCGCGGGATCCCGGTCGACTCGGTGAAGACCGGTCGCGACGGGCATTTCCGTTTCAAGGTGCCGGTGGAGGAGCCCACCTTCTTCTTGTTACGCCTTACTCCGAACAACTTCATCACGCTGCTGGCCGAACCGGGTGAACGCATCCGGGTGGAGGCCGACTCGCTCTTCCTGCCGGCAGGGTACCGTGTGAGCGGTTCCGAAGGATCGGTGCTGGTGAAGGAACTGGATGACCGTCTCCGTGAGACCGTCCGCCGCACCGACTCGATCGCCCGCATCTACCGGGAGTGGATGGGCAAGCCCGGCTTCGACACCCTCAAACCCCGTCTCGACAGCCTGTACAATGCGGTGATGAAGGCCCAGCGCCGTTACAGCATCGGCTTTATCCTGCAACATCTCCACTCTCCTGCCGCCATCAAAGCCCTCTATCAGAAGATCGATGCCAACACCTATGTGCTTTACGACATCAAGGACCTGCAATATATGAAGATCGTGGCCGACACGCTGAAAAAGTATTATCCCGAGGCCAAAATGACACGGGCGTTGATGCAGGATCTGAAAAAAGAGATGGCCCGTTACAATGAGCTGCGGATGCAGAGCCTGCTGCGCGAGGCCAAGGAGGTCGATCTCGACCTGGCCCTGCCGGATGTGAACGGGGATACGGTGAAGCTGTCCTCAGTATGGAAACGGAACCGTTATACCCTGCTAACGTTCTGGGCGTCGTGGTCGACGCAAAGCATCTCCGACAACCTTTACATCCTGCAGTTGTATAAGAAATACCATCCCAAAGGGTTTGAGGTGTATGCGGTCTCGCTCGATGGTGACAAAGAGGCCTGGCTGCGGCAGGTGCATTTCGATGAGTTGCCGTGGGTGAATGTCTGGGACCCTGCCTCTGAGGCGGCCCGCAAGTACAATGTCCAATTGCCGCCGGTAAACTTCTTGTTTGACAACCAAGGGCAGGTGGTGGCCCGGGATCTCCATGGCAAGAGCCTGCAGATCAAGCTGAGCCAGTTGTTCGACTGATCATTGAACGTTTTGGAGAAGGGCAAGCACGCATATTTCCTTTCCGACCTGCATCTGGGTCTGCCGACGGCGCTGCCGCCCCTGGAACGGGAGCGTAAGGTGGTGCGCTGGATGGAGGAGGTGAAACCCCATGCCGCCGCACTCTATGTCGTCGGCGACATTTTCGATTATTGGTTTGAGTACAAATATGTCATCCCCAAAGGTTTTACCCGTTTTCTCGGCAAGGTGGCCGAATTCACCGATGCAGGGATCGAAGTGCATTTCTTCACGGGCAACCATGATGTGTGGATGTTCGATTATTTTCCACAGGAGTTGGGGGTGCAGGTGCACCGCCAGCCACTGGTGACCGAGATCGCCGGCAAGCGTTTCTACATCGCTCATGGCGACGGGCTGGGCCCTGGAGACAAGGGGTACAAGTTCTTGAAAAAAGTCTTCATCAACCCTGTGTTGCAATGGCTTTATGCCCGCCTGCATCCCAACTTTGCCACCTGGCTGGCCCATAAATGGTCGCGCTCCCGTCGCGATCCGGAACGCGGGGAAAAAGGTGTCGACGGCGCCTTCCTCGGCGAGGACAAAGAAAAACTGCTCCTGTATGCCAAGGAGCTGGCTAAAACAGAAAAGTACGACTATATGGTATTTGGTCACCGTCATCTTCCGATCGACTTCCTCCTGCCCGGGAATGTGCGTGTGATCGTACTGGGCGACTGGCTCGAACATTTCTCTTATGCCGTCTTCGATGGAGAGGAGATCGAGTTGCGGTATTTTGAAGAAGAAGAGGAAAAATAAAAAAGGTCCCGAAACACCGGGACCTTTTTCATAGGGAAACACTGAAGGCGTTATACTTTTTGTTCTTCTTCTTCTTCCTTATCATCTTCTATTTGGATCCGCATACCGTAGAAGGAGCGGTAAGCGAACACCAGGCCGAAGAGCAGGAAGATCAGCCCGATGATGAAGGTCCAGTCGGTCGTTTGGTTCTTCTGCGCCAGCATCCGCATATGGACGGCGATCTCGACGGCGAGCAGGCCGAAGAGGGTGGAGAACTTGATGATGGGGTTCATGGCCACCGAGGAAGTGTCTTTGTAAGGGTCGCCGACGGTATCGCCCACGACGGTGGCTTCATGGAGCGGAGTGCCTTTTTCCTTGAGGTCGACCTCGACGATCTTCTTAGCGTTGTCCCACGAGCCGCCGGCGTTGGCCATGTAGATGGCCTGGAAGAGGCCGAAGACGGCCAGGGAGATGAGGTAGGAGACGAAAAAGTTGGGGTCGAAGAAGGCGAAGGCCAGCGTCAGTGAGAAGATCACCGCGAAGACGTTCCACATGCCGTTCTGGGCGTATTTGGTGCAGATACGTACGACCGACTTGGAGTCTTCGATGCTTGATTCCTCGAGGTCGAGGTTGATGTTCTTCTTGATGTAGGCGGTTGCGCGGTATGCGCCGGTGGTGACGGCCTGCAGTGAGGCGCCGGTGAACCAGTAGATCACCAGTCCGCCGGTGATGAAGCCGAGGATCACCTGCGGGTCGAGCAGCTCAAGCTGCAGGAGTCCCAGTTTCTTCAGCAACAGGATGATGGCGAAGATCATCGTCGTGGCGCCGATCACGGCCGTTCCGATGAGCACCGGCTTGGCCGTCGCCTTGAAGGTGTTGCCGGCCGAGTCGTTCGATTCGAGGTAATATTTCCCCATCTCGAAGTCGGGCTTGAAGCCGAAGTCTTTTTCGATCTCCTCTTCGATGTTGTCGAGTTTCTCGATACGGGAGAGTTCGAACACCGACTGGGCGTTGTCGGTGACGGGGCCGAAGCTGTCGACGGCGATGGTGACCGGCCCCATGCCGAGAAAGCCGAAGGCCACGAGGCCGAAGGCAAAGACGGTGGGGAAGATCATGATCCCGTCGAGGCCGAGGGTGCTCACAAAATAGGCAACGGCCATCAGGAAGACGATGGCCAGGCCTTCCCAGAAGGCCGAGAAGTTCCCGGCGACGAGGCCGGAGAGGATGGTGAGCGAGGCGCCCCCTTCGCGGGAGGCGGTGACGATCTCTTTCACATGACGGGAGGTGGGGGAGGTGAACACCTTGGTCAGTTCGGGGATGAGGGCGGCAGCCAGCGTGCCCACGCTGATGATCGTAGAGAGCTTCCACCACAGTCCGGTCAGGACGGTGCCGTTCTCAAGACGGATATCCCCTCCCAGGAGCAGGTAGCTCACCAGATAGGTGGAGAGGATCGAGACGAACGAGGTGATCCAGATGAGGGAGGTGAGCGGGGCCTCGAAATTGTAATCTTTCAGATTCCCGTATTTGGCCCGGCCGATCATGTCATTGATCCAGTAAGAAAGCAGGGAGGTGATGACCATCATGATGCGCATGATGAAGATCCAGACGATGAGGTTGGCCTGGAAATCGGTGCCTACGACGGCCAGGACGATGAAGGAGATGAGGGCGACGCCGGTGACGCCGTAGGTTTCGAACCCGTCGGCGGTGGGGCCGACACTGTCGCCGGCGTTGTCACCGGTGCAGTCGGCGATGACGCCGGGGTTGCGGGGGTCGTCTTCAGGTAGGTTGAACACGATCTTCATCAGGTCGGCGCCGATGTCGGCGATCTTGGTGAAGATCCCGCCGGCGACGCGGAGGGCGCTGGCGCCGAGCGACTCGCCGATGGCGAAGCCGACGAAGCAGGCCCCTGCACTGTCACGGTCGATGAAGAGCAGGATGAAGATCATCATGAAAAGTTCGACCGTGACCAGCAGCACGCCCACGCTCATCCCCGAACGCAGGGGGATGGAGGTGACCTCCCACGGACGGCCTTTCAGCGCTGCAAAGGAAGTGCGACTGTTGGCCAGCGTGTTGATACGGATGCCGAACCAGGCCACCCCGTATGAACCGGCAATGCCGATGACCGTCCAGAGCAGTACCGTCAGCACTTTCGGGAGGGTCATATGGCTCAGACCAAAGAAATAGTAAAAGATGGCCACGGCTACGATCCCCAAAAGGATCAACAGGAACTTGCCCTGCTGGATCAGATAGGTCTTGCAGGTCTCATAGATGATGTTCGAGACATGCAACATCGCCTTGTGGGCAGGGATCTTTTTGATCTTTGCATAGGTCCATAACCCGAAGATCCAGCCAAAAATGACAAATACCAATCCGTAAAAAAGCAAATCCCATCCGTCCACCCCTCCTAATCGCGGGAAGATGCTTTCCCGCATGTCGGGGATGTTCAGATCCGCTTCACTGGCAAGGGATAACAATGGGGTGAACAGGAACAGAAGTGATCCCGTCAGCAGTTTCCTTTTCATCGTGGTAGGTTTTTGTAGAACGACAAAAATGATGGTTCAAAGAATAAATCGATTTCACAAATATAGATTTTCTCAGGGATGCTCCAACAGATTTATGTCATATCTTAAAAAATATTCGGCTTTTTGGGGATGGATCCCTGCGGATGAGGAAAGGATTTTTTCAGGATGCAAAAATTTCATAAATTTCCTAAAAAAGGGGAGAGATGAAAAAGGTGTTTTTGTTACTGTTTTTTTTTTTCGGGACGGGAGGACTGCTCTTCGGGGGTGTTGTACAGGACACGACGGGAGTGGTGGTCGTCTCGGGCCGTGTGGTGAACGCCAAGACGGGTGAGCCTGTGATGTTCGCTTCGGTGTTTGTTTCGGGAACCCATGTGGGTACGGTATCCAACGCTGAAGGATATTTTCTGTTGAAGGTGCCGGGAGGGTACAGAGGGCGGAAGGTTGGGTTCAGCAGTATGGGGTATCGTACCGTGCTGGTGCCGGTGGAATTGTTGGAGCGCAATGACAATGTGATCCGGTTGCAGCCGGATGTGATCCCTCTGGAGCCAGTGGTGGTGGAGAAGACCGACCCGCTGGAACTGTTGATGCAGGCACGGGCGCGTATTGCGGAGAACTATGGCAGGGAGGCGGCGATGATGACTGCCTTTTACCGGGAGACGGTCAGGAAACGCAACAAATATCTTTCGGTGGGGGAAGCGGTGCTGGATATCTACAAGGCTCCGTATGGGGGGCTGGCCGATGACCGGGTCCGTATATATAAAGGTAGGAAAGCGGAATATGTGACTCGCGAGGATACCTTGATGATGAAACTGCGAGGCGGGCCGGCGACGATCGTCCTGCTCGATCTGGTGAAACATCCGGGGGATATCCTTGCTCCCTCGGCTTGGAATTACTATGATTTCAGTATGGGTGGAGAAGTGATGATCGACGGCCGCCGCAATTGGGTGATCCATTTCGATCAGAAGGACACGGTCAGTATACCTCTATACAAAGGGAATATCTTCCTTGACAGAGAGACACTGGCGTTTTCCGGAATCGAGTTCAGCCTGAGCCCCAAGCAGCTGGCCAAGGCAGTGGATTATATGGTGATCCGCAAACCTGCCGGTTTGAAGGTGGAGGTGTTGGGAGCTTCCTATTTGGTGAAGTACCGTTACGATCACAAACGATGGGTGCTCAATTACATGCGGACGGAGAGCCGGTTCAGTTGCAAGTGGGAGAAAAGGTGGTTCCGCTCGAACTATACCATCACCTCAGAGGCGGCCATTACGGATGTGGATTATCGGAATGTGGTGAAACCCCGCTGGCGTGAGACCGCCCGAAGCGGGGAGATCTTCATCGAGAAGGTCTCGGCCTTTTCCGATCCCGCTTTTTGGGGGAAAGACAATGTGATTCAGCCCGAGGAATCGATCCAGACGGCTATCCGCAAGATCAGCCGGAAACTGAAAAGGAAGAACCGCTGAAGAACAGGGCCTCCGGAGAGGAACCCTGCCTGGAACTTCCCATGCCCCCTCTTGAAAGAGAGGGGGTATTTTTATGCAAAACATGTAAAAAACAGGATTAACCCTGAAAAAACAAGGGTATAATCGAAAAAATGCATTATTTTTTCAAAAATACCCCCTAATTTTTTGCATCTGTTGAAAAAATAGATGTATTTTTGTGCCGTACCTAAAAAAATCTGTACTCATGGCACAATTCAGAACGATCGCATTCCAGGAGGTCTTGAAACGGCAGCCCAAGAAGGTGGAGGCGCCGTCGAACGAGGTGACCGTCTATTTCGGCACGAAGGTGTTCGATCTGGTGAAAATGCAAAAATATCTGTCGAAGGAGGCTTATCGTGCGGTGAAGAAAGCGATTGCCGAAGGCAGTCATATCGACCGCAGGATGGCCGACCAGGTGGCAGCGGGGATGCGCGACTGGGCCATTGACAATGGCGCCACGCACTACACCCACTGGTTCCATCCCCTGACCGATGGTACGGCCGAAAAGCATGATGGCTTCATCGAATTTGGCGACTTTGGCGGGCCGGTGGAGAGTTTCTCCGGAGAGCTGCTGGTGCAGCAGGAGCCGGATGCTTCGAGTTTTCCCAGCGGGGGCATCCGCAACACCTTTGAAGCACGGGGCTATACCGCCTGGGATGTGTCGTCTCCGGCCTTCCTGGTGGGAACCACCCTCTGTATCCCGACGGTGTTCGTCTCTTATACCGGTGAGGCCCTCGACTACAAGGCTCCTTTGCTGAAAGCTCTCAACGAGCTCAACAAGGCCGCCACCGAGGTGTGCCATTATTTTGATAGGAAGGTGACACGGGTCTATGCCACCCTGGGATGGGAGCAGGAATATTTCCTGGTGGATGAGGCCTTTTACAATGCCCGTCCCGACCTCATCCTCACAGGGCGTACGCTGGTGGGTCATCAGTCGGCCAAAGACCAGCAGCTTGACGACCATTATTTCAGCTCGATCCCTGAAAGGGTGAAGGCTTTCATGGAAGATTTCGAGATCGAGGCATATAAACTCGGCATTCCCGTCAAGACCCGCCATAACGAGGTGGCACCCAACCAGTTCGAGTGTGCCCCCATCTTCGAGGAGGTGAACCTGGCCAACGACCACAACCAGTTGATCATGGATGTGATGAAGCGTGTGGCACGGCGTCACAACTTCCAGGTGTTGTTCCACGAGAAGCCCTTTGCGGGTATCAACGGGTCGGGAAAACACAACAACTGGTCGCTGGCCACCGACACCGGGGTCAACCTTTTGTCGCCGGGCAAGAATCCCAAGAGCAACCTGCAGTTCCTCACTTTCCTGGTGAACGTGGTGAAGACCGTGTACGACAACCAGGATCTTCTGCGGGCCAGTATACTGACGGCCGGTAACTCTCACCGTCTGGGGGCCAACGAAGCCCCGCCGGCGATCCTCTCCATCTTCCTCGGCAGCACCCTCAGCAAGGTGCTTGACGACCTGGTGAAGAATGTGCCCACCACGAAGATGTCGCCTGAAAAGAAGACCGAGTTGAAGTTGGGTATCGGCAAGATCCCCGAGATCCTGCTCGACAACACCGACCGGAACCGCACGTCGCCTTTCGCTTTCACGGGCAACCGCTTCGAGTTCCGCGCCGTCGGTGCCGGTGCCAACTGTGCCGCCCCGATGATCGTCCTCAACGGCGCCCTGGCATATCAACTCAAACAGTTCAAGAAAGACGTCGATGCCCTCATCGCCAAAGGACGTAAGAAAGACGAGGCCATCTTCCAGGTGCTGCGGCAGATGATCAAAGAGTCGAAAGACATTCTCTTCGAGGGTGACAACTACAGCGAAGAGTGGAAGGAGGAGGCAGCCCGCCGCGGCCTGACCAACATCACCAGTGTGCCCGAATCGCTCTCCACCTACTTCAGCGAGCAGGCCCGCAAGGTGTTCATCGAGAACGGGATCTTCACCGAGCGCGAGCTCGAAGGACGTGTCGAGGTGGAATTCGAGAAATTCACGAAAAAGATCCAGATCGAAGCCCGTGTCCTCGGCGACCTGGTGATCAATCACATCATCCCGACGGCGGTGCAGTATCAGAACAAGCTCATTGAGAACGTCAAAGGGATGAAAGAGATCTTCGGCGAAGAGGAGTACAAGGAGCATATCGGCGACCGTCTCGACCTGATCCGGGAGATCTCGTCGCATGTCTCCGTGATCAAGAAAATGGTGTATGAGATGGTGGAAGCCCGTAAGGTGGCCAACAAGCTGGAAAATGAAAGGGAGAAGGCGTTCAAGTATGACCAGACGGTACGTCCCTATCTCGACAAGATCCGTTACCATGTCGACAAACTTGAGCGTGTGATCGACGATGAGCTGTGGCCCTTGCCCAAGTACCGCGAGATGCTCTTCACCCGCTAAAAGAGAACAGCTGCGTTTTGTCCGTATCTGTTGGTTTTATGGTTGATCAAGGAGTTGCCCCGGACTTTTCGGGGCAACTTTTTTTTTGGCCTGAAAAAATATTTACTTTTATGAGTTCGTTGACAGAATGTGATGAAGCGACTGATCCTGATCATACTGGTGTTAATGGTGGGCGGGGGGATGATCCTGGCCCAGAAAAAGAAACTGGAACGTGCCGACGAGGCGTTCGCGGCGGGCGAGTACTATGAGGCCATCGACCTGTACAAGGATGCCTATGCGGCCATCAAGAACCGTGAGCTGAAGACAGAGGTGGTGTTCAAGGTGGCCGAGTGCTACCGGATCATCAACGAGCCGCTGAAGGCGGAGATGTGGTATAAGAAGGCCATCCAACGCAAGTATCCCGATCCGGTGGTGATCCTTTATTATGCCCAGCAGATGATGAAGAACGGCAAGTATGAGGAGGCCATTGAGCAGTTCAACAAGTATCGTCAGCTGGTACCCAACGATCCACGCAGCAGCGAAGGCATTCGCGCTTGCGAGCGCTCGCTCGAGTGGATGGAGCATCCGGTAGGGTACGTGGTGGAGAACATGCGGTTGTTCAACTCAAGCGATGATGACTATTCGCCGGCTTTTGCCCGCGACGACTACAAGGTGGTCTATTTCACCTCGACCCGCGACGATGCCACGGGCAAGCAGTTGCATGGGGCTACCGGCCAGAACTTTGCCGATATCTTCGTGACGCAGCAGGATCACAAGGGGAAGTGGAGTACACCCAAACCCCTCGAGGGGCCTGTCAATACCGAGGCGGAGGAAGGCACGCCCTCGTTCACGGCCGATTACAATACGATGTATTTTACCCGCTGTGAGATGGCCAAGCACCGCAAGATGGGCTGCCGCATCATGGTCTCCCGCCGCAACGGCCAGGAGTGGGGCGATCCCGAGCCGCTCAACCTGCTGGCCGACAGCCTGGTGGAGGCACATCCCGCCATCTCTGCCGATGGCTCGACCCTCTATTTCGTCTCGGACATGCCGGGCGGTTACGGGGGGAAGGACATCTGGCGTGTCACTCGCACCGCCGACGGCTGGAGCGAGCCGGAAAACCTGGGGCCCGACATCAACACCGAAGGGGATGAG
>JAMOUS010000053.1 GCA_027067975.1 Bacteroidales bacterium | reverse complement strand
ACCCGCAGCCGCACCGGCCGCCGTGATCAGCCAGCCCTCCAGCAAAAAGATGCGCCGCAACACCCCCACCGACGCCCCCAACGCCCGCAACGTGGCAATGTCATCCCGCTTCTCAATGATCAACATCGACAATGACCCCACCACATTGAACGAGGCGATCACCAGAATGAACGTCAGGATCAAAAAGATCGCCCACTTCTCCGTCTTCATGATCCGGTACAGCAACGCCTGCTGCTCGTAACGGTCCTTCACCACAAAGTCCGGGCCCATCACCTGCGTCACCTCCGCCTTCACCTTCGCCACATCCGCGCCCGGCCGCAGCTTGATCTCCAGCGCCGACAGCTCGTGCGCATAGCCGAACAGCTTCCGTGCAAAGGCGATCGGCACGATCATATATTTCAGATCGAAATCCTGCTGAATGGCAAAGATGCCCGAAGGATAGATGTAACTCTTGTTGAACGCCCGCTCGGGGTTGAGCGTCACCCGCCCGCCCCGCCGCGGCACATACACCTTGATGGGCGTGATGAAATGCAGGCCGATGCCCAGGTTGTTCGCAATGCCCTGGCCCACCACCGCCATCGGCGATCCCTTCTGGTGCAACACAAAACGGCCGTCGACGATCATCGTGTCAATCCCGCTCATCTTCGTATAATCATCCTCCACACCCTTCACCGTCGCAATGAACTGCCGCTCCCCATACTGCAGCAACGCCATCTCCTCGATCACCCCCGACACATATTGCACCTCCGGCAACGCCCGCACACGCGCCAGCGAAGGCAACGTGTCCGGAAAAGTCTTCCCCTGCACCAGCGTGACCTTCAAATCGGGATCAAAAGAGTTGAACAACGAATGCACCAGCGTGTCAAAACCGTTGAAGGCCGAAAGGATCACCACCAGCGCCATCGTCCCCACCATCACCCCCACCACCGAGATGGCCGAGATCACATTGATCACATTATGCGACTTCTTCGCTACCAGATAACGCCGCGCTATGTAAAACGGAAAATTCATCTTCCGCCCGAACGATCTTCTTCTTTCCAGGCCTTCACAATGAGTCCTGTCCCGGTGGTATGACGCCCATGCAGATCCAGCAGGTTCAGCACGAGCGCGAACGGCCACGTCAACAAATAGTAAAAAGGCAACACCACAAAAAACAATTTCGAGACATTCAGCATCAGGATGGGGATCTTCATCGAGATCTTCCAGGCGATCTGCCCCGGACGGCCGTACGAATAATAGACCTCACTGCGTGCAAAACCGGCACGGCCCAGCTTCTCCCGGATCTCCTCGACCCCATACCCGTCCCGCACATGCTCGTCAATAAAACTCTCTTCCTCATCATGATCATGCACGTCTGAGCCCCCCTGGTCCGATGGCGTCGAGACCAGCAGCACCCCGCCCGGCTTCAACGCCCGGTGAAAGCGGCTGAACACCTTCTCGTCCTCTTCGATATGCTCCATCACATCCACACAGAGGATCAGGTCGTAACGCTCCTGCGCCTCCAGGCGCGTCAGATCGCCCACCGAAAAATGCACCCGTTGCTCCTTGTCGAACGTGGAAAAGAAAGCGGAACAATCGGCGATCTGCTCCTCCTTCACATCCACCGCATCGATCTCCCAGGCGGGATCCAGACGGTAGAGGAACCAGGTGTACTGCCCGAAGCCCGAGCCGGCATCCAACACCCGCAAAGGCGGCCGCTGACGACGGCGCAGCTCCCGCGCCAAAGCCCGCAACTCCCGCTTCACATACCACGCCCGCAACAACAACAGATCGAGCAGCCGATAGAACAACTTGCGCAGCCAGGGCCTGCGGTTGAACACCTTCCCCAGCGAACGCTTGATCGGATCGTACTTCATCCTTCCCTACTTTTTCAAAAGATCATCGATACGCTCAATGTAGTCGAGCGAATCGTCCAGGAAAAAGGCCAGCTCGGGGATCGACCGCAGCTGATGCCGCATCCGCTGCCCCAAACGGAAACGCACCTCCTTCTTGTGCACGTTCACCAACGCATCGAACTCCTCCGGACTCACCGGCGGAAAAACACTCAGATATACCCGCGCCAGCGACAGGTCCGGACTCATCCGCACCCGCGTCACCGTGATCATCTTCCCCCCGAAAAGCTCCTGCGAAGCCTCCCGGAAGATATCCCCCAGATCCCGCTGCACCTGACGGCCTACTTTCTTCTGTCGTGTGCTCTCTCCGTTCATCTTTTCGCTTTTTTCTTCCACAAATGTAAGACTTAACCGCCAGAACCCCATTTTTCTTTTGAAGATTTTGCACTTATCTTTGCGGCAGAATGAATCCGGAAAAAGAGAAGAAGACCATGGAAACAGTCGTCAGCGGGATCCGATCGACCGGCAACCTGCACCTCGGGAACTATTTCGGGGCCGTGAAGAATTTCCTAAAGATGCAGCACGAGAACCGGTGCTTCTTCTTCATCGCCGACTACCACTCGCTCACGACCCATCCCACCCCCGAAGACCTGCACGGCAATGTCCGGCAGATCCTCTCCGAATACCTCGCCTGCGGCATCGACCCCGACGTGGCCACCGTCTTTATCCAGAGCGACGTCCCCGAAGTGACCGAGCTCTACCTCCTGCTCAACATGAACGCCTACCTGGGCGAACTCGAACGGACTACCTCGTTCAAGGAAAAAGCCCGCAAACAACCCAATAACGTCAACGCCGGCCTGCTCACATACCCCGTCCTCATGGCCGCCGACATCATTATCCACAAGGCCACCAAGGTGCCCGTCGGCAAAGACCAGGAACAGAACCTCGAGATGACCCGCCGCTTCGCCCGTCGCTTCAACAACATGTACAAGGTCGACCTCTTCCCCGAACCTACTGCCTACAACTTCGGCGAAGAGCTCATCAAGATCCCCGGCCTCGACGGCTCCGGGAAAATGGGCAAGAGCGAGGGCAACGCCATATACCTCACCGACGACCCTGCCGTCATCCGCAAAAAGGTGATGCGCGCCGTCACCGACAGCGGCCCCACCCGCGAAAACCAGGAGATGAGCGAACCCGTACGCAACCTCTTCACCATCATGAAGGTCATCTCCTCCGAAGAGACCTACAACCACTTCCTCGAAGAATATAACAAAGCCCGCATCCGCTACGGCGACATGAAAAAACAACTGGCCGAAGACATCATCCGCTTCACCACCCCCATCCGCGAGCGCGTTGAGGAGATACGCAACGACAACGAATATCTGCGCAAGGTGGTGCGCCAGGGCGCCGAAAAAGCCCGCGAAAGCGCCTCGAAAACCCTCCGCGAAGCTAGGGAGATCATCGGCTTTAAACCTTTCTGACCTTTTTCCTTATGTTCCGCGAAACCAGCACACGCTCTATCCTTAAAACCCTCTCGTGGCGGCTCCTCGCCACCCTCACCACCATCGCCCTCGTCTGGCTCTTCACCGGACGCCCCGGCACCGCCTTCACCGTCGGAGGGATCGAGATCATCCTCAAAATGATCCTCTATTA
>JAMOUS010000052.1 GCA_027067975.1 Bacteroidales bacterium | reverse complement strand
AAAAGGCGGCACGCCCATGCGTGCCGCCGTCCTCATTTTTTACGATTCGTCCGGGAACGATGGAATCGGAGAAGTCTCTTCCGCCTGATGACACAGGGGAAAAGTATCGAATTATTTTACATCATTTCCTTATTTCCTTAATCGGCCATCGGTGGAAGAACGAGACGAATAATCCGCCGGAGAATCCGAACTTACAAGTCAATAGTCCGGCCATGTCCGTTCATTCATGATCTCGCCAGCAGCGCGGCCCCCAGGGCGCCTACCATCTGCGGGTCATCGGGAACCAGCAGCTTTTGGCCTAGTTTTCCTTCGAGCAGAGTAATCATGCACGGGTTTTTTGCAACCCCGCCGGTGAAAACGATGGCACCTTCGCTCCGGACCCGGTTGATCATGGATGCCGCACGCCGCATAACGCTTGCATGGAGTCCGAGGGCTATTTCATGCCTGTCTTCACCTTTTGCGATGAGGGATGTAACCTCGGATTCGGCAAATACCGTGCACATGCTGGAAATGGAGAGTTCCCTTTCGGCAAGCAGGGCTTCGCGGCCGAACTCATCTATGGTAAACCCGAGGACGCCCGCCATGATTTCAAGGAATTTGCCGGTACCGGCGGCGCAACGGTCATTCATCTCGAATTTTTTTATCTTCCCGTCGGCAAAGAGAGAAATGGCCTTGCTGTCCTGACCTCCGATATCCAGAACCGCTTCGGCTTCGGGAAAGAGAGCTTTTGCCCCCACCGCATGGGCCTTGATTTCCGTAACCGTAAGGGCATCGAAAGATATCTCAAAAAGATTACGACCGTATCCGGTCGCCACGATGTTGTCGTACCGACATCTTTTCGTCAGGGCAGCGGCTTCGGAAAAGGGATCAAAACCGGTATCGGCCCGGAGTGCGGTGACAATCCGCCCATCTTCATCTACAACAACCAGTTCGATGGAGCGAGAGCCGATATCGATTCCTGCGAAGTTCATTGTGGCGATTCCTTTTTCGAGAATTCTCATTAGTGGATAAACAAACTAGCGGAGTTGCTCGATAAAAGCCTCGATCCTGGTAGTGAGCTGGCCCACGTCCTCCATGCTGTAGTCGGTTTCGATACGCAGGCAGGGAATATTTTCCTTTTCCAGGGTCTTTTCAACGGGAATGGCTTCCATCAGGTAGGGCTGACAGAACTGCAGACCGTAGTGAATGACCCCATCGGCCTTGTAGGTATCGACCATCTCGCGAATATGGTCGATTCTTTCACCGTTGGGGGTGAAGATGGCACAGTCGATTTTGAAATACCGGTCGACAATGGCCTCCATCATTTCATCCACCGAGCCGCCCGAATCATCGGTGAAGTTGCGGCAGCCCCGCTCACCGACACAGGACTCTTCCCCGACAATCACCGCGCCGCTACGTTCCACGACAGCCGGAAGCTTCCAGTTGGGAACGGCCTGGGGACAGCCGGAGAGAAGGATGCGGACCGTTTTTGGCGGGAAAACACCTTCTCCGTTTTGCACCCGTTTTTCAAGTTCATCACAGATCGCGTTTACCGACTGGGTAAACCTGGCCGGATTGTCATAGAAGAATATCTGGTTGGCGAGCAGGGCGTCCAGGCCGGAAATAGGGGCCGGATCATGTCTGCGCAGCAGGGAAAGCCGGTGAATGGCAGCCCGTTTGGCGTTGACCGTGCGAATCGCTTCCTTTAATGATTCGGCGGTTATCGTAACTCCCGTCAGTTCCTCCACCGCGGCTTTAAACCTGAAATATTCTTTTCTCAGCAGCTCTCTTCCCTGTTCCGACTTGACCTGGGGGAGATCCATGACATAGAGATTGTCCACAAGTTCTCCAAGGGATTCATAGCTTTTTTTCTTGCCGTCGCAGGTGTTTTCCCCGACGATCATATCGGCGCTCTCCAGGTAGGGACAGACCTTGCCGAGTTTGAAGCCGAAGGAGGATTTGATCAGGGCGCAGGTGTTGCGAGGCAGCAGTTTTTCCACCTCGTCGGTGGCGAAATCAGCTCCGGAACAGAGGCCGATCAGGGTCGCGTCGGCCGCCAGCGCCAGCTCTTCCGGTACAAAAACACAGTAGGAGCCGATGATTTTCCGGCCGGTTTCCTTCTCATCCAGCAGTTCCCTGATACGGAGCCCGTGGACTTCACTCATGACGAAATCAAAATAGGACATCGTCTCCGGCCGGTTTTTCTGCGAGAGGAAAATATCATCGTATGCCCGGGCCAGAACCTGCAGCAATGCGTCATGGTTTTCAAGGTCCAGGCCCAATTCCGTCCACATTGATCGGTAATTTTCACTCATGTTGTTTATCCCTTACTGTTAAAGTTTTGGAATTAAATAAAGTGTGTCGACAAACTTCCTGGGGTGGCTATTTAACCCAATATCAAATGATATTTCCGTATGAAAATAAGCATATCGCTTAAAACATGCCCCGTCAAACATTGTTGCTACAGGGTTATAGAATTCTTTCTCAATATGCCTTGATTTCAAAACAATAGGATTATTTGTTCTTAGGCATCTTGGACAGGTTACTGCATTATTACGATCAACAACATCTCCGGGGAAATTTCTCACAGATTCAGATGGTATTGTCCATAAAATAATTACACTCTTTATAAAAAAGGTTCTCGAAGTATTTATAATCTTCGAGAACCTTCAAATTGAAACTTAGATGTAATTATTGACCATCTAAGACCGGATTCATAGAAATATTTATGGTATTACCAAGTACAGAAATGTTATCCATTGATGTACTAATATCTGTTGGATTCAGATTATACATACCACCTGTCGCGAGGTCGATAATTAGACCAATACCACCGGTAATAAAGATATCTGCAATGATAATGCCACCATTGGCCGATTTCTTAATCCGAAAACTTTCGTCTTGGTATCCATCAAGGCTGATCTTAGCTGTATGTGAACTACCTCGATCAAGGTCAACAGAAAGAGGTGTTAGACCAACGAAAGCACCATCAATATAGACATTAGCTCCAGAAGGAGAACTGTTAAAAGTAACTTCCTCGGATGATCCGTTAAAAATAGTACCAATACAACCTGTACTGAGAAAAAGTAATCCCATGACAACCACAACAAGCTTTTTCAAGATAACATCCTTTCATTTTGTGTTTCTTGATAAACTAAACTCAGTATTAACCAAAAACATATATCCAGTAATACACTACAGTACATCTATACAAATGTCAATAATGGCTATTCAATAGATATTACAGAGATAAGGAATAGATTATGCAACTCTAATTTTGTATGACTGCTCATAAGCGCAGAAACTGACGTATTCTGCGGAGCCGGTTGTGGGAAAAGGAGTTCTGAGCGGGTCGACTTCCTTGAGAATCTGAACCTTCTGATCAAAAGGAGAATCGAGGTTGTAGAGATATTCCCGAATAAATAAGGTCTCTGGCACCAAGCTCGTCGGGATTGCGCCGCCGGAGCTGTCAGAGCAAAGCAACGGTACTTTTGACGGTCTATCCCATT
>JAMOUS010000051.1 GCA_027067975.1 Bacteroidales bacterium | reverse complement strand
GCCTCTGAGATCATCGTGCCGGTGGCCGCCGTCGTCCAGGGAGACACCGATGAGGTCCCTTCGGTATGGATGCTCAAACCCTTGGCCGGTGACACACTCACCGTACAGCGACGTCACATAACACTGGGCGGACTGAAGAACCGCAATATGATCGTAATCAAAAAAGGTCTGAAAAGCGGTGACCGCATCGTCATCGCAGGAGCCAAAAGACTGGTGGAAGGCCAGAAGGTCAAGTTGCTCAAAAAGAACCTCTAATCCCCAAAAGTCCGCATTATGAGTATTGCAGGATATGCGTTAAGACACAAGCAGGTCATCCATTTCTTCCTCATTCTGACCCTGCTGGGCGGGATCATCTCGTTCAAT
Organism: Bacteroidales bacterium; assembly: GCA_027067975.1. Classification (GTDB taxonomy): domain Bacteria; phylum Bacteroidota; class Bacteroidia; order Bacteroidales; family VadinHA17; genus DRPN01. The sequence continues at coordinate 13,700 of JAMOUS010000051.1, read as the reverse complement.
AAACTGGGGAAACGGGAAGACTCGCCTTTCGTCATTAAGCAGATCATCTTCATGACCTACTATCCGGGTGCTTCGGCACAGGAAGTGGCCGAGCAGGTGACCGAAGTGATCGAACGGGAGATACAGAGCCATCCGCTAGTCGATTTCATCAAGTCAGAGTCCCGTCCCGGTTTCAGCTATATCAAGGCGGACATGTACCAGTGGGTACCGAAAGAGCGGTTCCAGCAAGTCTGGGATGAGATGCGCCGGAAGATCATGAACGTTCAACCCAAACTGCCCAAGGAGGCTAGCACCATCATCGTCAACGACGACTTCGGGGATGTTTACGGGATCTATTACGCTTTGACAGCCGATGAAGGTTTTTCCGCCGCCGAACTGGAAGACTATGCCCAGTTTGTCAAACAGCAGCTTTCCACCGCCAAGGATGTGGCCAAGGTGAAACTTTTCGGCATTGAGAACAGGGTGGTGAATGTCTATATCTCAGACAACCGGCTGGCCACGGCCGGCGTGACCCCTGCCGACATCCGCAGGGCCCTCGCCACCCAGAACCAGTTTGTGAACACCTCCAAGATCCAGACGGGAGTCTTTGACGTGCGGGTCAATGCTCCCGGCACTTTTCGCAATATAGAAGAGCTGAAGGATCTGGTGATCACAGGTCAGTCGGGAAAACAGATCCGTCTGCGGGATATTGCCACGCTGGTAGAACAGGACTACAAAGATCCCCCCGACCAGCTGATGCGTCTCAACGGCCGACCCGCCATCGGCATCGGCTTTTCCACGCGGGAAGGGGGGAACTCTGTGGTTGCCGGAGAAAGCATCCGTCAGAAGCTGGCGATGGTGATGCCCCGGTTGCCCGTCGGCATTGAGATGGTCAATATCTATTCCGAAGACCAGGTGGCCATGGAGGCCAACCGGACCTTCATCACCAACCTGCTGGAATCGCTGGGCATTGTCATCGTGCTGATCCTTCTCTCGATGGGTGCCCGTGCCGGCGTGCTCATCGGCACGAGCCTGCTTTATTCTATTCTGGCAACCCTCATGCTGATGCTGCCCTTCGGCATCGAACTGCATCGCACCTCGCTGGCTGCGATCATCATCGCCATGGGGATGCTGGTGGATAACGCCATCGTGGTGACCAGCAATGCCCAGGTGAAGATCGCCCAGGGAATGCCTCGCAGGCAAGCCTTTGAGGAGGGGGCGACAAAGCCTCAGTGGGGTCTTCTGGGAGCCACAATCATCGCCATCCTCTCTTTCCTCCCTCTGTACATGGCCCCGAGCAACACCGCCGAGATCATCAAGCCGCTCTTCATGGTGCTGGCCATCGCCCTCACCATGAGCTGGGTGTTCGCCCTGACACAGACCACCGTTTACGGCGACGGCATCATCAAAGCCAACAGTGGCAAAGGAGAGAACATAGACCCCTTTGACACGCCTTTCTACCACAAGCTCACCGCTTTCATCGAAGGGATCATCCGCCGCAAATACCTCACGCTTGCTATCGTCTTCGGCCTCTTCTTTCTGAGCATGGCCGGTTTCAAGCTGGTAAAACAGGACTTCTTCCCGCCCATCAACAAGCCGATGTTCAAGCTGGATTACTTCCTCCCTGAGGGGGCCGACATCAAGGCGGTGAAAGCCGACGTGGAAAAGATGGAGAAGTTCCTTCTCGCACGGAAGGATGTCAAGCTGGTGTCGGTGACGCTGGGAGCTTCGCCGTTGCGGTACTATCTGGCTTCCGTCTCCTGGAGTCCGCGTCCCAACCTGGCCAATTTCCTGGTGGAGACCACCGATTACAAGGCGGCCGACTCGCTGATGGTGATCTTCCGGACCTGGGTGCTGAAGAATTTTCCCGATGCCCTGGCCATTGCCTATAAGTTCAAAGTATCCCCTTCGCCCGATGCGATCATCGAAGCCACCTTCGACGGCCCCGACCCGAAGGTTTTACGCAAGCTGGCGGCCCAGGCCAAAGAGATCATGCGTCAGGATCCGCTGGCCATCAACATCCGCGACAGTTGGGGTTTCAAGACGCTCAAGGTCGAGCCGGTATACAACCAGAACAAAGGTCGCATTGCCAATGTCACCCGTACTGAGATGGCACGGGCATTGCAACGCATCACCGACGGCCAGGTGATCGGACATTTCCGTGAGGACAACTGGGTCATGCCGATCCTCTTAAAGTCGAGCGACCGGAACATTTACAACTACGGCAACCTGGGCAGTCTGCCTATCCTCAACGCACGCGGCCAGCTCATCCCCCTCGAGCAGGTCACCGACAGCATCTACGTAGGTTTTGAGAACAGCGTGCTCAAGAAATACAACCGCCAGTATTCCATTGCGGCACAGTGCGACCCGGTGCTGGGCGTGGGGAACGCCGAGCTGGAAGCCCGGCTTATCCCCAAGATCTCCCAGATCCCCCTCCCGGAAGGCTATCGTCTCTGGTGGGATGGTATCAAATATACGCAAGAGGTGACCAACAAGGCGATCGCCGGACAGTTGCCCTTGGCCGTACTCCTGATCGTCTCAATCCTGATGATCCTCTATGCCGAATGGAGGACCGTCCTGATGATCTTCTTCATGATCCCCCTGATCATGCTGGGCATCGTACCGGCCTTCCTGCTGTCAGGCCTCTTCTTTAACTTCTTCGCTCTCCTCGGGGTGCTGGGACTGGTAGGCATGGTGATCAAGAATGCGATCGTACTGCTCGACGAGGCAAACCTGGAGATCAAGGAAAACGGCAAGACGAAGTATGAGGCCATCATCATCGCCACCCGCTCCCGTGCCATCCCGGTGGCCATGGCTGCCGGCACGACGATCCTCGGGATGGCCCCCCTCCTGCCCGATCCGATGTTCGGCGGAATGGCCGTCACCATCATGGGCGGACTCTTCGCCGCCACTTTCCTGACGATCATCGTCCTGCCCGCCTTCTATGCCGTCATGTTCGGACTGAAAAAAGAACCGACCCCTGACAACGCGCAGGAATCACAGCATGATAAATAACGATTGACGCTCCCTCCTGACCTGCGGAAAAAGCCATCTCGAGATGGCTTTTTCCGTTTTTCCCGGGAGGAGGATGACCGCTGCCAGGAAAAATGAACGGAAAAATTGCTATTTTGGCACGCCTTAATGCATTTGCATCTCGAAGGATATGTTACTGAGGTAAAGGAAAGATGGAAAGACTTGCGAACATCGTGGTCCGCTTCCGCTGGCCGATCATCGCAGGGGTGATCGCCGTAACAGCTTTTTTGGGATACCAGCTGAAGTTCCTGGAAGTGGATTCTGACATTGTCCACTCCCTCCCGCCTGACGATCCCGAGGTAAAACTCTTCAATGAAGTCGGGGAACAGTTCGGCGGCAACCAGATCGGCATCGTTATCTTGCAGGGTGACAACGTGCTGGCCCCGCCGGTGCTCGACGACATTGCCATGGTCACCGACACGCTGTCGGCGATGGACGGCATCATCGGTGTGACCAGCCTCACCAATACGATGAACATAAAGATCTCTGAAGACAACTTCGAGGTCGACCTGCTGATCAACGACCGCAACCGTCCCCACAACCGTCGTGAGGCCGACTCACTGTTGTCCCGGATCACCGCCAATGATATGGTGACGGGGACGCTGATCTCTTCCGACGGCACGGCCGCCGCGATCGTCTTCACCTTTGCCGACCGCAGCAATGCAGACTCCCTGGCCGAAGGGGTAATCGAACGCATCACGGCGCTTCCCCTCCACGAGGAACCCTATTTTGCCGGATCGCCTTTCCTGGCGACGTACGTCTCGCGGGTGGTCAACCACGACCTGATGACCCTGATCCCCATCGCTTTCCTGCTGATCGCGGTGATCCTCTATTTCAGTTTCCACTCACTGCGGGGCATCGTGCTGCCCATCCTCACGGCAGGACTGGCCATCGTATGGGCCATGGGGATCTTCTCGCTGATGGGCTACAAGCTCTCGATGGTATCGAACAACGTGCCGATCATCATCCTGGCGGTGGGAAGTGCCTATGCCATCCATGTACTGAACCGGGTGAACCAGTGCCGTGAGGAAAACATCCTGAAGATCATCGCCCGGGCGCTTTCATTCATGCTGCTGCCGGTGACCCTGACGGCGCTGACGACGATGACGGGGTTCCTCTCGTTCATCTTCGGTTCCTATCTTACGATGATCCGCGACTTTGGTCTGCTGGCCGCTCTGGGTACTTTCTTTGCCGGGGTCTTTGCCCTGACGTTGGTGCCTTCGCTGCTGGCTGTTGCACCCACAAACAAAAAAAAGGCGGGAGGCCGGGTCCTCTCCGGACACAAGGAATCATACCTGCTCAACTATTTCCTCAGGCCCTTGCGCAAGGTGGTCGACCGGCACCGGGGCCGTATCTTCGCAGGTTGGATCCTGCTGTTCCTGGTGAGCCTCTTCGGCATTACAAGGGTACAGCGCAGCGTCAGCGTGAGCGGCTATTTCAAGAAAAATCATCCCGCCGCCATCGCCGACCGGATCATGTCGGAGAAGTTCGGCGGCTCGAAGTCGGTGTTCGTCGTTTTCAGCGGCGACATGCAGAGTCCGGAGCTGCTGAAGATGATGTTAAAGACCGAGGCATACATGAAAGCTTCCCCGTATGTCACGGGGACCCAGAGCATTGCCGATGTGGTGGCACGGCTGAACCGCGCCATGGGCGATACTTCCGACATCCCCGATGATGAAGACAAGGTGGCTCAGCTGTGGTTTCTCATCGGCCAACAGGAGAGCATCAACCGCCTTGTGAGTCCCGACCTCGACAAGGGGATCATCATCGCCAAATACGATGATAACGGGAAAAATAACATCAGGGAGTTCCGGGCCTACATGGAAAAGTTCTTTCAGGAAAACCTTTCGGATGATTTCACCGTTCAGATCACGGGGATGCCTTTTATCAACGCCCGTCTGGATGAGAGCCTTTTGAAGAGCCAGATCACGAGCCTCTCCCTGGCCATCGTGCTGGTACTGGCATTGGTAAGCCTGATGTTCCGTTCATTCCGCGAAGGGCTTTTCGCCAGCATTCCGATCATTGTGACCATTGCCATCCTCTTCGGCATCATGGGCCTCACCGCCATCCCGCTCAATGTGGTGACGGTGCTTGTGGCCAGCATCGCCATGGGGATCGGCATCGATTATTCCATCCACTTCGTCTCTCATTTCAATCATGCCATAGGGCACCACCGCAAGGTATTGCCGGCTGTTGACGAGGCGATCATGGTGAGCGGCAACGCCATCATGATCAATTTCATCTCGGTGTCGGCCGGCTTTTTGGTGTTGGTCTTCTCCCAACTGGTGCCGATGATCTATTTCGGCATCCTCATCGCCCTGAGCATGCTGGGCTCGAGCATGGGGGCCCTCACGCTGCTGCCCTCGATCCTGTTGTTGCGCGGTGACAGGATCGAAATGAAGAAAGGCAACAGGGATCAGAAGGCTTCGCCGAAACCGAGGAAATAAGTATGACCCTCCTGGGAGAAACTGACGTCAAACCGCGCCACCGAGTGGGAGATCTTATCGAACTCGATCCGAATCCCTGCTCCGCCGGCATAGTGAAAGGCATCCCACCGCATCTTACCGTACGAGGAAGCTACCTGGCCGAAAGCCCCGTATGCGGCGCCGGAAACGATCCAGAAAAGGGGAAAACGCACTTCCGCCTGCGCCGCCAAAGAACTTTTCTCCCGGAAGCGCCGGGAATAATATCCTCGCATCAGTGAATTGCCCCCTACCGCCGCCAGCGACTGGATCGGCACATTACCCCACTTCCGGGTCGTACGGAGTTGTCCGCCCAGTGTAACACCTCCTCCCAGAGGAAGAAAACCGCGCAGGTCGAACGAAAGCGACCGGTTTGAAAAATCACTTCCCAGGAAAGGCGCCTCCACCCCGAAGGCAGCCAGGAGGTAGAGTCCCCGGTGGGTCCGGACACGATGATCCCGCGAGTCGTAAAGATAACGGAAAGAGATCCCCGACGAGATCCCTTCACTGTTCCGGTAGAGGGTCTCGTCAGGAACACTGTCGATGGGTTTTATCTTATGATAATTGCTAAATGAATACTGCAGGCCGACAAAGTTACCGCGGGCCAGATCGTAGTGGGTCCCTCCGCTGAAGCTCCAGCTTTTGAAGTCGACCAGCACCCCCTCCTCTTTCCGGGTATCGTTGCCGATCCCGTAAAACAACGAAGGGAACCCGCTGACACCTGCCCGGGAAAGAGTGTTCCACCGATTGGAGCCGTGCATCAGGTCCAGGTCGACAGAGAAGCCGTACTGGCGGTTGAGCGAATAGGTTCCAAAGAGGGTGATCATAGAGTTCTTCACCAGCGAATCGGGTAAACGGCGGGAAGGAAGCCGGAAGGCATTGTACTTGACCAGCCCGAACGACCAACTGGTCTCCACCGAATAGCTGACGGCCGGCAAAGGGGCATACTTGAACACATCATGGATCACATTCTCCACTTTCACCGAGAAGGGCAAACGCACCGTATCCCGGGAAGCCGTATCCGGAGCAGTGGCCCCTGCCATCCGCAAGGCCATGCACAGCAATATACCCGTCAGCAATCTCTTCATCCCGCCATCTTAAAAGAAAAGCCACCCTTACCGGGCAGCTTTGTCTTCGGTTAAGGAAGGTCCGTTATTCCTTTTCCGGAATGTTTTTCAGCGTCTCGACCAGAAAATCCCAGAACTTCTGCACCGATCCGATATGCACTTTCTCATCCGGAGAGTGAGGATAGCGGATGGTAGGACCGAACGAGATCATGTCGAGTCCGGGATACACACCTCCCAGAAGGCCGCATTCCAGGCCTGCATGGATGGCCTTGATCTCGGGGATCTTCCCGAACCGGGTGGAGTAGATCTCTTTCATCTCTTTCAGGATGGGAGAGTTCATATTGGGTTTCCAACCGGGATATTCTCCATCGAAGGTCACCTTTCCTCCTGCCAGTTCGGCGATGCTGCGGAAGACATTTTTAAGATCCTCCTTGGCTGTATCCACCGACGAGCGGAGGAGGCAGAGCTCTTCGAAGGTTTCCTGATGCATTTTCACGACGGCCACGTTGTTAGAGGTCTCTACGAGATCTTCCACGTCGGTGCTCATACGGATCACACCGTGCGGGCTGACATATATGGCGTCGAGGATACGCTGCTGGGATTGTGCATCCATGACGACAGAGGGCATGTCGGTCCTTTCGGCGGAAAGGGTCAGCCCGGGGTCGGCGGAGGCGAGTTCGTCCTGCATGATCTTCTCCATCTTCCGGACATGTTCTTCGAAGACACCGGCGTTGGCGGCGGGGAGGGTCACGACGGCAAAGGCTTCGCGGGGGATGGCATTGCGCAGATCTCCCCCGTGAAAGTCGGCCAGCCGCAACCCCAGCACACGGGCGCTCCAGAGCACGCGGTTGAGCAGTTTGTTGGCATTGCCACGTTCGAGCGGGATGTCGATCCCCGAATGACCACCCTTGAGGCCGGTAAGTGAGATCTTATAGGCCACATGCCCTTCCGGAACAGGCTCTTCCCGATAGGAGAAAACGAGGTTGGCATTGGTACCGCCGGCACAACCCACATACAACTCTCCCTCATCTTCCGAGTCCATATTGATGAGAATCTCGCCCTGGAGCAGGCCGGGCTTCAGGCCGAAAGCCCCCGTCATGCCGGTCTCTTCGTCGACGGTAAAGAGCGCCTCGATGGGTCCATGCTGCAGCTCCTTGGAAGCCAGGACCGCCATCGCCGCCGCCACACCGATCCCGTTGTCGGCCCCCAGCGTGGTGCCCCGGGCTGTCACCCACTCGCCGTCAACATAGGCATCAATGGGATCTTTCTCAAAATCATGATCGACATCGCTGTTCTTCTGCGGCACCATATCGAGATGCCCCTGCAGGATCACCCCTTTACGGTTCTCCATCCCCGGCGTGGCGGGCTTGCGGATGATCACATTGCCCACCTCGTCGACGATCGTCTCCAGACCGAGACGTTCCCCGAACTTTTTCATGTACTCGATCACCTTCCCCTCTTTCTTCGACGGTCTCGGGATCTGGGTGAGCTCATAAAAATATTTCCAAACCTCCTTGGGTTCCAGATTTAAGATCTCTTTACTCATGACTCTCTCCATTTTATGGTTACACCTCATCCGGCCATGCCGGAAAATGTCCGGTAAAGGTAATATTTTCCGGGGATGGTATGATAATTGGAGGCAAATTATTTTGAACGAATCCAGATAGTCAAATATTTATATCTTTGCAAACCGGACACGGAAGGAGGTTCCGGTCAAAGACAAATGGATAAGAGAAACAAATTATCTGATAATGAAAAAGATCGTTTTTATTTTGGGGATGGTCCTGGGAACGGGGCTATGGGTTTTCTCCCAGGAAGAAGGGGTAAAATGGCTGACCATTGAGCAGGCGCAGGAGCTGAACAAGAAGGAACCGCGCAAGTTTTTCATCGATGTGTACACCGACTGGTGCGGATGGTGCAAGAAGATGGATCAGACGACCTACAAGAACCCGGTGATCGCCAAAATCCTGAACACGAAATATTACCCGGTAAAGTTCAATGCCGAATCGAAAGAGCCGGTAGAATTTGCCGGTCACACTTTCACCTATCAGCAGGGCACAGGCGGCCGGGGTGCCCATCAGCTTGCCATCGCCCTCTTACAGGGCAAGCTGGCATTCCCCTCGGTCGCCTATCTCGACGAAAAAATGCAACTGCTAACGGTCGTCCCCGGGTATTTCACCGCCGAAGGGCTAGAACCCATCCTTCAGTACTTTGCCACGGATGCTTACAAGACCACCTCTTGGCAGGATTACCAGAAAAGTTTCGTGAGCGAGATCAAGAAGTAGGCAGGATCACCTTGGCCGGCAAGGGGATCACGGGTCCGAACTGATAGATCAGCAGATGCCGGGATGCGAGGGTACGGTCGTTACAGATCAGCCGGACGGTGGTCATCCTCGGAATGCGATAAAAGAGTTTGTCGACGGCAATGCCGGTGTATCCTTCCTCTCCCGTTGTAATCCCTTTCCCGGCTTCAAATTGGAGATAGACGGGGATTCCCTGGCAGGAGGAGGCCGTACACACCCCGGTCTGCGGCGAGAAACGGAACACTACGGGTTGTTTTCCGGCGTCCTCCGGCGTCACGATGAAGCGGTAGTACCAGCGCTGGGTCACCTTCTTGCCCGTAAAGAGTGCCAGATACTCGTTCTCCAGGCGCGTCATCTCCTTGACTGCGAACTCGAGCGCCTCATCTTTGGGATAGACATCGTATTGTCCGGCCATGAGCTTGAACCGCCGCTTACGGATCTTAATGATGAAATTGGCTGCCTCTTCCGCCTTTTGTTCGGTTGTTTTTTTCTCGAAAGTGGTTCGCACAACCGGGATCCGCACATAACCGGTATCCTGGAGAACGGTGCGGTAGAGGGTATCCAACTTCTCCGCGAAGTTCCGTTTCACGGATAGATCCGTAAAATAGGGTTTTCCGTCGGGTTCGTCGCTCTCCACGGAAAAGGCGGGCGCCGCCTTGTCGCTCACACCGGCCAGGTCGAGGATGAGGCCGCTGCGGGTCATACGCAAGGCATTTTCCGCCAGCAGGCCATTGGTGGTGATCACAAAATAACGGTCGGGATCAGGCTCGCGGAAGGAAGAGATCTCTGCCGACACGAGGTTCCACTCCGTACGGGCTTGGGTGATGGGCGGATCGATGCCGAGGTATTTTTTCGCATAGGCCCGGAACGGCCCGGGGACGTAAAGGGTCTTCTCGGCCGTCACACGTATCACCAGAGAGGTGCGGGGCAGCGCATAGAGCACCTTACCTCCCACCGTATCCCCTGCCTGCCAGGGCTCCACTGTCACTGTTGTCTCCTGCACAGGCCGGCATGACGCCACCATGACGACCGGGAACACGATGATCAGAATCGCTTGCTTCTTCATTTTTTTCGGTTTGTTTTTCATCTCTCCCCGTCAACTTTGTTCTTATTGCTTAAGCTCGTATGCCTTCGTTTTTTACGCTCCGGAAAGCCTCCCCAAGGTGTTCGATAATGTCGGAAGCAATGAGGGCTTCTTCGCCCCGGTGTTTCCGGGCGATATCGCCGGCAAGGCCATGCAGGAAGACGCCGGCCTTGGCGGCATCGGACGGGTGGTAACCCTGAGTCAGCAGTCCCAGGAGGATGCCGGTAAGCACATCACCACTGCCGGCCGTGGCCATGCCGGGGTTGCCGGTGGTATTGAAATGCACTTCCCCTTCCGGCGTGGCGATGGCGGTATATGCGCCTTTGAGAACGACGATCACCTTGTACGTTCTTGCAAAGTCCATCGCCTTATGCACCCGCTCATAGCCGCTGTTTGCCGGGCCTGCCATACGCTCGAACTCTTTCGGATGGGGGGTGAGGAGGGTATTCTCCGGCAGGTCGGCATACCACTCCTGCTGCATGGCCAGGATGTTGAGGGCATCTGCGTCGAGGACGAGCGGCACTTTCACCTTCCGGATCAGGTCGTGAAGGGCTTTGCGTGTGTTGTTGCGCAATCCCAGGGCAGGGCCGGCACCTACGGCAGAGAAAGGAGCGAGGTCGGGCACACCGCTGAAAAGAATATCCGAATCGTCATGTGTGAGCATCGCCTCCGGCACAGCCGTCTGAAGGATATCGTTTCCCAGGCGGGGAATATGTACGGTCAGCAGACCGACGCCACTGCGCAGCACCGCCCGCGCCGCCAGCACCGCCGCCCCCATGCGACCATACGTCCCCGATACCAGCAGAGCATGCCCGAAAGTACCCTTGTGGCTGAACTTGCGCCGGGGCCGCAAAATCCCTGCGATGTCCCGCCGCGTAAGATAATAGTACTCGGTAGGCGTCGCCGCAATAATGTCGGGATGAAGCCCGATGTCCAACACCACCCATTCTCCCACAAAGTCTTCATTCTCGGGAAAGAAAAAAGAAAGCTTGGGAAACTGAAAGGTCAGGGTGTAATGGGCCCGAAGGATCTTTTCAGGATCGTTGTCACGGTTATCCTCGCCAAAGAGCCCCGAAGGTATGTCTATGGCGATGACGGTGGCTCCGGAAGCATTGATACGTGCCACGGCCTGTTGCGGCAGCCCCCGCAAAGGACGTGTAAGCCCCGATCCGAAGATACCATCTATCACCAGCACCTCCGGAGGGATCCGGGGAAGCTCGTCTTCCTTCTCGACAAATCGCACCGGCACCTTCCCTTGTTGCTGCAATCGCTCAAGGTTTGTACGACAACTGGGGGAGATCTTTTCCGTAAAACGCAGGAAATAGTCCTCCACCTCATAACCTGCTGCGGCAAGCATCCGAGCCAGGGCCAGGCTGTCGCCACCGTTGTTCCCGGGGCCGGTGAAGACCATCACATGCCGCGCCTTGTCAAAATGTGACGTGACCCACTCGAACAGACGGCCGGCCGCCCGCTCCATCAGGTCAATGTCGGCGATGGGCTCGTGTTCGATGGTATAGGCATCGATGCGGTGCACTTCAGAAGTTCTGAAAAGCTTCATGCTCGTGGCAATTGGGTAATACAAAAGTAATAAAGTAACGGGGATTTCCATATTGAAAACATCTCGTCACCGGCTCGTGGGAGAGGAGAAATCTCGCGGGTCTTTGAAGATCAAAAAAGATACTTATTTTTGCCTGTGACACTGGATCGTTAACCTAAAACCAACAGAGATGTTCAAAGGGCACCCCAAAGGCCTGTATGTGGCCTTCTTCGCCAACATGGGCGAGCGTTTCGGTTTTTACACGATGATGGCCATCCTGGTCTTGTTCTTGCAGGCCAAATACGGTCTGTCTGCTCAAAAAGCAGGGTCGATCTACAGCACTTTTTATTTTGCCATTTACGGACTGGCGCTACTGGGCGGTATCCTCGCCGACGTGACCGGCAAGCTGATGCGGACGATCCTTTTCGGGCTGATCATCATGTTCCTGGGATATGCCCTGATGGCCGTTCCGGGGTTTGGCCTGGGGGTGACCCTGGCGGCACTGGCGATCATCGCCTTTGGCAACGGTCTTTTCAAGGGGAACCTGCAGGCCCTGGTCGGCAACCTGTACGAGGATCCCAAATATTCCCATCTTCGCGACCGGGCTTTCACCATTTTTTACATGGGGATCAACATCGGGGCCTTTTTCGCCCCGAGTGCCGCCACGGGTGTCCGCAATTGGTGGCTGAAGATCCACGGGCTGGGTTACAACGCCAACCTGCCTCAGCTGGCACACGGATATCTCAACGGGGAACAGATCGACCTCACCGCTCTGCAGAACCTGGCCAACCAGGTCTCCTCTTCCCCGGTAACCGATCTGAAAGCCTTTGCACAACATTACATTGATGTTTTTGGTCAAGGATATCACATGGCATTCGGCGTGGCCGGGATCTCCATGGTGATCTCCCTGATCATCTATCTGGTTCTTCAGAGCCATCTGCGAAAAGGAGACATCGCCAGTAAAAAGAAGGAGGAGCTGCCTCCCACGATGCAGGAGATCTCTCCCCAAGAGACCCGTCAACGACTCACCGCACTGGGTCTGGTGTTCGTGACCGTGATCTTTTTCTGGATGGCTTTCCACCAAAACGGCCTCACGCTCACCTTCTTCGCCCGCGACTATATCCGTGAGCATGTTTCCCGGTGGTCGTACATTTTCTTCGACCTGCGTTCCTTCCTGCCTCTGATCTTTGCCATCATTGGTTTGGTTTACGCCTTCAACCGAAAAGTCTCTGCGAAGGTGCGTTTCGGGGGGATCTCCCTGGCGGTGTCCTCCCTGATCGTCCTCTATTTTGTGGTACAGACCTTCCAGGACCAGATGCCGATTGCGCCTGAGAAGTTCCAGCATTTCAATCCCATCTTCATCGTCTTTTTGACGCCGGTGGTGGTATGGTTTTTCGGCTGGCTGGACAGCAAGGGCAAGGAACCTTCCACACCACGTAAGATCGCCATCGGCATGTTCCTGACAGCGATCGCTTACGTGGTGCTGGTGATTCCCTCCCTGCATCTGCCGGCACCCAAGGTGATCGGTGAGGCCGGCTCTCCCGAACGTGTTTCGGAGATGTGGCTGATCTCCACATACTTTATCCTCACCGTTGCCGAGCTCTTCCTCAGTCCGATGGGGATCTCTTTCTTCTCGAAGGTAGCCCCGCCCAAGATGAAAGGTTCGATGCAGGGGGTCTGGCTGGGCGCCACCGCCCTGGGCAATCTGCTGCTGCGGGTCGGGTCCGACTTTTGGGAGCGCCTCGAACTGTGGCAGGTATGGATGATCTTTATCGCAGTCACCGTCCTCTCCGGACTGTTCATCGTTTCCATCATGAAACGGCTGGAGAAGGTAGCGGGAGCCTGACAACATGAACCAACCTCTCATATCATCATGAAAAGGATTCTAGCACTTTTTGTCTTGCTGACAACCTTCGTGCTGGGGGGCTGCCAGAGAACGGAAAACAGGGATCTCCCGAATGTCGTGATCATCTTCATCGATGACCAGGGCTACGGAGACATCGGCCCCAACGGGGCCATCGACTATCAGACACCGAACATCGACCGTCTGGCGGCCGAGGGGATGCGTTTCACCAACTTCTATGCCGCGCAGGCAGTGTGCAGTGCCTCACGTGCCGGCCTCCTCACAGGCTGTTATCCCAACCGGATCGGCATCACCGGCGCCCTGATGCCCTGGGCCAAGATCGGTATCAGCGACGAGGAGATGACCATCGCCGAGCTGCTCAAGCAGAAAGG
>JAMOUS010000050.1 GCA_027067975.1 Bacteroidales bacterium | reverse complement strand
TTATCCTTCCATTTCTTTTTCACCGATTTGGCCTTCATGTCGAGGACGCTGCGCGAGGGACGTACGAGGGCGCTGGTCACCACCAGCCCGGTGAGTTCATCGACCGCATACAGCACCTTCTCCATCAGGCTTTCCGGCTTCACATCACTGACGATGCCCCAGCCATGGCTCACGACAGCGCGGACGATCTCTTCCGGCCACCCTTCTTCCCTTAAGATCTCCTCCGACTTCTTACAATGTTGATCGGGATATTTCTCATAATCGAGATCATGCAGCAGCCCCACGATGCCCCAGAGGTCTTCATCCTCACCGTACTTACGGGCCATGTAACGCATTACCCCTTCGACGGCAAGGGCATGTTTCGTTAGGCTCTCCGACTGGTTATAGCGTTTGAACAGCTCCCATGCCGCTTCGCGGCTCGGTATCTTCTCTGACATAATCCATTATTTTCGTTCGAAGGATAAAAGTATCACCTTTTCACGAATGGTGCAACCCATCTCCCTTTGTCCGTCAGAATGACAAGCAGATATGTTCCCGGAGGAAGATGGGCAGTGGTGAGCGTGAACGTATTGTCCCATGAAGCGGAGGATCTTTCCCTTACGGGCCAGCGGGTTCCCTTCATATCCAACAGGAACATCTGATCGATCCTCACCGGCATTCCGGCAGATACGGTAAGATGATCCCCGGCAGGATTGGGGTACAGCAGCAATCTTTTCCGTTCATCGCGAAGCTCACGTTCTCCCTGGACAATATAATGCGAGAAAGTATGGGCCGGGAAGAAGACCATATCGATCCAGGCCCTGTCGAGCCCCCGGGAGGTGTTGCCATCTTTGCGGTAGACCCATTTGAAGGTATGTTCTCCGGAATCCACCGGAAAGACCACCCGCCGCCATTCCACTTCTCCCGACCAGCTCTCTTTTTCCTCTTCGTCGATGTAGAAGTGCAGGATATCATAATCCTTTTCCGACGAGACTTTTACATGGAACACGATAGAATCGTCCTGGGGCACATAACATTGCACTGTCAGCGTAGAGGACTGGCCGTGGCCGATCCTTCCGGAGACGGCGCTCATGGTGCCGTGCCAGGCGGTATTTCCGTCGATCTCCCACGGGACATCCACATCGCCGGTTTTCCAGGGCAAGGCCAGGAGGTTTCCATGCTCAAAATCGTCATAGACCCTGTCGACGGGAAAGGAAAAAGTGTCGCTCACGCTGTAGCGACTGCTGTTGAGGGTTGTGGCGGCAATCAGAAAACTTCCGGGAGGAACGGTATCCGCGATCTCCACAGGGAAGGAAAGCGTCACCTCCTGACCCGGTTCGATCCTTGGGAGGGGGATCGTCTGCCAGGAGGCTTTCACCAAGGAGGGGGTGAGCAGGAGGCTCACGTGCCCGCCCTCCATGGGGGCATGGCCCTCATTGAAAACCTTCAGCAGCAAGGAGGCCTTTTCTCCTTTGTCCAGGCGGTAGTTCCCGTTCCCTTCCTGCAGGTCGTCGATGGACATCCTTCCCAGCCGGGGGACGGCCGCAAGCAGGAACCGCGTACGCCAGCTGTCCCAACTGTTTCCGGAAGTGTCACTGAAATGGAGATGGAAGACCTGCAAAGTGTGATCGGGAAGGCTATCGATAACCTGGAAGCGGAAAGCACTTGCAAGGGTGTCGCACGTGCGGGCGGCCAGCGAGAAGGGTCCTGCGACAGTATCCTGCAACCGGATCCAGGAAGTGGGGTTACGAAGAGCCGCAGAAACTGTCTCTGCCGGTTTGCCTCCGGTATTGGTCAAAACCACATCCACCCGATAGACCCCTTCCTGCCGGGGAGCTTCCACCGGCACACCGTTCGTATCGTAGAGCAAGAGCGTGTCCACTTTCAGATAGGGAAGGCTGTCGGGGATGATCCTGACCGTACGGACCACCGGAACACGGTTCTGCCGGGTGACGGTGACCGTAAAAGTGCCTGTATCGGGCAGGGAGGAAAGGGGAAGGTCTAGACTCCCGGAAGGTCCTATGGTAGCCGCCCCCAGGAGGGTATCCCCGAGCGTGACCCCCGCATAGGCCTGCGGTTCAGCGACCACCGGCAGGAAGGTGGCAGAGGCAGGAAGGGTTGCGGGGATCCACACCTCCATCGTGTCCGGCACAGCAAGCCAGGGAAGCATGGAAGGATCGCCGAAAAGATGGTAGATCTGCCAGTAATATTCGGCGCGGGAAGGATTGCCCTTCATCACCGACAGGTTGCCGGCGAAGATCATCTGGGAGGCCGAGACGTACCACTCCTCCGGGGGCTCCTGATGATCATGGTAAAGACGGTCGTACATCCCCAGGGAGCTCTCCTCATAGGTAGGATCGGCGACAATGGGCCCCACCCCCACCGCCCAGTAGTAATCCTCATCCCAATAGGAATCATCCGAACAGCCGATATAGGCCACCGCTCCTTTCCCGGCGGCCCGCACCATGGCCTCGCCAAAGCACTCATCCACGCCGAAGGCCGCCGTCTCGCAGCCGTTGGTCAACACCAGCGGATAACGATGAATGTTCTGTAAGCCGGGAATGTCACTCAGGGTAAAAGAAGGATCTTTCCAACCGTTGCTCAGACCGTGGCCCGTATAGTTCACGAACGAAACACCATTGCTGATATCTTCAATGATCTGTGCATCACTGTTTCCTGAGACGGGATATGGATAGACAGACGGATCGTAACCGTGATCTTCGTTTATGTAATGGCAGAAAGCATAATTGATCTGTCCGTTGCCCCATCGGGCACCATAGGTGCCGTCGATGCCGGCTACGAGCACGGCCCGGCGGAGGTAGGAAGGATCGGGGAAACGATATTGTTCATATTCGAGGAGTTTGTCGAGCATGGCGAGCAGTTCGGTGGTATCCCGGGCGGGCAGGCGGCCGTAGTAAAGGTCGGGCAGGTAGTCGTCCGGGCCGTCATAAGTCGCATAATAAAGGTCGGTGACCCTGCCGGGGTTGGCCGACGGGGGGATCTGGGGGGTATCGCCCACGATGAGGAGGTAAGAAGGTGCAGGGTTTTGTGCAGTAGCCGAAAGGTACAAGGAACGCAGGTAGTCCTTGAGACTGTCGGCGGTGGATCCCACGGCCGAGTCGCCACGGAAGATCATCTCCACCCGGAAGCCCTGCCGCCGTTTCCATCGGACAAAATCGCCGAGGGCATGCGCATATTCATGCAGGGTGAGGATGAGGTATCGTTCGGGGGCGAGGGGGACGGATGAAGCCTCCGTCTGGGAAGAAGAGGCATTGAGGAACAGCCGGTCGAGCGCTTCGAAGGCAGGAGCTGCGAGGGCTGTCGAGGCTCCCTTGGTGCCGGTTCCAGTGATTCGGAGGGTGATCTCCACTTCGGAAAAGAGCTGCAGCTCACCCCGGACAGGGTTATAGCGGAAAGGCGAAACCGTAAGGAGGGCCAACCGTTTTCCGCGGAGAACACCTGCAGGTGCGATCTTCACAAGGCTGTCGCCAAGCCACCGGTCCTGGCGGTAACGGGCTTTGTCGTAGTGCCATTGCTGGGGCCGCACACCGTGTTTGGGGTGGGAAGGTTGCACGGGGACGACCGGCAAGCGGCCATACCGCTCAGTGAGACGGATGCGTCGTGGGGAAGCCTTGACCTCCACCACCTCCACCCGGCCGGCCGGCGGCAATTGCAGCAGATCGCGCCACACCGGCAGGTCGGGCAGTCCCACCTCCGGCGAATGGACCGTACCAGCCATCCGGATTTGAAGGAAGGATGCGTCTCCCCCCTTAACCTTGCCGATCTCCATGTCGGGAAAACGAAGATGAAGGTGAAGTAGACCGTTCCCTTCATAGCGAAGAGAGACCTCCACCCCTTCACCGGACGCTGCCGAAAGATCTTGCGAAAAGAAAAAGGGAAAGAGCAACACCCCCAAAGCCGGGATGCACCCTCTTACCCTGGAACATATTTTGTGATACACTCCCACTCGTCCCGTCATTTCACAATAAGACCCGAAAAATCCGGAAATGGTTGTATGGTTAGAAGTCACAAATTACGAAAATTTCGTAAAAAATCCAGGGATTTCACAACAAAAGGAACAATCCCCATTTTTCCAGGGCTTTTGGGGGATAGAATACTTTTTTCTATTTTTATCATTCATTCCGGGATTATGAGACGATTCCAGTTGCTTATCACACTGTTCCTTCTGGTAGGTTCCATAGCGGAGGCTCAGGTCAACCGTTACGGGGTACCGTTCATCCGAAACATCTCCCCTATCGAGACCCATGCGGGCGAACAGAACTGGTCGGTGTTGCAGGACCAGCGGGGTGTGATCTTCATGGCCAACAACGACAACGGGGTATTGGAGTATGACGGGATGTCCTGGCGTCAGATCCCGATCCCTGACAATTTGCCTCTGCGGGACCTGTGCGTAGGGGACGACGGCACCCTCTATGCAGGGGGGGACAAGGAATTCGGCCGTCTTGTGCCGGACGAACATGGCAACCTCGTCTACGAATCCCTGACAGGTCTGTTGGATTCAGCCGACAATCAGTTCAAGACCATCTACCACATTTACTCCCTGAACGGGAAGATCTACTTTTCAGCGGCGCGTTTTTTATATGTCTATCATCCGGATGAGGGGACGCTTGATGCTTATGCGCTGGACCGCGACGGATTCAGGATGGGCAATTTCGGGTTCTCCTGCCACGGGCGTTATATCCATCTGGATGCCGAGCAGGGGCTGCTGGACTTCGACGGCGAACACTTCCGGAACCTGCCGAACGGCCGTTTTTTCGCTTACCATAACCTTCACAGTTCGGTACTTGCCATTTTGCCCCATTCGGGCAATGAGGTTTTGGTGCTCACCTACAAGTCGGGGGCATATGGTTACGATCTCAAGACGGGCAAAGTGGATCCGTCCGTCTTTCCATCCGCCACGAACGACTATCTGAAAACATACCGTTTCTATCACGGCATCCGGCTTCCTGACGGAGCTTATGCCTTGGGCACCCTTGACGGGGGGTTGGTGATCACCGACACGCCGGGGCATATCCGTGAGATTCTCAACCGTCAGGCAGGTCTTGATAACGAGACGGTCACAAAGGTCTTTGCCAATGAAAAGATGCCTCACACTTCCCAGCTATGGATCGCACTCAATATCGGGGCGGCCCGGGCCGAGTATTTCTCCCCTTTCCGTTATTTCAGTGAAGATCATGGTTTCAAAGGGACGGTGAACGATCTGTTCTTGTTGGGGAATGATCTTTATCTGGCCACCTCCACAGGAGTTTTCCGAAGGATCTTCAGCCGCTCGGGGATCGCCACCTTCGAACGGATCGAAGGAATCAACGCCCAGACCTGGCAGCTTCTATATTTCCCGCTGCCAGGCAGTGACAGGCATCTCCTTTGGGCCGGCACCGAGGAAGGCATCTACGAGATCCGAGGCGACAAAGCTTACCCGGTGGAAAAGCATATCCACGGTCTTCCGTTGAAGGACATCAAGTTCTATGTATTCAGCCTTTTCAGCTCGAAGCGGGATCCCGGAAAAGTGATCATCGGAACGGGAAAAGGACTCAGCATCCTGCGATACCGCAACGGTCAGTGGTATTTTGACGGAGAACTCACCGAATATAAAGACGAAGTAAGGAGCATCGCCGAAGATGACCGGGGGAACATCTGGTTTTCCTTCTCGTACGAAGGGATCGCCCGGCTGGAAAAAACCAGCAACGGGTACAAGGCGGTGCTTTACGGGGAGGAAAAAGGATTGCCCCGCGAAGCGGGCCTTTCCGTACGGAACGTGCTGGGGCGGCTCATGGTCGCCACCTCCTCCCAGCGGGGGCTTTTTTCGTATGATCCCAATTCCGACACTTTCCGCCCCGATGATCTGTTCGGCGGTGACTACCGGGACGGTCGCCGTTCCGTCCAGAACATCTATCAGGTGAATGATACCACCTTCTTTCTCAACACCTTGATGGAAGACGGCTCATTCCGGGTGGAGGAAGCCATCCGCCGGGGGAAGCGTTTCCATATCATCCGTACGCCTTTCCTGCGTCTGCCACCACAGTCGGCATATACCTTCGAACATGAAAACGATCATGTCTGGATCGCCATCTCCAACAAGATCTATTCTTACGATCTGCGCTACCCCGACAGAAAGGAAGAGCCTTTCCGCACCCTGATCCGGAAGATCACATACGGCGAGGATTCTCTTCTTTTCGGAGGGACTTTCTTCACGACGGACGAGGAAGGTAACCGGCATCCCAGTCTCACCCAGGACCTCTCCCTCGAGCCGCAGATCAAGTACGCGCTGAACAATATCACTTTCCGCTGGGCATGTCCTTATTTCGAAGGCACTGAAGGAACGGAATACAGTTTCCGTCTGAAAGGTTTCGACAAGAATTGGTCGAAGTGGACGCACCATAACGAGTTCCCCTACACGAACATTCCCAACGGCAGTTATGTTTTTGAGGTAAAGGCGCGCAACATATACGGAGAGGAGAGTCTTCCCGGACGTTATGCTTTCACCATCCTGCCTCCCTGGTATCTCACCTTCTGGGCGATCATGCTGTACATTATCCTGGCGTTTCTGTTGATCGTGGTGATCGTGAAGCTGTACACACGTCGGTTGCAGAAGGAGAAAGAGCGGCTGGAGGCGATCGTCCGCGAGCGTACCGCCGAAGTGGTGCGGCAGAAAGAGGAACTCACCGACAGCATCATGTATGCCAGCCGCATCCAGCGGGCGGTATTACCCAGCGAACGGCTGCTCAATGAACAGTTCCCCGAACATTTCATTCTGTTCCTCCCTCGGGATATTGTGAGCGGAGATTTTTACTGGATGTCGCACCGAGACGGCAAGGTGTTCGTCACGGCAGCCGACTGTACCGGGCACGGCGTCCCCGGTGCTTTCATGAGCCTGCTGGGGATCTCTTTCCTGAACGAGATCATCAACCGCATCGAATCGCCACAACCCGATCAGATTCTCAATGAATTGCGCAATGAGATCAAGCAATCGTTGAAACAGCGCGGAGAAGAGGGCGAAGCCAAGGACGGCATGGACATGGCTCTGGTAGCCATCGAAAAGGGGACGAAAAAGTTGTTCTATGCCGGCGCTTACAACCCTCTCTATTTTGTCCGGCGTCTCACCGACGAGGAGAAGGCGTTGATCGCCCGTGGGGAAGATCCCGGATTCGGACGGGGTAGCATGTACAATGAAAAATATGTCCTCCTCACCATCCCGGCCGACAAGATGCCTATCGGCATCTCCGCCAAGGATGAGATCCCCTTCACACTCCACGAGTTGGAATATTCGGACGGCGACCGGATCTATCTGTTCTCCGACGGTTATATCGATCAGTTCGGAGGCCCGCAGGGCAAAAAGTTCATGTCGAAGAACTTCAAAAAGCTGATCCTGAACATACAGGATATTCCGATGAAAGAGCAGGAAGAGCTGTTGCACACCCGGCTGAAGGAATGGCGCGGCGATCTTCCGCAGGTGGACGATATCATTGTGATCGGGATCATGTTATGATCGACCGGACCCAGACAAAAGAAAAAGCCGCCTTTTCGAGGGCGGCTTTTTCTTTTTCGCCGGACGCTCCAAGCGGTTATTTGCTCAGGTCTTTGATCTTGATATTGCGATACCAGACATCGTCGCCGTGGTCCTGCAGTCCGATATATCCCTCTTCGGCCACATTGGCCCAGTCGGGGTTGTATTTGGGGAATTTACTTTGGGCCACGAGCGAATCCCATTCCGGTGTCCAGAGGTGATATTCCAGAACCGTCTCGCCGTTCATTTTATGGATGACGGTTCCGCGGTAGACGATGATCTCCACCTGGTTCCATTCGCCGGCAGGTTTGGCGGTCTGGGGTTTGGCCGGGATCAGGTCGTAAAGGGCACCGGCCTGACGGTTGCCGTCTTTCCCGAGTTTTGCATCGGGATGACGTTCATTGTCGAGCACCTGCATCTCCGGTGCGTTGGTCCAGATGGGCTTGTCGGTTTCCCGGGCCAGATAGAAGATGCCGGAGTTGCCGCCGGGGGAGATTTTCCACTCGAGTTTCAGGTCGAAGTCTTTGAACTTCCGTTTGGCGTAGATGATATCGCCTCCCTCTTTCCCGCCGGCTTCACCTCTTCCGGAGCCTTTGCAATGGAGGGTGCCGTCCACGACCTCCCACCCGGAGGGGAAATGGTCTTTTCCGTATCCCCGCCAGCCGTCGGGGGTCTTGCCGTCGAAGAGCAGCACCCACCCATCTGTCTCTTCCTCAGGGGTAAGCGTATTGGGCGGAACGCCCGCCTCCGTCTTCTCCGCCATCTGTTCCTTTTGTTCCGTGGCGGTGGTGTCGCTCTGGCCCTTTTCTTCTCCACTCTTTCCGGTATTCTTACATCCTGAGAAAAGGACAAAGGAAAAGAGAGCGGCCGTCAGAGAAAAGTATGCGATCTTTTTCATGTTTTTGTGGTTTTATTCGGGTTAGACATCATTTGATCATGTGATCATGCAGGCATGGGCGGCAGGAAGTAACCGTTATGATAGGTATGTTTGATGTACTCCTCGGCCGCAGCTTTGGCATTGATGGTGGTGTATTCGGTGTTGAACTTGGGATCACCGTCGACCACTTTGAAGCTGTCGGTGGTGACCACACGGATCTTGTCGGAGTCGGAGATGTTGGTAAACCGCATGTTCTCCCCGTCCCACATGAGCCATCTGTTGAGGTCTTGCAGGCGCACCGCCACGACGCCCATAACGACCATTTCATTGAGGGGGCCGGCATAGTCGAAGTTGGACGAGGGCTGGACCCTGCTTTCGGGGCTTTCCTTGCAGGCCCGTATCCAGTCCTGTTCATGGGCGCCGTTGGTCCACTTGAGGCCGGTAACCTCTTCGGGACGACGCATGGTTTTGGGAGGCGGGGAAAAATCTTTCATCCGCTCATAGGGAAGCAGGATGGGATCCCTACCATAGCAACCGGTCATGATCTTGCCCTTTTCGCCGATGAAGAGACATCCGCCGTTTTTGTCGCGGCCCATGATCTCGCCGTCGGGGAGCTCTTCGGGGCGGGGCGGCAAGAGTCCGCCATCGTACCAGCTCACCTCCACCTCGGGCTGGTCGCCGCGTGCCGGAAAGACATAATGAACGATCTCGGCATGCGGGGGCGACTCGGTATTGATCTGGGTGGAGCTGGCCTGCACCTTGTAAGGATACTTGAGGTCGAGGGCCATGAAGATGGGATCCATGATGTGGTTGGCCATATCGCCGAGGGCACCCGTGCCGAAGTCCCACCATCCGCGCCAGTTCCAAGGATGATAGATGGGGTTGTAGGGGCGCATGGGCGCCGGCCCGATAAAGAGATCCCATTTGAGCGTCTCGGGCACGGGATAGGTGTCTTTGGGCCGTTCAAGCCCCTGCGGCCAGATCGGCCGGTTGGTCCAGGCATAGGCTTTCCGGACTTTGCCGATGACGCCGGCCCTGATCCATTCGGTCACCCGGCGGATCCCTTCCCCCGAGTTGCCCTGGTTCCCCATCTGGGTCGCCACCTTGTACTCACGGGCCAGTTTGGCGAGCAGGCGCGACTCGTATACGCTGTGCGTGAGGGGTTTTTGCAAATAGACATGTTTTCCCAAGGTAATGGCATGGGCAGCCGTCACGGCATGGGTATGGTCGGGCGTGGCAATGATGACAGCATCGATCGACTTGCCCATCTTGTCGAACATCTCACGCCAGTCCCAGAAAACTTTCGCCTTCGGATAGTCCTTGAAGGTCCTGGCAGCATATTTGTGGTCGACATCGGCCAGCGCCACAATGTTTTCCGTGAGCGCCGCATGCCGCAGATTGCTGCGCCCCATCCCCCCCACACCGATGCCGGCGACATTCAGCTTATCGGAGGGAGGCGTGTGCCCCAGACCGCTGACCACATGACTGGGAACAAGGGTGAAAGCCAGCGAGGCCGCCGCAGTCTTGCCGAGAAATTCCCGGCGCGTAAGACCGTCCTTCTTCTTTTGTTCTTTCATGTTGATGGTTTTTAGGTTAACGCGCTATCGCAAATGACGAATGTAATAAAATTAAGTTTTTTCCGAAAAATCCGAAAGACTCCCACCATTTTTCATTCTCCGGACGGGTATATTTTCTTTTTTCCCCGGAACGGAAAAAGTTCTGCTTGAAGAGAAGAGGGTTTGTATTTTGCGGGGAAGCATTAACTTTACGTTCCCGAAAAATATGGCTTATGAGCGGAACATTGAGATATGGGATGATCGGCGGTGGGCTGGGATCGTTCATTGGTCCGGTGCATCGCATGGCGGCCGAGCTGGATGGCATGGCCCGTCTGGTATGCGGAGCATTCAGCAGTGATCCTGAACGTTCATACGCTTCCGGCAAGGCGCTGGGGTTGACACCGGGACGTGTTTATCCCGATCCCCACAGCATGATCGAGGTGGAACGTGATCTTCCCAAAGAGGAACGGATGGACTTTGTGGTCATCGTCACCCCCAATCATTTGCATTACGAGGCGGCACGTCTGGCCTTGGAGCACGGTTTTGACGTGGTGTGCGACAAGCCGATGACCCTGACGCTGGCTGAGGCGGAAGACCTGCGGGAGATCGTAAAACGTACGGGTCGGCTGTTTGCCCTCACCCACACCTATACGGGTTATCCCATGGTGAAGAAAGCCCGCGAACTGGTTCGCAGCGGGAGGCTGGGCCGCCTCCGCAAGGTGATGGTCACCTATCTGCAAGGATGGCTCTCCTCTTACCCGGAAGGAAAAGGCCAAAAACAGGCGTTGTGGCGGACCGACCCACGGTATGCAGGCCTCACCAGCACCATGGGAGATATCGGCACCCATGCCGAGAACCTCATCTCGTATGTGACCGGCCTGGAGATCCGGGAGATCTCCGCCCAGCTCAACACACTCGTTCCCCGGCGAAAGATGGATGATGACGGAAGCGTGATCTTGCGGTACGAGGGGGATGTGGCGGGGGCGATCCTGGTGAGCCAAGTGGCCACCGGCGAAGAGAACAATGTCACCTTGCGCATCTACGGAGAACATGGGGGGCTGGAATGGAACCAGATGGAACCCAACACCCTCATCGTACGCTGGGAGAACAAGCCGATGGAGATCCACCGCACCGGCACGAGCGCCGGCAGCCTGGGAGGTGGACACGACCCCGGAAACCGTCTTCCCGCCGGCCACCCGGAAGGATTCATCGAAGCCTTTGCCAATATCTACAAACAGTTCGAACAAGCCCTCCTCGACCGCAAAGAGAACCGTCCTCCCCCACCCCAGGGATACGACTTCCCCACCGTCGACGACGGCGTAAGAGGAATGCGCTTCCTGGAGAAGGTGGTGGAATCCTCGCGATCCGAGAAGAAATGGCTGCAGTATTAAGATATTCACTAACACAAAAAACGAAAATTATGAATGGCAATGAGAATGTGAGCAGGAACGTCAACGGAATGGAAGGACAATACGGTCTGGAATACCTGCATTTGAAGAACCTCAACAATGTTTACTGGCATCCCACCACCGCGGTTTTGTACGAACATACGATCCGGCGGCACGAGGGTTTGTTGTCACATATGGGACCGATGGTAGTACGTACCGGAACCTATACCGGCCGTTCGCCCAACGACAAGTTCATCGTGAAAGAGCCCTCGTCGGAGGCCTCGGTCGCCTGGGGGGATGTGAACCGGCCCTTTGAGCCGGAACAGTTCGACTGTCTGTGGAAACGGATGCAGGCATACCTGCAGGGGAAAGATATTTTTGTACAGGACGTCTACATAGGCTCCGATCCCCAGCACCGGGTTCCATTGCGTGTGATCACGGAATTTGCTTGGCAGTCGCTTTTCGCCCGGAACATGTTCAATCGTATCCTCGACCCCGAAGAGCTGAGGTCGTTCGTTCCTGAATACACCATTGTCGCCCTGCCGGGTTTCAAGGCGATTCCCGAGTTGGACGGCACCAACTCCGAGGCTTTCATCATCCTCAACTTTGAGAAGAAGATGGTGATCATCGGGGGAACGAGCTATGCAGGTGAGATCAAGAAGTCGGCTTTTACGCTGATGAACCATTTGCTTCCGAAAAAAGGGGTGTTACCGATGCACTGCAGTGCCAATGTAGGGAAAAGGGGTGACACAGCTCTTTTCTTCGGCCTGTCGGGAACGGGCAAGACGACCCTATCGGCCGATCCGGCGCGTCGTCTCATCGGCGACGACGAACATGGCTGGACCGACCGCGGGGTGTTCAATTTTGAAGGAGGATGTTACGCCAAGGTGATCCGTCTCTCTCCCGAGGCCGAGCCGCAGATCTATTCCACCACCCGTCGTTTCGGCACCATCCTCGAGAATGTGGCCATCGACACCATCACGCGCCGTATCGATCTCAACGATGCCTCCCTGACGGAGAACACACGTGCCTCCTATCCTCTCACCCATTTGGAGAACATCGTTCCCGAAGCGATGGGGGGGCATCCCGAGAACATCATCTTTCTCACGGCGGATGCTTTTGGTGTGTTGCCTCCCATCTCGCGGCTGACGCCCGAGCAGGCGATGTACCATTTCCTGCTGGGATACACGGCGAAGGTGGCAGGCACCGAGCGGGGCATCACCGAGCCGCAGGCCACTTTCAGCAGTTGTTTCGGCGAGCCGTTCATGCCGCAACATCCTACGGTATATGCCGAACTGTTGCGCAAGAAGATCGCCGAGCACGGCGCCCACACCTGGCTGGTGAACACCGGCTGGATCGGCGGGCCTTACGGCACGGGCGAGCGCATCTCGATCCAATACACCCGCACGCTCCTCAACGCGGCCCTCGACGGTCTGCTGGACAAGGTGGAATACACCACGGACCCGTTCTTCGGATTGAGCGTCCCCACACAGTGTCCGGGAGTTCCCTCGGAGATCCTCATGCCCCGCAACACCTGGCAGGACCAGGAGGCCTACGACCGCCAGGCAGCCCAGCTGGCCGAGCTCTTCCGCAAGAACTTCCGCAAGTACGAAAGCTATGTCGGAAAGGAGGTGCTCGAGGCAGGCCCCCGCGCCTGATCCTGACCGCATCCTGAAAAAAAAGGGCCGTGAATGGCGGCCCTTTTTTTTATCCCTGAAGGTAGTGGACAGGTTTCAGGTTGGTCTTTTCCAGCTCCGGCGACGGAGACTCGATGCCGATGATCCGTTCTTTTTCCGGATCCCATTCCACGCGGCGTCCCTCCCGCATGGCAATCACTCCCATGAGGTTGGTGATCGCCTCTTCGAAACCGCGGTTGATGTTGCAGCTGGGCTGTGTGCCGTTGCGGATGGCATCGAGCCATTCTTTCACGTGCAGGTGTGTGGTATCCACCCGTTTCCCTCCGCGGTAAGTATAGAGCAAACCCCTACCGGCAAAATACGCCTCGGTAGCGGTGGTCACTGCATCCAGGTTCTTGCGGCCGGGCACGTAGGTATAAATGGGCCGATCGGGGTCGATCCGGCCGCTTTCGATAAGTTTCTTGTAGCGGTCGGAATGGCGGTCGGCATAGACACTGAGCGTACTGCCGAGTTCCATGTAGGCATCGTGTCCCATCAACAGCTTGCCGCGGTGTTTGCTGCTGGCCAGCGTGGCACTGTAAAGGAGGGTCAGGTCTTTGTCAGGATATTCGAAGATCTCCTGCTGCACATCCGGCACGGTGCGTCCGTCCTTGAAATAATAGATCCCTCCCGAGGCGGAAGCATAGCGGGGGATCCCGATACCGAGGATCTGGTTGATGGCATCGTACTCATGGGTGAAGAGGTCGCCCGAGAGGCCGGTGCTGTAGTCCCACCAGCAGCGCCAGCGGAAGAAGCGCTCGAGACTGAAATCGTGCCAGGGTGCCTGTCCGATGAACTGCTGCCAGTCGATGGTCTGGGGGGATGCCTTGGGATGGATGGGATAGACCCAGGCACCATTGGGATCGTTGCGGTTGGTGGTCACCTCGATCAAGTTGATCTTGCCGAGGAGACCCTTCTCTACCGCCTCTTTGGCCTTGATATAACTTTCGGTCTGACGTCCCTGATGACCGAGTTGGAAAACGATGCCGGCTTTTTTCACCTCGTCGCGTACGGCATAGGTCTCGGGCAGCGTCCAGGTCATAGGCTTTTCGCAATAGACATGCTTGCCGTGGCGGGCCGCCTCGATGGTCATGGGAGCATGCCAATGGTCGGGGGTCGCGATGATGACGGCATCGATATCCTCGGCAGCCATCAACTCCTTATAGTTGCGATATCGTTTCACTTTGCGGAGCTTTCCTTCGCTCCCTTTGCGTTCGATATTTCCTGCCGCCTCCATCATCTGCCGGGCATGCACATCGAAGATGTCGCACACCCCGTTGATGAC
>JAMOUS010000049.1 GCA_027067975.1 Bacteroidales bacterium | reverse complement strand
TACTGATAGGTCACCTCCTGTGGATCCTGGAAACTGATCCCGATGAAGTCGATTCGCACCCGGTAACGCCCGTAAGGCATAACGATCTTATCCCCCAGGGGCACCTGTTTGTCTGAAAAGGTCACTGCAAGGATACTGGTACGCGGCGGAATGGTGTCCGACTTCTCCCTGGAAGGATCGAAACGGATGATCCCCTGTGTCGTGCCGAACCATACCCGTCCCTGCTCATCGGTACATACGGCATTGGCATTGCACTCGGCCGTGATGCCCAACTTGTCGGTGTAGGTACGCACCTTCATCTTCTCCGGGAAGATCCGGCTGATGCCCATGCTATGCCCTACCCATACACTCCCCAGATGGTCCGTGGTAACACTGTAACAGTAATTCGACACCAACCCTGACTTGTCCAGGTAGTTCAGAATGGTGTCAGGAGCCACTTCGATGACACCGATACCATAAGAACCGATCCAGAAAACTCCTTTATCATCCTGCACCAGCGATTTCATCTGTGTACGGGTGATCACATCGGGGAAGAGGTAAGCCCGATGCACCGAGTCGTGCTCGATGACATAGAGACCGTCGGCCATTGTGGCCAGCCAGACACGATGCCGGTTGTCCAGGTAGATATCGTTGATGTTGTTGTAAGGCAGTCCCTCGTTCGTAGAATATTTTTGCAGGAAGTGACCGTCCCTGTCGAAACGCAGTACGCCGGAGGCCGTACCGGCCCATAATCCCAGGTCGTCACCGGCAAGGGCATTGATGGTATTCTCCAGAAGGTTACTGGAATTGAAAGGATGCAGCACCTTACCCTTTTCGATGAGATAGATCCCCTGTCCGGCGGTGCCGGCCCAAATGCGGTCCGCCCGGTCGACATACAGGGCGGCGACCTGTCCTTTCAGCCCTTCCGCCGCACCATAGTGCTGCTCATGTCCGTCGGCAAAATGGATCGTCACCCCACGGTCGCCGGCTGTCACCCTCTTTCGCCCCCGCACCACCAAAGCCTTCACCGAGGGCATGTCATAAAAGACCACCGACTCTTCCGGGAAGAAGACCAGCCCTTCCCCATAGGTGCCGATCCAGATATTGTGTTCAAAGTCTTCGAAAACGCATTGAACGTTTCGGCTTTTCAGTCCGTGGGCATTCAGATGTTCGATCCCCTGCTCCTCCATACGGAAGAGTCCATCTCCCAAGGTGCTCACCCACATCCTCCCGCGGGAGTCAAGAAAAAGGGAAGTGATGATCATCTCCGCAAAGGGCCGCATCCGGGACGGCACCGCCGCTTCCCCGCCTGCGACCAGGCTCCATGCCCACACACCCAGCCCGGCGGTACCCAACCAAAGGGTATCACCGTACCGGCAAAATGTCTGCACCCGTACGTCGGGCAATCCCTCCAGCCGCCTCACCTGTGTCAGCGTGTCGCCCTGAAGGTCCAGGTGCATCACAAAGGCCCCGTCGAAGGTCCCCACCACCACCGTATCGCCGGCAACGAACAACGCACTCAACTGGGTCACCGGAACGGCCAACGGCCGTACCTCCCCCCCTCGCTTCGGAGCAATACGAAAAAGACCGCCCGTCTGGGACGCTACCAGCAAATCACCTCCCGCAAGCTCCGCAATGCCGGTCACCCGACTCACTGCATGTTCCGACAGAGCATAAAAACGGAATCCTTCCCCCGTCAGCTCACCGACATAACCATTACTGAAACCAAACCACAAATGCCCATCCTCCGTGCGACAGCTTACCGTCGCAAAACCTTGCCCCAAAGTATCGGGAAGGGAAGCCTTGCGAAAACGGTGTCCTTCAAAACTCACCAACTCCGTACCCGTACCTATCCAGAGAAAACCCCGTTGATCCTCTTGTATTGTATAAATAAAGCTGTTCGGAAGCCCTTCCGGCACCCCAAATTCCCGGAAATGATAACGCTGCGCTTCCAACCGGGCCCAACTTCCCAACAAAAGAAAAATGAAGAGGACCGGACGCAAGAAAGAAAGTCTCATAGGTGGACACAAGATTAATGTTTCTTCCGTATCGGCTTGGCCGCAGCTCCATACTGGAACTTAGGCACCCCTCCGATCGGGACGGTATGGAATGGCAACAACTCCCCATACTGGTTCCTCACCGAGATCACCACATTGTTGTTGCGCACCATGGGATTTTTCCTCTTGATGAACTGAAAATCAAAAGAGGTGTTTTTCTCTTTCTCTTTGATCTTGAACTCGCTCTCGGCCCACTCATCTTCCCCCGACACCTTGTTGAGCTGATAGAGCCGTGCCACCGTTACCGTACGGATCTCCCCGTCATCGTCCCAGTCGAAATTGGTTTGCTTGATCGATACCACCCGGTTGTCCACATAAGGATAGATATGCGAGATGTTCACAGTATCGTTCCAGAGGCGGAAACCGTACTCATAGGTAAATGCATCCCCTCCCTCGATAGGAAGATTCTGCGTGGCGGAAGAACTCAGGAAATAGTTGTACAGGTTACCGTCATCCCCATCCACCCCCAAGGCGATGATCTTGAAGATGTATCCCTGGAACTCTTCAGCGTACTCTCCCTCCGTGGGGTTAAAGGGTCCGAAGGTATACCATTTCTGATCGTATTCGGGAGAAAGCCCAAACACCTTTTTAGCCAGGAGGGTGCCGTTCTTGAAGGTACCCGTCGGATCAATGTCATCGGTCCAGCATCCTTCGCCTCCATAGACCGAAAATTCCGTTTTCGTATCGAAAACAACGTTGATCTCGTCGATCTCTCCTCCGATATCGGGGTCATAGACACGAATGTAGAAGGGACCTTGGTAACTCTTCGGCACAATAAAGAAGAAGATATTGCAAAAATCATCATCCCCCCATGAGGTTTCCGCCTTATTGCCGAAGGTCACCAGATGGGGGATGTTCTCCACTTTGGCCGGCACAGGCTGAGCTGTCACAGGGAACAGGAACGCCCCCATTGCCCAAAAGACCCCTGCAAACCCTAAGGCCTTTGCGACGACACCCCGTACCAATACCCTCTTATCCATGATGTTTAGGAAAAATGACCGGACGTAAAAATAACGAAAAAAAACGAACGACGTGCCCTCTCTTTGATTTTGGCCCAATAGGAGGTTCTCAGTCGCCCTTATAAACAGTGATCTTCATGTAGACACACTTGTCGACGGTGTTTCCCGTATCGGTAAGTCCCCGTACCAGCAACCGGACGATATAGATGCCGGGTGTGTGGAAAACAGCCTTGATCTCTCCGCCCTGCGCCAGCTGGCCATTTCCCAGATCCCAGTAATATTCCTGCGGCTGAAAGCCGGGAATATGGGTTCTCAGACCGCTGAGTGTGATCTCTTCCCCGATGACACAACTGTCCGGGGCGGTGATGGAGGGATACTGCTGCTCAACCACCTCCACCATATAAGAAGCCACGTCTTCACGCCGTTTTTTTGTGATCTTGTCCACCACACTCAACCGTGCCAGGTATTTTCCCGGACGGTCGTAACAATGCTCCACCTCATGCCCGTAACCTACGGAACCATCCCCGAAATCCCATTGATACAAAATCGGAAT
>JAMOUS010000048.1 GCA_027067975.1 Bacteroidales bacterium | reverse complement strand
GCGGGCCAAACCTGCTTATTATGAGCTCCAGAGAATCCTGGAACATCCTGAAGATCTGGAACCGGTTTTCGGCCCGTTTGGGATCGAGATCTCATTGTCTTTCTCCAAAAATATGATCCCATGAAAAAGATATGTTTTTCTGTTTTGATCTTTTCTCTGTTCTTGGGGTTTTCTCCGATAAGGGCCCAGCACGACCGGCCCAACATCCTTTGGCTCACCTGTGAGGATATCAGCCCCACACTTTCGATGTATGGGGATTCTACGGCCCACACGCCCAATCTCGATCGTCTCGCGGCAGAAGGGCTGGTGTTCGATAATGTCTACACTGTCGTAGCCGTTTGTGCCCCCAGCCGTTCGGCCATCATCACGGGTATGTATCCCACCTCGATCGGCACCATGCACATGCGTACGGCGCACGATGTGGTTTCCTGGGGAAAGCGGGACTACTCGGGCGAAAGTATGGCGGTCGACATCAACGGAGACAAGGTGCCACTTTATGCGGCGGTCATCCCGCCTTATGTGAAGTGTTTTCCCGAATACTTACGGGAGTCGGGCTACTACTGTACCAACAATGCCAAGACCGATTACCAGTTTGCGGCTCCCGTGACCGCATGGGACGAGAACGGCAACCACGCCGAGTGGAGCCATGCACCGGCAGGGAAACCCTTCTTCTCAGTATATAACCACGGTGTTACGCACGAGTCACGCATCTGGCTGCGACGCAACAAGCCCCAGACCGTCTCGCCAGCAGTGGTGCCCCTGCCTTCCTACTACCCGGATGACCCCATCGTCCGTACCGACGTGGCCCGTAATTATTCGAACATCGAAGTGCTCGACCAACAGATCGGG
Organism: Bacteroidales bacterium; assembly: GCA_027067975.1. GTDB lineage: Bacteria > Bacteroidota > Bacteroidia > Bacteroidales > VadinHA17 > DRPN01. The sequence continues at coordinate 2,717 of JAMOUS010000048.1, read as the reverse complement.
GAGAAGATCGAAGCCCTTAAAAAGGCCGGTCTCTACGACAAGACCATCATCTTCTTTTTCAGCGATCACGGGGGACCCTTACCCCGTGGCAAAAGGCTGCATTACGATTCGGGATTGAGGGTGCCTTTCATCGTCCGCATTCCCGAACGTTACAAGAAAAAGTACGGGGTCGATCCTTCCTGGATCAAAAACGGCCGTGTCGATGCTCTTATCTCATTCGTCGACCTGGCGCCCACGGTCCTTTCCATTGCCGGTGTGAAGATCCCCGAATACATGCAGGGCCGGGCCTTTATGGGACCCCAGCGGGCAAAGGAACCGCGAAAGTATATTTTCGCCTCGGGCGACCGCTTCGATGAATATTCCGACCGCATGCGCGTGGTGCGTGATCATCGCTATCTGTATGTACGGAATTACCATCCCGAACTCCCGGCATACAAGGATATCGCCTACCGCAAGAACATTCCCATGATGAACGACCTTCTCTATCTGCACCGTATGGGACGCCTCAATCGGGCTCAGGACTACTGGTTCAGAATGTTCAAGGCCCCGGAAGAGTTGTACGACTGTTTGAAAGATCCGGAGAACCTCCACAACATCATCGATGATACTCTGTATGCGGATAAGGTGAAGGAACTGCGCCGGGCCCTCGACAACTGGCTGGGACGTGTGGGTGACATGGGGGCCATCCCCGAAAAAGAAATGGTGATGCAGATGTGGCCCGACGGGATCCAGCCGGTCACCCTGCCCCCCCGGGTGACAAGAAAAGGAAAGATGCTTACCGTCACCTGCGGAACCAAAGGGGCATCGATCGCTTATCTTGTCTCTGACAGAGACTTTTCTCCCGACCTCAATGCCGGATGGCAGGTCTATTTCAAACCGATCCCTGTGCCCCGCGGAAAATATCTTTACCTGATGGCGCAGCGGATCGGATACAAGGAAAGTGAGATTGTGAAAATAAAATTCTGATGGATATGAAGAAACGTCTTTTTTTTCTGTTTTCCCAGATGTGGCTGCCGCTGTTCGTGTACAGTCAGGTGTTTGTCTCTCCGGCTGATCCGGCCTTTCGTTATGGAGGCTCGTTGTTTAACAAGGTGAGTGACACGCTGGCGGTGTTCCGGCGGCACAGCGATGCTTTTCTGGCATTACCGCGGACGGTTTCCCATGCCAACCCTAACAAGGCTCGTACCACCACGGGGGTGACCGTTACCTTTCGCACCGATGCTACCGGTGTAAAAGCTCGCTTCCGGATGATGCCGGGCCAGAACCGCTGGAGTTTTTCATTTGCCCTGTATGTGGATGGTGACAGCGCAACGGTTTTCAAGCAGAAACGGGACGACCTCACCAATGCGGGAGACAGCCTTTTCTCATTCGATCTTCCCGTCCCTACCGGAGGCGGAGAACATACCTACACCCTTGTCTTGCCGGTGCTCAGCACACCTGCGTTCGCCGGACTCCTGCTCACCGGCGGCAGCGGTGCGCTCTCGGCTGTACCTGAAGAAGAAAAACCGGTATACGTCGCTTATGGCAACTCGATCACCCACGGCCAGGGACAGTTCACCGGTGATCAGACCTGGCCCTGGATTCTGGCCAAGGAAATGGGATGGAAACTGTACAACCTGGCCGTGGGAGGATCCACCACGTCGGTCCCCATGGCCCACATGATCGCCCGAGAGATCACCCAACCCGTCGATTACCTTACCATCCTGATCGGCTTCAACGATGCGGTTTGGCTCGAGATCGATACGGCTACCTATCGCCAGCGTCTGACAGCCTTTATCGATACGGTTCGTCAGGGCCATCCCGAAACGGAGATTTTCGTCATCGGGCAGACCTATACCGAAAGGACCGAAGACAAAGACGGCAATCCGCTCGATTTTGACGACTGGCGTAAAGTGCAGCACGAGGTGGTGGAGGCGTTCCGGGCTGGTGGCGACGGGAAGATCCATTACATCGACGGATCGCTTTTTACTGACCATGATGATCTGAAGGCGCCGCCCACCGATGTGGTGCACCTCAGCGTCGCAGGAGCCCGGCACCTGGGCACGGCCCTGGCGGATACCCTGACAAACCTCTTGGAGAGCTCTTCTGTGCGACAGACAAGAGACCCGGCAGGACAGTTGATCCTATTTCCGAACCCTACCACCGGAAGGATCACCCTTACGGGTTTTGACACGGCCATACCGGAGATCTCACTCTTTACCTTGACCGGACAAAAGGTGTTCGACATGGGAGAAGCGGGAGAAAGATGGAGCGGATACTCTCTGACGCTCGATCTGTCCCACCTCCCCGGCGGGATCTATCTTCTCCAATCGGGAGATGAAGTGAAACGTGTCGTAATCCAATAAGACCCACCGGAAAACAGTGGAATGAGAAGGTGTTTCATCGACATACAGGATGGATTGATCGTTTTGGCGGCATTGTTCCTGTTGGGAACGGGAAGTTGTACCCGTCATACGATCGACGAACTGCCTCCTCTCGAGGTGCCTGTGACAAAAATGCCGCTGCGGGAACTGGTCGACCGAACCTTTGCCGGCGGCGATGTCTGGGTCGGAGTGGCCAGTCATTACCGCCTCTTCGGTACACCCACCATGGATACGGTCGATAGGGAGTTTGGCTATGTGACGCCGGCCAATGACTTCAAACAGACCTACATCCATCCTGCACCCGGCATATGGCGGTGGGAGCGTCCGGATGCCTGGATCGAACATGCCCGGCTT
>JAMOUS010000047.1 GCA_027067975.1 Bacteroidales bacterium | reverse complement strand
AGGATATCGTCCCCAACGCCCTCACGCTGGCCGTCAGCCACCACGACGAGGCCATGAAAGAGCTGCTCATCGACCATGACTACCCTCTCCGCCAACGCCCCTATCTCGACCACCTCTCCCTCGGCGGCGAGATGCTGCTCAACGGGCCCGACTTCATGCCGGGGCTCTTCGTAGCCCTCACCGAAGGACGTACCGCCCTCTCCCTCGACGCAGGCTTTCTCTACCGCGCCCTGCCGGCACGTGTGCTCATCCCCGCCGGCGAACACCGCTTTTACCAATTCCGCGAATACCGCGGACTTCTCTATGCAGGGATCGGCAAAGCTTTTCTCTTCGGTCGTCGCCGTGACGGCCGTCATCACCTGGGGGCCGACCTCCTGCTGCACGGAGCCTGGTCGTTCGGACCGGCATATGCCGGCAGCCGCCGCCAGCCTGCCAGCCTCCTCACCCTCACCCCTTCCGCCGGCCTCTTCTTCCGCACGGGTGGCTTCGAGGTGCGCGCGGGATACACCTGGCTCGACCTCGACACGTACGATCTCTCCCCGCATCATTTCAACCTGCGCATCGCCTGGGTCCTCAACCGCCAGCGTTTCACCCGCACCCGCAAGGAGATCCCCTGGTTCGACAAAAACACGACGCCATGAAAAAGCTGCTGTCTCTGTCGCTCCTGTTGCCGCTCCTCTTCTGGCTCGCCGGCAGCTGCAATAAAGACGTCATTTACGAAGATGTCGATTGTTCGGTGTGCTTCGCCAACCCTCCCGACAGCGGTTACCTGCGTCCCGAGCTGACCATCGACCGCGACCATCCCCGCGTGCCGGTGGCGGTTTATGAAGGGGACATCGAGACGGGCACCCTTCTCCTGCAGGACACCTTCGCCCTCCCCACCCCACGGATCCTCATGCCTGCCGGCAGGCGTTATGCCATGACCGCCACCTACATCCGTGGCGGCGACACCATCATCGCGGTCGACGGTGACGAACTGGCCATCAAAAAGGCGGTGGGACAATGCGGCGGCACCTGCTACGTGGTGACTGGAGGATTCTTCGATCTCCGCCTAAAACGGTAAACTCTCACGAATGGAACACCAGCAACGGCAAACGGGTGTGGAAGAACATCTTTTTCGCGATACTGGGGAAAAAGAGTTTTTCGATCAGACTGCGGCGGTGGGTGGTCATGGCAATGGCCGCCACTGGGTGTGAGGTGACGAAATCATCCAGTCCCGCCACCACATCCTCTCCTTCGATGATACGGCAACGGATGCGAAGGGCAGGACAAGCCTCCCGGAAATAGCGCAGCAGCCCTTCCATTTTCACCTTCTCCTCTTCATCCTCCCGCTGCCGCGTGAAGTGCACACAGAGGATTTCCTTCCCGAAAGGCTCGATCCACTGCATCAGACGCCGCACGGCGACGAAGTCGGCTTCATCATAGTTGGTGGCATAGAGGATCTCCTTCTCCTCCAGGAACTGCCGGAAGGTCGCCTCCTCGGGCACCACCCACACCGGCACATCCGCCTTTTCGATGATGCGGGCGGCCATCGAGCCGATGGGGTCGTTGCGACGGCGGTCGCGGCCCCGGGCGCCCAGGACGATCAAATCCGGACCGTACGACTCGCCGGCATAGAAGACCGCATCGTCGAGCGAGCCTTTTACGATGAAATAATCGCTCTTCACCTTTCCGGCACCCTCCTTGGCCGCTTCTTTCTTCAGTTCCTTCAGGAAAGCCTGTGTCTCACGACGGGCGGTCTCCCGCAAGTCGGTCAGGTATTCGGTGAGCGTTCCCTGGAACCCGAAGGTCTCGTCATAAGGCAATGTCTGCATGTCGGGCGCATAGTAGGCATGCAACAGCAACACCTCCGCCCCCACGTGCGAGGCGAACAGCATCGCAAAAAGGGCAGCATGGCGCGAAGGCTCGCTGAGATCGACCGGCACCAGGATCTTCCGGATACCCTTGTTCTTCGCCCTGCGCTCCTCCTCGCCGGCAGGGTCTTCACCCACCTCGGCCAGGAAATCGACATACACCTTCATCGCCCGCTCAAGATCGCTCTTGCGTACCTTCACCCGCACCCCCGCCGAAGCATCCGGCTGCAAAAGGTTCACATTCGAGAGCACCACGTCGATGCCCTCCCCCTCCAGACGGGACTTTAACACGAGCGCCCGCTCATAGGAGTGCTCTGCCAGGACGACCAGCTCTTCTTCCATGGCGTGCTTTTTCTGAAATATACGAAATCCGCCGGAGAAAAACAACCTCCCCTTTCCTTACCGGAAAGTGATCCCAAGCGCCAAAGAATATATCGAAGTACCGCTCCAAGCATAACCGGCATGCAAGGCAAAGATGGAATAGTCGAAACGCATTCCTGCACTCACTTTCACCCCGCCCGATAGATTGTATTCAGTATCGGGCACACGGTACACATGGTCGTCGAGGTAAACCGCCTTCTCTGTATTGATCGTGGGGTCGAACACCGGCACCGGGATGTTGCCCTTGATCTGCAGCCTGGCCCAGCTGCGGGCATACCCCACCGCCGCATACGCATTGATGTATTTCAGATCGGAAGAAAAGATGAGATCGAACGTGTATCCCTGTATGACGGAACGGATCTCCTGAGCAGAGAAATGGGCAGGGAGATGATCTTCCATGTAGGTGTAGTCGTCCGGTTCTTCCCGGAAGCCGGAATAAATTTGCATGTGGGTATATCCTGCGAAGAAGGCGACTCCGAGCGGGAGATCTTCAATCCCTTTGAGCCATTGTTTGATATCATGTTTGGCCCCGAAGCCGATCAGGCTCATGCGTGCGTTCGACCGCGGCACATCAACGGGGATCATGAAGCGGGCCTTGATGTCGGTACCGGCGGGCAGTCCCAGTCCCACCTGCAGCATGGGGGTGTAGACCGTCGAGGTGCCAGTGCCGGCGGGCGAACGGAAACGGGCCACGTCCACGGAGGTTCCGTTATAGGTTTCGGTATAGTGGAGTTCGGGTCCTTCGACGGCCTCGCCGGCCACGGTCGGCGCCAGGCTGCTGCCGCCTCCCACCTGCAATGTGTCCAGACCGATGGCAGCCAGGTCGAACAGCCGCGCACTCTGTGGCACCACCGTCACGTTGCCCGCCATCATCACGTCGACACCGCCCAGCTCATGGGCCGTCGCCGTATAGTACCATCCTGCATTGAGATCGGCTGCAAAAGCATCCTGCCACGGACGGACATAATGTTCGATCAGCAGCCTGCCGTCATGAATGCCCCCCTCGAAAACCTCCAGGGTGTCGGGCTGGGGAAAAACCTCAGACAAGGGCAGGATTGACAAGAGAAGTATGGCAAAAAGCGTGCGTCCCATGGCGGTTCCGGGTTTGGTCGATGGTGAGATGGTTCACGAAAGATACGGCATTCTGGATATTTTTCAAAACCTCCTCGTACAAAGATGCGCTATCCCTGCCGGTTTCGGAGATTTCACTCTATCTTTGTAACAGAGGAGCTGAATAATGATGAACACACCTGCCACACCCCTTGCCGAGAGGATGCGGCCCCGCACGCTCGATGACTATGTAGGCCAGGAAGAGCTGGTGGGGCCGGGGGCCAGCCTGCGGCGTCTGCTGGAGGCAGGCACCCTGCCCTCGATGATCCTCTGGGGACCGCCGGGGGTGGGCAAGACCACCCTGGCACGCATCCTCGCCAACATGCTCGAGCGCCCCTTCTACAGCCTCAGCGCCGTCCATTCCGGCGTGAAGGAGGTGCGGGAGATGATCGAAAAAGCCGACAAGAGCCGCTTCTTCAACACACCCGGAGCGGTGCTCTTCATCGACGAGATCCACCGCTTCAGCAAGTCGCAGCAGGACTCGCTCCTGGGCGCCGTCGAAGAGGGGGTGATCACCCTCGTCGGCGCCACCACCGAGAACCCCTCGTTCGAGGTGATCTCGCCCCTGTTGTCGCGTTGCCAGGTGTATGTGCTCAAGCCCCTCGAACAGCACCATCTCGAGACACTGCTTGAACGCGCCCTCACCCGCGATGCCTATCTGAAAGAGCTCGACATCGAGGTCCGGGAGCGGGAAGCGCTCTTCCGCTATTCCGGCGGCGACGCCCGCAAGCTCTTCAACGCCCTCGAGCTGGTCGTCGACGCCGAACGCGCCCGCCTCGGCGAGGGGAAAAAGATCATCCTCGACAATGCCACCGTGACCCGCCACCTGCAGGAACGCCTCTCCACCTACGACAAGCAGGGAGAGATGCACTACGACATCATCTCTGCCTTCATCAAGTCGGTGCGGGGCAGCGACCCCAATGCGGCGGTCTACTGGCTGGCCCGCATGGTCGAAGGAGGTGAAAAGCCGGAATTCATCGCCCGCCGCCTCATCATCCTCGCCGCCGAGGATATCGGCCTGGCCAACCCCAATGCCCTGCTGCTGGCCCAAAGCGCCTTCGACGCCGTCCACCAGGTGGGATGGCCCGAAGCCCGCATCATCCTCTCCGAGATCACCCTCTACCTGGTCACATCCCCAAAAAGCAACTCCGCCTACATGGCCATCAACCGGGCACAGGAGACCGTCCGGAAAGAGGGCGACCTGCCCGTACCCCTCAACATCCGCAACGCCCCCACCCGCCTCATGGAACAGCTTGGATACGGAAAAGACTACAAATACGCCCACGGCTACGAGGGCAACTTCGTCGAGGAAGAGTTCCTCCCCGAAAAGATCCGGGGCCTCCGCCTTTACGAGCCGGGCAACAACCCCCGCGAAAAGGAGATCGCAGAACGGCTCAAACGCTGGTGGAAAGGGAAATACGGATACGACAAGAAAGAGTAGGAACCCACGTTGACATATTCATTCTGACCAAAAACCGACCGATCATGGATTTTTTGAAAGATCTTCCCCATCTGCACGATACTGAAAGTGGCAACTTTTTTCTGATCGCCGGACCGTGTGTGGTCGAGAACGAGGAGGTGGTCTTTGAGGTGGCGAGGCGGGTGAAGGAGATCACGGGGCGGCTGGGCATCCCGTACATCTTCAAGGCATCCTACCGCAAGGCCAACCGCACGCGTCTCGACTCGTTCACGGGTTTGGGTGATGAGCATGCGCTGGCCATCCTGGAGAAGGTGGGACGTGAGCTGGCGCTGCCGGTGCTCACCGACATCCACCATCCGGAGGAGGCGGCGCTGGCGGCAGCGCATGTGGATGTGTTGCAGATCCCGGCCTTCCTGAGCCGGCAGACCGACCTGCTGCTGGCGGCAGGACGCACGGGCCTGCCGGTGAACATCAAGAAGGGCCAGTTCATGGCCCCTGCGGCCATGGCCCATGCCGCCGCCAAGGTGGCCTCCACGGGCAACACCCGCATCTGCCTCACCGAACGGGGAACGATGTTCGGCTACCACGACCTGATCGTCGACATGCGGGCCATCCCTGAGATGCAGGGCACCGGCTTCCCGGTGGTGGTGGACATCACCCACTCACTGCAACAGCCCAACCAACCCTCCGGGGTCACGGGGGGACGGCCCGAACTCATCGTCACCCTCGGTCGCGCCGCCATCGCCGCCGGCGCCGACGGCATCTTCCTGGAAACCCATCCCAACCCCGCCGAGGCCCTCTCCGACGGCGCCAACATGCTGCCCCTCCACCAACTGGAAGAGTTGCTCAAAAGCCTCGTCAGGATCCGCCGGGCCCTTCAATAGAGATCCAGGAACTCGTACGTGTTGCCCAGGTGATCCAGAAAACGCAGAAAGTCGCGGAACGCGATCACCAGCGTGGCCGTGTTCACATTGGGATGGAAGCTGATCCGTTCATGCTCCTGCAGATGGCGGTCGAGGAAGAGATGCACATGATGCTCTTCGTCATGGATGAGGCCGAAGGGAGAGACACTCCCCGGCGCCAGGCCCAGGTATTTCCGCAGTCGCTTCTCCGAGGCCAGTGAGAGCTTGCCCTGCCGCAGCCGCTGCTCCAGATCGCGGATGGCCAGCGCATGCGTGTGCTCGAGGATCACCAGATAATGACGGTTGCCCTTGTGGTTGCGCAGGAAGAGGTTCTTGCACTTGGCCGCGTCGATGCCCTGCCAGTAGCGCGCCGCCTCGGCGGCCGTCGGCGCCGGCGGATGCTCATGATACTCGTACGGGATGCCCAGCCGCCCCAACAGATCGTACAATGCAGGATCTCCTTGCATCCTTTTTTTGCACGAAGATAACGAAATATCCCGCCGAAGGCTGTTGCATGAGTCGTCGAAGTTGATTAAATTTTATTCCTTTTCTTTGCAGGACCTTTCAACGGCAAAGGCATGGTGCAACAATACCGGAACGGCGAAGGGCTTTCGGCCTTGGTGCGGCGGCATTACCGCACTTTCCTGCGCCTGTTGGCCCGTTATCTCGACGAGGAGGAACAGGCCCTTGTGCGGCGGGCCGTACGGCATCTGTTGAGCCTCGAGGGCCGGGAGGTGAGCTTCACCGGTGAGCCCTATCTGGTGCATGCCATGAACGTGGCACGCCTGGTGCTCGAACAGCTGGGCCTGGGTGCCGACGCCGTCATCGGCGCCCTCTACCACGACATCAGCCGCATCGAGCAGATCCCTCCGGAGTTCTTCGAGGAGACCTTCGGCAAGGGCGTGCGCGAGCTCATCGAAGGCCTCGGCAAGATCAGCGGCCTGGAGACCGCCCGCGAGGCCGTCCGCAGTGAGAACTTCCGCGAGATGGTCATCAACCTCGCCGGCGACATTCGCGTCATCCTCATCCGCCTGGCCGAACAACTCGAGGTGATGCGCAACCTCGACAAGGCCCCGCCGCCCGAACGCGTCGGCATCGCCACCGAAGCCTATTACCTCTACGCCCCCCTCGCCCACCGCCTCGGTCTCTATAACATCAAATCGGAACTGGAAGACCTCGCCATGAAATACCTCGAGCCCGAGGTATACGAAGAGATCCGCCGCAAGATCGCCGAGACCGCCGCAAAACGCGAAGAGCTGGTACGCGAATTCATCGAACCCATCCGCAAGAGGATGGAAGAGGAAAGGTTGAAGTTCACCATCAAAAGCCGCCTGAAGTCGATCCACTCCATCTGGACCAAGATGAAGCGGCAGAACGTCCCCTTCGAGGAGGTGTATGACATCTTCGCCGTGCGTATCATCCTCGACAGTCACGGCCGGAAAGAAAAGGAGGACTGCTGGAGGGTCTATTCGATCGTCACCGACCTCTACACGCCCAACCCCACGCGGCTGCGCGACTGGATCTCCATCCCCAAGTCGAACGGCTACGAGTCGCTGCACACCACGGTCATCGGTCCCCACGGCAAGTGGATCGAGGTGCAGATCCGCACCACCCGCATGGACGAGATCGCCGAGAAGGGGCTGGCCGCCCACTGGAAATACAAGGAGGGCAGCCGCGCCCAGGCCCTCGACGAGTGGCTGGGCAATGTAAGGGAGATCCTCGAACATTATGATCCCCGCACCGACGACCTCATCGACCAGATGAAGCTCAACCTCTACAGCAAAGAGATCTTCGTCTTCACCCCCAAGGGGGATGTGGTGCGTCTCCCTGCCGGGGCGACGGTGCTCGACTTCGCCTTTGCCATCCACTCCGAGGTGGGGATGCGCTGCACCGGCGGAAAGATCGACAACCGCGTGGTCCCCCTCGACCATGTGCTGCACACCGGCGACCGGGTCGAGGTGATCACCTCCCGCAACCAACGCCCCGCAGCCGACTGGCTTAACATCGTCAAGACCTCCAAGGCCCGCACCAAGATCAAGCAGTCGCTCAACGAAGAAAAGCTCAAGGCCGCCCGCATGGGCCGCGAGACCCTCATGCGCCGCCTGCGCAACTGGAAGATCCCCTTCAACGACGAAACGGTCAAACGCCTGCTGCAACACTACCGCATCAAGCTGGCCCAGGACCTCTACGCCTGGATCCATGAAGAGAAAATCGACCTGCTCGAGATCAAGGAGGTGCTCTCCGCCACGGAGAAAGAAGAAGAAGCGCCGGCACCCGCCCCCAACAGGCCGGCACCCGCACAGAAAGAACACCACAAAGACTACCTCGTCATCGACAAAAAGATGAAAGGGGTCGACTACACCCTCGCCAGGTGCTGCAACCCCATCTACGGCGATCCCATCTTCGGCTTTGTCACCATCAACGAGGGGATCAAGATCCACAAGGCCGACTGCCCCAACGCCAAGTGGATGAAGGAACGCTACCCCTACCGCGTGGTGCCGGCATCCTGGACCGACACCGACCGGGTGCATGCCTTTGAAGCGACCATACGTGTTACGGGCACCGACGAGGTGGGCATCGTCAACCGGATCACCGACATGCTCTCGAACGAGATGAACGTGAACATGCGGTCGATCTCGTTCAACACCCACAAGGGCATGTTCGAAGGGATCCTGAAGGTGGTGGTAGCCAATTCCGACCACCTGGAGGCGATCCTGCGGCAGCTGCAAAAGATCAAGGGGGTGAACAAGGCCACCCGCTATGCTTCCTGAGACGGCCTGCCCCCCTGCACGGCATCTTCATCGAAAAAATAGTGGCAATAACCTCCCTGCCGGCAAACTTTCAGCGCCTCTTCGAGTTTATAGAGATCGAGCAACCGCAAGAGGGGGATACCGCTTTTCAGAACAGCCTCGATGAGGGGCTTCAGCGGTGTCAGCACCCTCTCCACACGACGGGCTCTCCCCTGCCTCACCAGACGGCCCGTCCAGGATAGAAGACGCACCTGCTCCACCAAATGCGGATCGCCCTCCACGAGCGCCAGCACCTGAAAGAGGCTGCGTACCGCCTCGGCACTCTTGCGGAGGAACACCCCGTTGGCATCCAGTTCCTCGTTGAACACGGGATTGTCTATGTGTATCACCTCCACCCCCGCCTGCCACAGACGGTAACCCATGAACGTATCTTCATGACCATACCCCCGGAGGGCCTCCTCAAAGGGGATCTTCCGCAATACCTCCGCCGGGATGATCACATTGTTGGTCTTGAACGACGACCAGGGGTTCTGGCTCCGCACTGCCGCCGGCAGGCTCTCCCGCCGCCACCCGTAACGCCACCGGAGCCGCCGACTGCGTGGCGGCCTCTCCCTGCGGTAACTGCTCCCACCCACAATGACCCGCTCCTTCCCCTCCTCCAGCCACGGCCGGTAACGATCAAAAAACTTTCCGTCCGGCACAGAGGAATCTCCGTCGATGAACAACAGGAACTCCCCCCGCGCATATTCCAGAAAGCGGTTGCGGACCGCCGCCCTGCCCATGTTCCGGTCCAACTCCACATACCCATCCAGATAGTCCCTCACCCCCCTGTTCCGCCTGCGCCAGTTCTCCGGCGAACCGTCGTCGACAACCAGGATCTCCATCTCCTCCCGGAACGATGCAGAGAGTGCATGCAACTGCTTCACCAGGACGGTGACCTTCTGACGGTACACGGGGATACATACACTCAGGAGCTTTTTTCCTCTCTCCAGGGAAACTGTCATCCAACAATCATTTTTTCAAATACTTACGATATATCTTCTCGAGTATTCCTTTCTCGTTCTGCCAGGTCAGCTCGCGGGCGGCGCGGCGCAGGTTTTCCTTTTTCAGCCTTTTGTAATCCTGTTCGAGCATCCAGTTAAGGGCCGAGGCGATGGCCTCTTCGGAGTGTTCGTCGAGGACAAGGCCCACATCGTACTCCTTCACGATACGCCGCACCTCAGGCAGGTCGCTGACCAGGACGGGCACGCCACAGAGGATGTAGTCGAACAGCTTGTTGGGCAGGCTGTAGCGTTGGTTGGCACTGACATCCTTGTCGAGGGAGAGTCCCACATCGGCCATACGGGTGTAGGCATAGAGCCGCTCGAGAGGCTGGCGGGGGATGAAGATCACCTTGTCAGTGAGCTCCTCTTCCCTGACGAGGGCTTTCATGGCGGGGAGGGCGTCGCCGCCGCCGACGATGAGCAGGACGGCCTCTTCCACGTAGCGCATGGCCTGGACGGCCTCCTCGCCGCCGCGTTCGGCATTGATGCCGGAGCCCTGCAGCAGCACCACCTTCTTCCCGGGGGGGATGCCGGCCTCCTCCCGCGACAGGGGAGCCACCCCCTCGCAGGAGCGGTCGGGCAGGTTACGCACCACCGCCACCTTCACCCCGTAACGCCGCCGGTAGGCTTCGGCAATGGAGGGACTCACGGTGATCACATCCTGCAGCCCAGGAAAGATACGACGCTCGAACCATAACCACACTTTCCGCGCAAAGCGCCCCTGCAGCTCGGCCACCTCGGTGAAGTACTCGTGCGAATCGTATACCAGCGGGATACGCCGCAGTCGCGCCACCGCCCACGCCGCCGGCAGGGTGTCCAGGTCGTTGGCCACGAGCAAATGTGCCCGCCGCACCACCAGGAAAAAGAACAAACGCACATTGTATTCGGCGTAGAACAAAGGTCCCCGGCGGAAGAGCAACCGCATCCGCCGCCAACGATAGGGCCGGGCATCCATCGGCAGGCTCTCCCGCAGACGCCGCCCCACCAGCAGCACCTCAAAGCCCACCTCACGCAAGACCTCACACGTCTTGCGCACCCGTTGGTCGGTGACCAGATCGTTCGTGACCGCTACGATTGCGTGGGGCATGGGGAGATATGAGTTACGAGTTGCAAGTTACAAGTTGCAAGTTGCAAGTTATTGACTGACAGATGAGCTTCCCTGAATTTGGTTGACGTTTTCATTCAGTCCTCCAAGACATTCCATCGTGCAAATCATAAACGCCCCGGAGGGGCAGAATTGAAAAAGGCGGATCACTTCATCGCATTATCGCATTATCGCTTCACCGCATTATCGCTTCATCGCTCCCTCGTCATCAGGATACTCGCGGGGAACCTCAAGGCCGTCGATGACGCGGAAAGCGCCTTCGGCGAGGGCTTCCATCTCGTTCTCGCCGGCGACGACGAAGAAGGGTGCCAGGCGTTCCACATAGTCTTTCAAATCGCCGATGAACCTTTCGGAGAGGGCGATGCCGCCCGTGACGATGATGCCGTCGACGTCAGCGCGCAGGGCGGCGTGACAGGCGCCGATCTCTTTGGCGATCTGGTAGACGAACGCTTCATAGACGAGTGCGGCTTTTTCGTCGCCCTCGTCGACGCGGTGCAGCACCTCCCGCAGGTCGGCGGTGCCGAGGTAGGCCATCAGGCCGCTGCGGCTGGAGAAGATGCGCGTGACCTCCTCCTGGGGCAGCGTATAGCACAGGCGCATCACCCCACGTAGAGGCAGGGCGCCGGCACGGTTGGGCGAGAAAGGTCCCATACCCAACAGGGCGTCATTGACGTCACGGATCTTTCCCCCCTCAACGACCGTGATGGAGATGCCACCCCCAAGGTGGGCGACCACAAAACGTGTCTCCTCAAAGGGCTTGCCCAACTGCTCCGCGATACGACGGGCGGTGCGCTTGACATTGAGGGGATGACCCCGGCATACCCGTTCAATGTCGGGATGGCCGGAGATACGGGCTTTGTCCCACATGTTGTCCACCGAGACGGGATCGACGGTATAGCACTCGGCCAGTCCCAGCTCCCGCCGCAGACGGTCGGCCAGCAACGTACCCAGGTTGGAGGCATGGTCGCCGTAACGTCCGCTGCGGGCATCCTCGAGAAAAGCCTCGTTTACACGATAGGTACCCCCCTCCACAGGCCGTACGATGCCGCCGCGCCCGACCACTCCCGCCACCGTGAGACCCCGCCGCGAGATCTCCTCCCACAAAAGGGGACGGATAAGACCATACCGAAAATCCAACTGATCGGCGACACGCTCAAAAGAAGACAACCCGGCCGGATCATGCCGCAACACCTGCTCCCACACCACACCACGCCGCGAATAGAGCGCCACCTTTGTCGAAGTGGAGCCGGGGTTCACCACGATCACCACCTCCCGCAATAGAGGATCATCATCCATGCAGAACGACTTTTACCATGTAAAGATAATGAATCCTTAGGACACTAAAAGGTTCGGATTTCCCCCGGCAGGGGTTGGGAGTTTCAGGTTCCTGAAAATCCAGCCAAAGCTTCAGGGTAGAAACTGGTGTCTGGGGTACTACAGGGAGTGACTAAAGTCAGTGAGTCCCGTCTTTCGCGAGGCAAAGCCGAAGCGGAAGACGTTGGACGAACTGATCCCGACCACAGCGAAGCGGAGCGTCGGGATTGTAAGTTACAAGTGCCTAAATTTTGCCTTCTTATTTGCTGTAGCTTCAGCGGAGGCGGAGCGCTTTATCGCATTATCGCTCTATCTCCCGTTCCATTCTGTCCCGTCCCGGGACGTTTGAGATAGTGTTATCGTCTTACACACAGCCACTGAAGTGGCTGCCTAGTTCCATGCTGCCCCTCCGGGGCATTGCTGAGCAACTTTTGCCCTTTGCCTTACCCCTTTTGCCTTCTTTTGTCTTTGTCCTTTTGTCTTTTATCTTGTCAAAGGCGGAGCGCTTTATCGCATTATCACTTTATCGCTTCATCGTGTCCGCCGAAGGCGGAGCATCAGGGTAGCAATATAGTGCCTAGAGTGCCTCAAGTACTTCGAGTGACTAAAGTCAGTGAGTCCCGTCTTTCGCGAGGCAAAGCCGAAGCGGAAGACGTTGGACGAACTGATCCCAACCGCAGCGAAGCGGAGCGTCGGGATGATAAGTTACAAGTGCCTAAATTTTGCCTTCTTATTTGCTGTAGCTTCAGCGGAGGCGGAGCGCTTTTGCAACATTTTCCTCTTTTTTCCGTCTTATAGAATGACACCCACAAAAGTGCACATCATGAACAGAACGCTCCGTCAGCTCATTGTCTGGTTCCTCATCCTGCTGGTGATCCTCTTCACGATCATCGCCATTCTGGGGATCTGGGATGTGATCGAACTGGAGAAGGTGGTCAACAAACTCCTCTCCACGCTGCTGGTGATCTTCTCCTCATCAGCGGTGATCCTCTTCATCTTTTCGGTCGTCGGCAAGGAGATCGACGACGGGAAGGGGTCGTAGACCTTTCACCGCAGTCCGGGCAGGTTCATCAGGCGGGATAGTCCTTTTTTGCCGCTCATCGACTTCATCAGTTTGCGGGTTTCGGCGAACTGCTTAAGGAGACGGTTGATATCGGTAACGGAGGTGCCGCTGCCGCGGGCGATGCGTTTTTTGCGGCTGCCGTTGAGGATGGCGGGGTTGCGCCGTTCTTCCGGAGTCATGGAACGGATGATCGCCTCGATCTCTTTGAAGGCGTCATCGTCGATGTC
>JAMOUS010000046.1 GCA_027067975.1 Bacteroidales bacterium | reverse complement strand
CCCGCCAAGGGATCGGGAAGGGCTCCGGGGTTCGTCCCGGTGACAAGGTGATCGTGAGCGGAACCCTGGGAGATCATGGGATCGCCATCCTGGCTGCCCGGGAACGACTGGAGATCGCCGGAAGCGTACGTTCGGATGTCCGACCGCTCAATCGGATGATCCATCGTCTCCTCGATGAAGGGATCGGGATCCGTTTTATGCGGGATCCCACCCGGGGAGGGATGGCCACCCTTTTGTGCGAAGTGGCGGAAATGGTCTCCCTCGGCATCGAGCTGGATGAACGCAAGATCCCGGTACGCCCGGAAGTGGAGAACATTTGTGAAGTGTTCGGCTTCGATCCTCTTTATTTGGCCAATGAAGGGAAGGTCGTGATGATCGTCCCGGCAGATGAGGCAGAGCGCGCCGTACAGTTGCTACGTGCCTTTCCGGAAGGGGAGGAGGCCGCGATCATCGGAACCCTCACCCCCGAGCATCCGGGAGAGGTGGTCATGGAAACAGAGATCGGAGGACGCCGTATCGTGGAGATGCTGGCAGGAGAACAGCTTCCACGGATCTGTTAGGTCTTGATCAGAACCCCCCATATTCATGATAAAGCCGGCTGAGGGCTTCGGAGATGTTCTCGAACGAGAGAAAATGTTTTTTGCATCCCACACGCGAACAGATGTAAACTTTCCCACCTTTTTGGAGGGCCAAGGGGATCATCGGCGCTCCGCACTCCTCACACATGGTCGTGCTGGTGAGCTCCTTATGGCAGTGGGGGCAAAAGACGTGGATCACCTCTCCTTCTTTCAGTTCAACCGTGCTTTCATGGGTGTAACAGCCATAATAAGAACATATGCGTAACTTTCCTTCGCCGGCTTCGGTCTTCACCTCGAGCAGGATGCTCGGTTTCTCATGGAGGCGGTGGTAGGGATCCATTAACGATTTCTTGCAATGAGGGCATTTGACGTTCAGTGCGATCTTTTCCATATGCTTGAGTTTTTATGTCGGGAACGGATTTTGGAATTTTTTACCATTATACTAATTTTATTGATAATAACCAAACAAAAATATTCAGGAGATGCATGAACTTTCGATCGCGATGAGCATTGTGGAACTGGCCGAAGAATATGCTCATCGGGAAGGGGCCAACCATGTGCGTGAGATGGAACTGGAGGTGGGAGAGTTGTCAGGCGTGGTGGTGGAGGCCTTGGACTTTGCGATGGAAGAGGCGGTGACGGGGACCCTTTGTGAGGGAGCCCGCTGGACGATACAGATCGTGCCGGGAGAGGTGCAGTGTCGCGCATGCGGACACCGTTTTCACAGTCGCGATCTATTTGCTCCCTGCCCACAATGTGGTAAGGCCGGGGTGGAAGTTGCCGATGGCGAACAAATGCGGCTCCGGTCGATCGTGGTGGAATAGAAATGTGAATATATTAACGTTAATGATTTAAATCATTCTTTTCCCCCCTCGGAAGGAATATTTTTGATAAAAAATAAAAAGGAACAGCCATGTGTGACAGTTGCGGTTGCGGAAGTGATGCCGGGGAGGTTCTCCTCCGACGTCCGGGGAGTGAGGAACATGTACATCTGCATGATCATGCGGAAGCGCACGTACACCCTCATGATCATGAGCATCGTCACCACCACCTTCATGATCATGCCCATGATGATGTCAGGATGAGAGAAGTGGTGGTGGAGGAGAATGTATTAACGAAAAATGATCTGCTGGCCGAACGTAACCGGGGCTATTTCGAGGCTTTGGACATCTCGGCATTCAATCTGGTAAGCTCTCCGGGAGCCGGCAAGACGAGCCTGTTGGAGAGGACGGTCAAGGATCTGGGGAAGGAGCGGAGGTTCTTTGTGATCGAAGGGGATCAGCAGACATTGCATGATGCCGAGCGTATCGATGCGACTGGGGTTCCGGTGATCCAGATCAACACGGGGAACGGATGTCATCTGGATGCCCGCATGGTCCATTCGGCGGTGAAAGAGCTGCAAGTCCCTCAGGGAGCGGTGCTGATGATCGAGAATGTGGGTAACTTGGTGTGTCCTTCCTTGTTCGATCTGGGGGAGAAAAAAAGGATCGTCATCATGAGCGTACCCGAAGGGGACGACAAGCCGGTCAAGTATCCCACCATGTTCCGGTCGTCGCACTTGTGCATTATCAACAAGACAGATCTACTGCCTTATGTGGATTTCGACATGGAGAAGATGAAGGAATGGGCACGGCAGGTCAACCCGCAGATCGAGTTCATCGAACTCTCTGTCCGGACGGGGGACGGTTTGGGAAACTGGTATGAATGGCTGTTGGCCAACAGTTGAAACAGTTGAAAAGAGGAGGGTTATTTCCTCTTTTTCCCCTTCTTCTCTTTTTCTTTCTTGTCGGTTGTCTTTTCGCTCATATAGATCAGGGCCTCCAGTTCATTGCAAACACTTATGTTCTGGACAGTGACATCCTCAGGGGTTTTGAGCATCACGGGGGCAAAGTTTAGGATCCCTTTGATGCCGGCCTCGACCATCTGGTTGCATACCTCCTGTGCCACCTGTTCAGGTACGGCGAGGATGCCGATACGTGCCTTTTCTTCCCGGATCACTTTCGGCATATCATCAATGTGGAAGACCGGAATGCGGCAGTTCTTTTTCAATTTGGCGGGGTCGATGTCGAAACCTGCTACCAGTTGCATGTTGCGGTTGATAAACCCTTTGTACTGGACCAATGCTTTTCCGATATTTCCCAGCCCGGCCAGGATGATCTTGTGGATATCCTCTTTGTGGAGCAGTTCATTGATCTTGTCCAGCAGATCTTGGATCTTGTACCCTGCTTTCTTATTACCGCGCAGATTGAACTGGGAAAAGTCCTTTCGTACCTGTTCGGGGCTTACTCCGATCTCCTGGGCCAGTGTATATGAAAAGATCCGTTCAAAGCCCAAATTCTGGAATTTTAGCAGGCACATCCGGTACTGGATGATCCGCTGGATGTTCTTTTTTATCATTTTTCAAGAAGGTTTTTACAAAAATCATTTTTTCTTTCCGGGTACAAAAGTAAAGGTTTTGTTTAAAAATTAACAAATTAAATTATATTTTCACCACATTGTTTGCAGAGGAGAGTGAGAAATGAAAAAGAAACTACCGGTCAGGACGGTGGAACGACTGAGTGAATACCGCAGGACGCTGATCGCGAGCCTGGCGGCCGGCAAGGAATATGTTTTTTCCCATGAGCTGGCTAAGATGCACAACAATACGGCGGTACAGGTACGCCGTGATATCATGTTGATCGGCTATTCGGGGGTTCAGCGGAAAGGCTACAAAGTGAAGGAGCTGATCGAAGCGATCGGCAAGGTGTTGGATGATCCTGCCGGCCAGAATGTGGCGATCGTGGGGGTGGGGCATCTCGGTACTGCCATCCTGCATTACTTGAAAGGGAAACGACCCTGTCTTCACCTGAAAGCCCTTTTTGACGTGAACCCACGGAAAGCAGGTCACACCCTCAACGGGATCCCCTGTTTTCACACCGACCAGTTGGGCGAGGTGATCCCCAGGGAGCGGATCGAGATCGCCATCCTTACCGTACCGGTGGAGGTGGCCCAAGAAATGACCACGGCACTGGTGGATGCGGGGATAAAGGGAATCCTCAACTTTACGACCGTGCCCCTCGAAGTGCC
>JAMOUS010000045.1 GCA_027067975.1 Bacteroidales bacterium | reverse complement strand
AAGGCGGCCGTCAAGGCAGGCTTCGAGCCTGCCACGATCTTTTTCGCCGGGGTGGGAAAAACCGACGAGGAGATACGGACAGCCCTCGAAGCCGGTATCGGTGCCTTTAATGTCGAATCTTTCGAGGAGTTGCAGGTCATCGCGGCGATCGCCCGTGCCATGGGCAAACAGGCGCCCGTGTCGATCCGGGTCAACCCCCTGGTCGACGCCCATACCCACCGTCATATTACCACCGGACTGGAGGTCAATAAATTCGGAGTGCTTGAGGAAGATCTTCCGCCGCTCATCCGGACTCTCAAGACATCGAAAGATCTTCTCTTTCAGGGGATCCATGTCCACATTGGTTCTCAGATCACCGACATGGAAGTGTTCGCGGAGTTGGCCCGGCGGGTCAATGCGATCAAAGACCGTTTCGAAGAAGCCGGGCTGGAAGTGACGAGTCTCGATCTGGGAGGCGGTCTGGGGGTTGATTACCGCCATCCGGAGGAGCGGCCGGTCCCTCCTTTCGAGCGATTGTTCGACACGGTCTCAGCCAATCTGGAAGTGCGGCCGCACCAGAAGGTGCATTTTGAGTTGGGCCGTTCTCTTGTGGCACAAATGGGCGACCTGATCACCCGGATTCTTTATGTGAAACAGAGTGGCAGCCGTACTTTTGTGATCGTCGATGCCGGCATGACCGACCTGATCCGGCCGGCGCTGTACGAGACCGTCCATCGCATCGAGAACCTTTCGGCCCGCTACCGGGGTGAGAGAGAGGAGGTGTTGCGGGTCGATGTGGTGGGCCCCGTCTGTGAGACGGCCGATACGTTTGCCCGTAACATCCCTTTTCCACCTGCACGGCGGGGGGATATCCTGGCCATCCGGAGCGCAGGTGCCTATGGAAGGATGATGTCCAGCAGCTACAACCTCCGGGAAACACCCCGCGTGGTCTATTCCGACGAACTGTAAGGCCGGAGATCAGGGATATACGTATGCCGCCCGCTGCAACTCCTTCACGTTTGTGATGGGCCGCGGCGGATGAAGATAACGTGCCAGAAAACGGTATACCTCAACCCGGATCTCCTTCGCGACCTTCGTGTCCATCCGGTTGAACGAGTGCCCCCCGGGGATATCTTTGTAGATCTTGTATTCGAACTTCTTGTCGGCAGCCTTCAATGCCTGGATAAGATGTTCCACCTCCAAAACGTTCACATCCGCATCGTTGGTGTTGGTGTGGATCAACAGAGGGGTCTTCAGCTTCTCCGCATTCCAGGCCGGCGAACGACGGCGGTATTCGTTCACATCTTCATAGGCGGTCTTGCCGATATGGTAATCTGCCGAATACAGGTCCCGGTAAGCCTGCGTCTTGTATCCCATCCGTGCGATCAGGTCGCTCACGGGAACACCGGCATATCCCACCTTGTAATGGTCGGGATGTTCAAAAAGGTTCATCAGTGTGATCAGACCGCCATGACTCCATCCCAGTATGCCTACCTTCTTGGGGTCTACAATGCTGTAGTTGTCAAGCATATACTGGCGACTGTAATCGACATCTTCGATTTCCCTTCCGCCATAGTCGATCTTTTTATAGAACGACTCCCCGTAACCGGTGCTGCCCCGGTATTCCGGTGCCACCACAATGTATTGCTGATACATCAGCTCCCGGATAATATGGGCGTAATAGGTGGTGAAATTTCCATGGACCCCTCCGTGGGAGAATACCAGCAAGGGATATTTCTTATCCGGGTCGATATCCTTGGGAATGAAGATATATGCCCGGAACTTCACCGGATTGCCGGCACCCTGGGCTGTCGGGTTCTTCTCGTGGGCCAGGGGCGGACCGTAGATATACACCTTGTCAATGAAAGCGACATCCCCGACCTTGTGATACCAAAGGATGTCATCGATGTTCTTTTCCAGAACGTCAAGACGATGACGCAGTTCTTCAAAGTTCCGGTCGATCTCTTTTCGCAATGGTTCCGTTTCGTTCCCTTCCTGCTGCGCATTGAGCAAGAGTGGAAATAACAAGGATGCGGTGACGAGGAAAAGGGTTTTTTTCATGGCTGAATATATTAAGGGATGAGGATCTCTCCGTCAAAGACGTGTGTGGCCGGTCCCTCCAAGTAGATATCCGTGAAGAGGGTGGTGTCTGTTTGCCGGAAATGCACCTTCAAAGTTCCGCCCCGTGTGACGACGGTAACGGGACTGCTGACATTTTGTCGGGTATGGGCCAGTGTCAATGCCGCTGCAATGCTGCCGGTGCCACAGGAGAGGGTCTCGTCTTCCACCCCCCGCTCGTAAGTGCGGTTGTAGAGGCGGGAGGGACCCGACACCTGAACGAAATTGACATTCGTGCCTTCAGGACGGAAAAGGTCGCTGTAACGCCATTGCCTGCCTTCTGCAATCACATCCGTTTTTTCCGTATCTTCACGGAAAAGCACGTAATGCGGCGAACCGGTATCGAGAAAATAACCTTCTTCTATCTGCCGGATTCCCTTGACATCGTTCATTTTGAGCCGGACCCATTCTCCTTCGATCTCTCCTTCATGGAGGCCGTCGACAGCCCGGAAGACGGTCCTCTTTTTGAACAAACCCAGATGATGTGCAAAAGCGATCACACATCTTCCCCCATTCCCGCACATGGTCGATTCACCGCCATCCGCATTGAAATACCGCATCGCAAAATCGTACGTGTCATCCTCCTCCAAAAGGATCAGTCCGTCCGCCCCGATCCCTGTCCGACGCCGGCACATTTGGGCGATCACCTCCCGCCCGGCCGGAAAACGCTTGTTCCGGTTGTCGATCATCACGAAATCATTGCCGGTCCCCTGATATTTGCTGAAATGAAGTTTCATTCTGACATGGAAAGTTAAAATATGTTAAGAGTCACAAAGATCTATATTTCTGCATACCAAGGGTTTTTGTAGTTCGTTATGAATATGTGCATGAATGTTCAGGCATAGTATTTGATAAACCCTTTGCGCTACGAAAATAAAAGATAATCACAGAACTTAAAACAATATATCATGAAAACAAAACGCTTCGTTGGGACACTGGTGACAGGATTTTTAGGAGGGATCACGGGGATTCTCCTCATTTATTTTTTCATGCATGGTTTTGATCGGAACATAAGGGAGAACGAGGATACTTCCGGCAGTATTGCTGCCGTTCAGAACGTCCGGTATGTGAACCTTCCGGAAAAGGGGGCATTGGCTTCGGCAGTGGAATCGCAGTTCAATACTGCCGCGGAGACAGGGGTGAAGGCCGTTGTTCATGTGAAGACGGAGACGGAAGTGGAGACGTATGCTGCCAACCCCTTTTACTATTTCTTCTTTGGCGACCAGGGAATGCCGCCTAAGCGCGCCATCCTCGGCTTCGGTTCGGGCGTGATCCTTTCGCCCGATGGATATATCGTGACCAACTACCACGTCATCGAGGATGCTCACCGCATTCAGGTGACCCTCGATGATAAACGGACCTTCAAAGCCGAACTGGTGGGGGTGGATCCGCCCACCGACCTGGCTCTGCTGAAGATCAAGGCCAATAACCTCCCTTATCTCAAATTCGGGGATGTGGAACAGGTGCGACTGGGCGACTGGGTGCTGGCCATCGGAAACCCCTTTAATCTTACCTCAACGGTCACGGCCGGGATCATCAGCGCAAAAGGCCGGAACCTGGGGATCATGGGGAACAA
>JAMOUS010000044.1 GCA_027067975.1 Bacteroidales bacterium | reverse complement strand
CATTTGCGTATTTTTCGGGTGACGACCGTGATCAACATTATATTATATTGATTTGATGTTTCCGGCCGGATCGGATGTCTTACGTCTTCATGGCAATACAGAAAAGAGATCCGGGATATGCAAGGGATTGAATGGCTTTGCCGTTTGCGCCCCGTAACATTTGTCTATCGGGAAGATGTTTCCGGTACCCTGCAATAGGGCCAATCAGTGAGGAGGAGGTGGAAAAGGAAAACTTCTTGCTGGCGAGTTTAACGCCAATGGCAAACTTGGAACGGTAAAATACAGCCGTCTCATTACCCCTTTGGCGCAGGCATTGCGACAGTCAAATAAAATCATTATCCACCGGCACAACGGGAGTTGAACGAGCTAAGGGAAAATTAGAACAAGATGGAAGGGTTCTTGCGGACGTCGGTGTAAAAAAGATGAGGGACCGTTCCTCAGAACAGCCCCGTGATCCTGCCGTTCTCATCGATGTCGATGCGTTCGGCGGCCGGCTCTTCGGGAAGGCCGGGCATCCGCATGATGTTGCCCGTGATGGGTACCACAAAGCCTGCTCCGGCGGCGATCTCGATCTCCCGCACCGTCACGATGAAGTCTTTCGGTCGTCCCAGCAGTTTGGGGTTGTCGGAGAGCGACTTCTGTGTTTTGGCGATACACACCGGCACGTGCTGCAGTCCCAGCATCTCGATCTTCTTCAGATCTTGCAGGGCCTTGGGACGGTAGTCGATGGCCTTGGCACCGTAGATCTTTGTCGCGACAGTCTCGATCTTCTTCTTGATGTCCCAGCTCCAGTCGTAGAGAGGCTTGTATCGCTGCGTGCAGCGGGCGGCTTCGTCGAGCACCCTCTCGGCCAGCTCGAGCGTGCCTGCCCCGCCTTTGGCCCAGGCTTCGGCCACCGCACTCTTCACGCCCATCTCGTCGCATTTCTGCCGGATGATAGCGATCTCCTCGTCGGTGTCGCTGGCAAAACGGTTGATGGCCACCACCGGTCGGATGCCGAAGAGCTGAATGTTCTCGATGTGTTTCTCCAGGTTGCCCAGACCCTTTCGCAGGGCCTCGGGATCCGGCTCCGACAGGTTGGCTGCGTCGCCGTTGCCGTGATACTTCAGGGCGCGTACCGTGGCCACCAGCACCACCACCTTGGGCGAGAGACCGGCATAGCCGCACTTGATGTCGAAAAATTTCTCCGCCCCCAGGTCGAAGCCGAAGCCGGCCTCGGTCACCACATAGTCGGCCAGCGAAAGACCGGTGCGGGTGGCAATGACACTGTTGGTGCCCTGGGCGATGTTGGCGAAAGGTCCGCCGTGGATGATGGCGGCATTGCCTTCGATGGTCTGCACGAGGTTGGGCTTGATAGCGTCCTTCAAGAGGGCGGTCATCGCCCCTTCGGCATGCAGGTCGCGTGCATACACCGGCTGCTTGTCGTAGGTGAAGCCGACGAAGATGTTGCCGATGCGGCGTTTCAGGTCGGGGATGTTGTCGGCCAGACAGAGGATGGCCATGATCTCCGAGGCGGCGGTGATGTCGAAGCCCGACTCGCGCGGCACACCCGACGAGGTGCCGCCCAGGCCGATGACGATGTGGCGCAGGGCCCGGTCGTTCATGTCGATCACCCGCTTCCAGGTTACCGTGCGCGGATCGATGCCCAACGAGCGGGTCTTGCTCTGCAGGTTGTTGTCGATGAGGGCGGCCAACAGGTTGTGCGCCTTCTCGATGGCCGCAAAATCCCCAGTAAAATGGAGGTTGATATCTTCCATCGGGAGGACCTGCGACCAGCCGCCGCCGGTGGCCCCCCCCTTGATGCCGAAGACAGGCCCCAGCGAAGGCTCGCGCAATACCACAATCGTCTTCTTTTTCAGTCGGTTCAGACCTTCCGAGAGACCGATCGAGATGGTCGTTTTTCCCTCCCCTGCCGGCGTCGGCGAAATGGCCGAGACCAGGATGAGATTGCTTTGAGCGATCTTTCCCTGATCGATCAGAGACAAAGGCATTTTGGCCTTGTATCTTCCATAAAGATCCAAAAGGTCGGGGTCGACGCCGATCTTCTCGGCAATTTCGGTAATGGGCCGCAACTCTACAGACTGGGCGATCTCAATGTCTGTCATGATCTTTTCCTGTTTGTGGAGCCCCAAAGATACGAAAGAAAAAACCAAAAAGAATCGGGAAAGACTTCGGGGATCAGCAACGGTCTTGCACCACGACTGTGAGCTTCGCATTCCGAAGAGAAAGACGGATTGAAACAATTTCTCTTTTTCCCCGTTCATAAATAAAACCACTACGATGAAAGCAATAATCACGAACATCTTTTTCGCCTCTTTTTTAGGGGTTTCCCTTCTTTTGTCCGGATGTGAAAAAAAGGATGAAGGGCCCGCCAACCAATTTACTTTTGACGGGAAGAGCTATCTCCTCTCCCAAGGTTTCGTCACAGAAGGGTTTGAACGGTACGAATTTATCCGGTATGAGCTTGACCTGGCTTCCGACGGGCTTACCTTTATTTGGTCGGAGGAAGATACGCTCTCTCTGAAGTCCATAGAAGGAAAGGGGGGGATCCTTTCATTCTTTTTTACCACCCTCTCGGAGAACGGGATACCTGACGGTACCTATGAATGCAGTGAAAACTGGCGAAAAGAAGAAGGTAAGGTCTTTGGTACTCTTTATCTGGGTATTGGTGATGAGGAAGACAAGGATTTTGATTTTACAGGAGGGAGTGTCACCGTGAAAAGCCTTGGTCATTTGCAATATGAGATCACCTTTGAGGTGGATGTGGAGGGTGGCCAGAAGCTCAAGGGGTATTTCAAGGGATCGTTCCGTTTGTCGAACGGTTTTGTGTAGACCGGTTTCGTCCGGCAATGACTGTCCTAAGGGTGCCGGGGAGGATGATGTTGGCGGTACCAATCGTTGTATTCCCGGATGATCCGGTCAATATCGTAATAACCGTATCCTTTTTCTTTGTTGCGGATCTTCTGGACCAGTTCGGCATCCTCGGCCACCAGTTTGCTCATGTTCTTTTTGAAGTTCGTCAGCATCTTTAAAGAACCCAGGTCGACAAACTCCCCCGAGGGGGTGAGGCCGTAGTTCTCCACCTGCAGCTCTTTTTCCGAGAAGGAGAGGTTGATATGTCCCTCGAGGGGATGGCCGCGGTCGATCTGCAGGCGGGCTTTCGACTGTTCGGGGGTTTCGTAGTACCATTTGTAAAGGCTGAAAGGGCCGTCGATCACCTTCAGGAGGAAGTGCCACGTCCGGGCATCGTTGGAAGAGGCGGTGGCCGGAGGCCTGAACTTGCGCGATTCATAATAGCGAGGACCTACCTTGTATGCTTTCAGATCTTTCGGCCGGTATTTTGCCGTGGGCTTCCCATCATCCGGCGAACGGTAAAAGACTGCTTTGTCTTGGTTGGCAGCCAGGTTCTTCAGCAGGATGTATCCCCGGAGAGTGTCACCGTTCTGAAGGACGACATAGCCTGGGTAGAGGCTCCATAACTTCACTTTCGCCGTGGTATCGGTCACGGGAGCCGTGGAATATTGTCCCGGAAGAGAAGCTGCGGAGAGGAGGAGCAATGACAAGAGAAAGTTGATCCGTGCCATGGCAGTAAGTTTTTGCGCCAAATAAATTTAGGAAAAGATCGGACGAATGTCAAGGTGGGAAAGAAAAAACCCCGTCGCAGTGCGACGGGGTTTCCTGTTGGTTTCAAGCGATCGGTTGATCAGGCTGCCACAGCCTTCTTCTTGGTGAAGGTCTTGGTCAGCAGGTCGTAGAGGATGATCAAACCGCCGGTGATCATCATGCCGTCGGGCAGGAGACGGAACCAGAGCCATCCTTTCAGGGGTTCGATGGTCTCGCGCAGACGGGCAAAAAAGTAACCTTTCTCGAAGGCGGTCTGCGCCTGTTCGATCCCAACGATGTAGGTAGGCAGGGCGAAGAGGATCACCCCCAGGGTGAGGAGCCAGAAGCCCCATTTGCTTACCTTTTCGTTCCAAGCCAGGCCATTGGCCAGGGAGTGGGCCCGGGCGGTCATGTAGAGGAAGGCGATCGAGATATACCCGAAAGCACCCAGCAGGGCGATGTGGCCGTGCGGCATGATCAGGTAGGTACCGTGTGCGTAGTAATCGATCGTCGGGGTGTTGATGAGCATGCCGAAGAAGCCGGCGCCGATCCAGTTGAGGACGGCTGAGCCGGCCACCCACATGAAGACGGTGCTGAACTCGTTGGGTTTGCCCTCAAGACGCTGTTCACGCTGGTTCTTCATTGCCTCGACGATCATCAGGGCCAGCGGCAGGGGCTCCAGGGCCGAGAAAATACCACCGATGGCGATCCAGTACTCGTCAAGCCCCTGGAACCAGTAATGGTGTCCCACGCCGAGGGTGCCGCTCATCATGATCAGGAAAAGCTCGAAGATCATCGTCCGGACAGCGGTCTTGTGCGAGATCAGCCCCAGCGAGACCGTGAAGAAGGCGATCACCCCTGCGGCGAACATCTCGAAGGTGAGCTCCACCCACAGGTGGATCACCCACCAGCGGTAGTAATCGTCGACCGTATAGTTGGGCATGATCTTGTGGATGGGCATCATGCCGGCGATGTAGAGGGTGGCGATGGCGAAGGCCGACCAGATGATCGTTCCCACCAGGGGGTTGTTGGTTGCGGCCTTGCGGATCAGGGAGATGATCAGCAGGAACCAGAAGACCAGGCCGACCACCAGGCCGATATCCCAGAGGCGGCCGAGGTTGATCAGTTCGCGTCCTTCATTGCCGAGCCAGAACCAAGTGTCACGCAACTGGCCGGTAGCACCCAGGTAAAGGCCGATGAGGGCGCCGACGGCAACGACCACCAGGGCCAGCCACAGCACATCCACCAACCAAGGGTACTTGTGGTCTTTGTTGGCTACCCAGGGAGCGATGAGCAGGCCGCCCACGAGCCAACCTACCGCCACCCACAGGATGGCCAGCTGGGTGTGCACCGACCGTGCTACGTTGAAAGGCAGCAGGCTCTGGGAGATCACGAAATCTTTCGAGGGCTCGGTGTAGAGATGTGCCAGATACCCTCCGACAAAAAGTTGCAGGACGAACAGCCCGGCCACAATCGGTACATATTTGAGCAGCTTCTTCTGTGACCTGAAGAGAGAGGTGACCTTCATGGCCGGCTGCAGCTCTTCGTCTTTCTTGAAGAGATACTCATACGACAGGTAGATGACGATGATGGTCAGCGTCCACAGCAAGAGGAATTCCCAAAGGGAGACCTTGTGGTAATTGAAGTTGAGATTCTGGTCGACCAGCGGTTCGTAAGGCCAGTTGTTCGACCAGGTGCGGTCGGTCTCGGGACGCAGGGAGGAAGCCACCAGCTGCGACCAGTCGACGAAAGCGGCGATCTTGCGTGCCTCTTCAGGCTTGATCACCCCGCCGGGGAACGCTCTTTCCGGGTCTCCTTCGACCAGCATTTTCACCAGCCGTTCGACATTGTTCTTGTAGGCTTGCGCCGAAGCATCGGTATAAGTGACCGTGCCTGTGCTCAACTGTGTCTGCTCTTTGACATCCTGTTTGACACGTTCTTTTACCGCGCCTTTTTCAATGTCGCTGAGCTGGTCCATCTTCTTCCCGTACATCTGCATCCCGTAGTGGTCGTACAGATCTTCCACGCGATGGTGGTAGAAAGTGGTGGAGAAGTCGGGCCCCATGTAGGCGCCCATGCCCAGCAACGTCCCCCAGTCGGTGAGGTCGAACTCCTGGAAATAGCCTTTCCCTTCGACCACATCGTCATAGGTGTAAAGCAGCTCCCCGGAGGCGGAACGCACCTCCTTGGGGATCGGCGGCACTTCCTTGTGCAGGTTGGCCGTGTAGTAGATCAGGATCGTCACCATGAAGATGGCAATGATCCAAAAGCCTGTGTAAAGGCCTTTCTTGGTCATGAACCGGTCCAGTAATGTCTGTTTCATATGCACATGGTTTAGGTTAAAAAGTATACAAGTATTGTCAGAACTTTGTGATATCGTTTTGCCGGATCTCGTCGAGGGTGGTTTCACGGAGGAAATGGAGCATTTGTTCCCGCAAAGGGGCCCATTTCCTGTGCAGGCTGCAAGGGTTATCGTCGCTGCAGGAGGGAAAGCCCAGTAGGCATCTTTCGTAACGTTCCATGCCGTCGATCACTTCGATGATGTCGGAGAGACGGATCTTGTCCGGGTTGCGGGCCAGCACATACCCTCCTTCCCGGCCCCGGATGCTTTTAATGAAGCCTGCCTTCGAAAGTGTGGTCAGAAGTTGCCGAAGATATTTGTCCGGGATCGATAGCGCTTTGATCAGATGATGTGCCGAAAAGACCCGCAGATCCGACTGGATCATGTAGGTCAGGACCCTTACTGCGTACTGGGATGTCTTGGTGAGGATCATCCTGATATGCTATACCGTCGTAGTAATTTAATGCAAATATAAATAATTATTTCATAACAGAATAAGATTTTGCATGAAAGATTTAAAAAATGGCAGTTGGAATATATATGATCATTAGATGGAATATTGAGCTTCCTTTGCGGAAGGTTGTGGGAGCAGGTATATAAGTGTTTTTTTCCAGAGAAGGTCAAAAGGGAAAATATGCGATGGGGATTTGGAAATTTTTCGTGCCTTTGTAACCGAGAGATAAAATTGTTTTCTTTGTAATACTCTAGTTATTTCGAACTCACATTATCGGGTTTATGGTAAAGAATATCCCATGAGGTTTTTAATATGGTTTATAATTTTTTCTTTTTCCTCAATAGGGCTATTTTCCCAGACAGTGTTGAGGGCAGATGGTCCGGGTGATACATACGAGCTGATCACCAGGGTGCTGGCACCGGGCTTCTGGCCGCTGGAGACACCCGATTGCAGTCATGAGGCTTTTGGGCGCCATATAGATGAGGTATACGACCCCATTTTGAATGAATATGTTTTTCGTTTTTACATTCATGTAAGACCTGATAACGATCGTTGTCTGTATGCTGACAGGCAGAGGAATGAGGTGAAAGTCTATTCCGGGTCGCCCGATAGTTTGAAAGGGTTCGGGGATGACAGGATGATCTATGCATGGGTGTTTAAACTGGACAGTGTTTTTCAACCTTCTTATAGCTTTACTCACATTCATCAACTGAAAGCAGTGGGAGGGGAAGAAGAGCGGATGCCGCTGATCACACTGACGTTACGGAAGGCAACCCCGGATGTGTTGCAGTTGTGTTATGCCCGGCATGACGAACAGATGATTTTGGCGACGGTACCGCTGTCCAAGATAGCGGGAAAATGGGTTAGGGTTCGGGAAGAGGTGTGGTATGGGGAATCGGGCTCCTATGAAATCACCCTGGAGGATGCTTTGGAAGGTATGGAAATATTGCACTACCGGAAAGATACGATTCGAATGTGGAGGACCGAGGCATCATTCATTCGTCCCAAATGGGGCATTTATCGCAGTCTTGATCACGCCGAACAGCTTCGGGATGAGGAAGTGCTATTCAACAATTTTCGTATTGAGAAGATCATTTCCCCTTTGTCCGGAGATCCTGTTTTTTTCGACAAGATTATGGTTTACCCTGATCCAGTCTCGGATATCCTGCATTTCGACATCGAAGGTTCATCCGGCATCAGATTTACGCGGTTATTTGATGTCTGGGGACAGATCCTTCGGGAGAATTATGATTGGGATAGTCGGCATATTGATGTTTCTTCTTTGCCTGCGGGAATTTATTTCCTTGAGTTCAGAAAGGGAGACGAAGTGATAATGAAAAAGTTTATTAGGAAATAAGCGAATTTTAATTGTGAGACTGTGTGCCGTCATGTTGTGGGCAGCCCCCTCGTTTTTTGGGGAGGATGGTATTTTCTGACAAATGGTGAGTGGAAGCGGATAGGTGTAGATGATCCGTAAAACGTAGATCATTTCGAAGATAGAGGATTTATGAATTGGGGTCTTCGGGAGGTTTTCCCGACTTGAGGTTTCGGATGTATTGTTTCGGACTGATCCCGTAAAACTTCTTAAAACATTTGGTAAAATAGGAAGAACTGTTAAATCCCGACATATAGGCAACTTCATTGATCGTATAGCGATCCGAACGGAATAATTCGGATGCGTGCTTAAGACGAACAACGTTGATATATTCGCTTGTTGAAAAATTAGTAAGTTCTTTCAGTTTACGATGGAGCTGGCTGCGGTGCAAGCCCACCTCTCGTGCAAGTACCTCAACGGAGAACTGGCTGTTTGTTAAATTGTTCTGAATAATACGGGTGACCCTTTCAAGAAAATAATTATCCAGGGAACCCATATCGGGGGATTCTCCTTTTAATATATGGTTTTTATAGCTTCTCCGAAGGGTTTCTCTTTGTATCAGGAGATTATAGACCTGATTGATTAGGATAACATCTTCAAAAGGTTTGGTGATATATGCATCGGCACCTTCGCGGAGACCCGCCACTTTATTTTCAACGGAGGAGAGGGCTGTGAGCAAAATAATGGGAATATGTGAGGTTTCCAACTTTGATTTGATGTGTGAACATAATTCCAGTCCGTTAATACCGGGCATCATTACATCTGAAATGATTAGGTCGATACGAATAGTTTCCAGGATTTTGAGAGCAGTTTCCGCATCGGAAGCGGAGCGTACCTCAAAATAGGGTTCAAGGATGCCGACAATATATTGACGTAAATCTTTGTCATCCTCTACAATCAGGATCTTTTTATTTTTAATGTCTTTAGTATCGACTGTCTGCGAAAAGTCCGGTATGGCAGGATGTTCCATCCGGGTTTCTCTCTCCTTCTCACGCGTCATCAGCCGATGGGCAGTTTGTTTACGGGGTAATACGATGCTGAAACGGGATCCTTTTCCCGGAGAACTTTCCACGATGATCTCCCCTTTATGTAAAAGGGTGTATTCCTTTACCATAGCCAGGCCCAACCCGGAGCCTGCTCCTTTCTGGGTTTTGCCCTGCTCGAAACGGTTAAATATGTTTTGCAATTCTTCCCCGTCCATACCGGGGCCTTCATCCTCCACGCTGATTACCGCCACCTCATGATCGCTGACATGCCCGATTGTGATTTGATTGATATGACCGGAACGTTTTTGAAAACGATCGGAAATATAGATGCGGACAGAACTGTGGTCCATAGAATATTTAATGGCATTGGAAATCAGGTTGAATAGGATTTTGTCTAATTTTTCCTCATCCGCTTCGATGAGCAGTGAGTTTGTAGAAGAATGGATCGAAACATCGATGTTTCGATCTCGAATTTCCGCTTTGAATCCGGATAATAGATTCTGAAGAAAAGAAACAACATCGATTTTCCGTATGTGTAGTTTCATTTTACCCTTTTCCAGCTTACGAAAGTTGATGATCTGGTTGATCAGTCCCAAAAGCCTGTTGGTATTTTTTTGGATTATCCTTAATAATTCTTTTTCTTCCTCATTGAGGGATGATGATGCAAGGAGTTTTTTTACCGGGCCGGTGATCAGGGTGAGTGGAGTACGGAACTCATGGGAAATATTGGTAAAAAAACGTAATTTCATTTCATGTAACTCTTCCTCATGTTCCCGTTGTATCTTTTCTATAAGAACGGCTCTTTTCAGATGTTGTCTGGTTTGAAGTTCACGGATCGTGATGTAAATAATTAATGCCCCAAAAAATAAATATACCAGATAGGCAGGCAGAGTCCTGTACCACGGGGTAGCGATATGAATCGTAAGGCGGGTGGGTGATTTGTTCCAGACACCGTCATTGTTGCTGGCAATGATTTCAAAGTGATAGTTGCCACTGGGAAGGTTCGTGAAAGTGGCTGTGGTATTGTTACCGGCATCTATCCATTCATCATAAAGATCCAGTAGACGGTATTTGAAGCGGTTTTTTTCAGGAAGAAGGTAATTGTCGGATGTAAAATGGAGAATGATAGAGTTTTCCCGGGGTCTAAGATAGATATGATCAATAAACTGGCATCCCGTATCCGCCAGAAGGGAAATCTTTTTTTTATTGTTGATAATGGCGTGATCAAGCAGGACATGGGGAGGATACGGGTTAGTCCGGATCCTTTCCGGATAGACGAGGGTAAAACCGTTAGTCCCTCCGAAATAGAGCCGGTTTCTGCTGTCCTTCAGAATTGCTTGGGGACTGAAGATATTCCCCTGGAGACCGTCCTGAACGGTAATATGCCTCCATTTTTTATAACCGGCTTCATACAGATAGATACCGTCGTTGGAGGTTACCCAGAGACGGTGGTAATTGTCGGTAACAAATCCATATACATCCAGATGGCTTAATGGACCTTCGGGATCGAACTTTTTTATGGAGTCACTGTTTCGGGAGATGATGTTTATGCCGTCGGAATGTGTTCCGAGCCAAATGTCGTCTCCCATTTCGGCAATGTAATAAATCAAAGATGAACCTATTCTGTACTTTTTCTCAGCGGTAGGGGAATAATAGGTTTGTTTGCCTGTTCTGAGATCCAACCTGTCACAACCGCTTTGTGAACCCACCCATAATGAGTTTTTTCGGTCGATAAAAATATATCGAATATATTCGTTGTGTAGTTTGAACTCGGGATAGAAATCCTGAAGTGAAAAAAATTTCCTCTTCTTCAGATGATAAAAAATGATCTGACCGTTTGTATTACCAATAAAAATTCCGGTGTCGCAGCTGAAAAATGCATATACGGAACTATTTACCCACCGATCCGCAAATTCCCCCGTCATTCTGTAATGTGTATAATCTTTTAAGTTTTTTTGAACCTTAAAGAATTGATCTCTGAAGGTACCGACCCAGAGTTCTCCTCTGCTGTCAAGACAAAGGGACTTTACGTTTGTGATCAGTTTGTGGTTCGTCCTTAGCGGGATATTCCTGAAAGAGTTGTCCTTTACGTTGAATATGATCAGACCGCTTGTCTCCGATCCTATGGCGATCAGGTTTTCGTTTAATTGGGCAAAAGAACTTATGATATTTCCGGAAATAAGATTGGGGGAAAGTTCCTTATTGTAGTTGATGAAATGATTGTCGTAATGGTTAAGATAGAATACTCCGCCAGACCAGCTCCCGAACCATAAACTTCCGTTTTTGTCCTGATAAATGGCAAAAATGGAGTTATGTGGCATCTCCGGATGGTTGTCCCTGCCAAACCGTATTAGTTTTCCGTCTTTCGTTTCCAGATAGAGTCCGTCGTAAGATCCGATCCATAGATTTCCATTTATGTCTTTCAAAATGCTTCTGACTTTCTCTTTCGAGAGATTGTGGTTATTCTTATTGTATTCATATGTTTTTACTAATTTCCCGTCCAATGTGTACTTTCTTGCTCCATGTGCGAAATATCCCGTGTACAGGTAGCTGCTGTCGGCAAACACCGTGTTGATTTTGGAGCCCGGGCTCTCAATGAGTTTGCGCAACAGGAAATGTTTTTTGTCGGTGAGGTACAGGGATCCTTCCAAAGAGCCCACCCAGCCATTTCCGAGGGGATCAAAGTATACAAACTGGGGAGTAAAGGATCCCGTTGCAGGGGGAGGCAGGCTTTTCAAATGATGCTTGACAGTATCCAGGATCCCGACTGCATTTCCGTCCACGATCCAGAGGTTCCCTTCCGGATCTTCACATATGTCGAGGATGTAGCCGGTGGAGGAGTCTCCTTCAGTGGTATAGCGAAATCTCTTGAACTTTTCTCTGGAGCGGATAAATAAGTTCAATCCGTTCTCGGTAGCAACCCATAATTTGTTGTGCCGGTCTACAAGGATGTTCAAGATGTTGTTATCACTCAGAGATGTGCTGTCGGAAGGATTGTTGCGGAAATGAACAAAATTTCTGGAATCGTAACGGATCAATCCCTGGTCTGTGGTGGAGAACCACATGAATCCATATTTATCCTGTGTGATATGGTTGACCGCTCTGAAAGTGATTCCGCCTTCGGGGGTTATCCGGCGGAACTTAAAACGACCGGTTTGCCCGTAGACTGACAGTTGGACAAGAGAGATCAGAAAAAACAATAGCAACCGATTTTTATGATTTCTCATGATATTCCCATTGAACATGAGACTCATAGATAAAAGAAAACGTGAGTGTTAAAGTGCTTATATCCGGTATGTGCTTTGTGTCTTTTTACTTCGCGGCATTGGAGATAAACAGATCCATAGTTGTCACAAAGACATTAAAACGGGGAGATTTCACAGTAAAAGATTACAAGCAATATAATTTCAAAAATTATTGTACCGAACCATGATAATCACATCCGGAGGCAGTTGATCCGATTGCTAAATTATAAAAGATCCCCATAAAAAAAACATAAACCATAATTGTTTAAAGAAATTCTTTTTTGTGAGTCACATATGTTGCATGCATGCAACATATGTTGCAGGGTGCAACAAAATTTCCAAAAATTACAACAACGATGTAACCCATCAAGGGGGAGAATTTTTAAACTGCAAGTCGAAAATTAACCTAATCCAAAAACCAAAATGAAGAAAATGAAATTTGCTTTTTTAGGGCTGATCATTTTTTTGAGTTCTTTTTTGTTGTATGCACAAAAGAATGAGATCACCGGGAAGGTTACGGACAAGGAGGGTAACCCCATCCCGGGAGTGACTGTAGTAGTGAAAGGTACCGAAAACGGTACAATTACCGACTCGGAAGGGATTTTTTCCTTATCTGTTGCGGATTCCGATACATTGGTATTTTCTTTTGTGGGGATGAAGACAAAGGAGATACCTGTTGCGGGGAAGAAACAGGTGAATGTTGTGATGGAAGAGAATATCACCGGGCTGAACGAGGTTGTGGTGGTAGGATACGGCACACAGTTAAAGAAGGATCTTACCAGTGCTGTTTCGGTGGTAAATGTAGGCGAGATGAAAAAAATGCAGTCGCCTCGTATCGAACAGGCACTGGCCGGACGTGTGACCGGAGTGGATGTTTCGTCTGTAAATTCCGAACCGGGGGCTCCTCTGCGGATACGTATTCGGGGTAATAACTCCATTAACGGGAATAATGCTCCGCTTGTTGTGATCGACGGGGTACTGGGAGGAGATCTGTCGACGGTGGATGTCAATGATATTGAAAGTATCCAGGTGTTGAAAGATGCTTCTGCAACATCCATATACGGTTCCCAAGGGGCGAATGGGGTGATCATTATTTCCACCAAAAACGGTAAATTGGGAACAACCACGGTGGATTTTTCCTCAAATGTCGGGTTCCAGCAGGTCAGAAGAAAAATCCCGATTATGACGGCGGAAGAAGAAGCGGAGTTCCGTAAATATGATCCGGATACCAACTTCCCTAACGACATTGACGGAATAGAGAATCCCATCCTGACGGGTCGGGGTACCGACTGGCAAAATGAGATTTTCAGACGAGCCTTGTACCAGAATTATCATCTTTCCGTACAAAAGGGTTCCGAGAAAACAAGGATATACATTTCGGGAGACTACCTGGATCAGTATGGGGTCGTGAAAACATCCGGTTACCGGAAGGGGAATATCCGTGCAAACATTAGCGTAAAAGTGCGAGACAACGTGACGGTGGAAAATCGAATCACGCTTTTTCACAGTTCTTCCGACAGGATCCGGATTAATAGTTCATACGGAAGCTGGGGGGGGCCTGTAACCAGCAATGCTTTGCGCTTTTCTGCCATTGTGCCGGTATATGCACCGGATGGCAGCTTCAATGGTCCTCTCTATTCCACTACTTCAATGGACAATCCGGTTTCGATCCTGCATAATCGATCGGAAGTATATAACAGAAACTATCTGCAGGATGCTCTTTCTGTGAAATGGGAAATTGTCAAGGGACTTCAATATAAATTTTCCGGTGCCTATACCAATGCCACGAGCGGTAACTATATCTATTCTTCCAAAGAGCTTATGGCGTCGTTGAATCAGGGCCAGGCGAGTTTGGGAGACTCGAAAAACAACTCCTGGCAGATTCAGAACATTCTTTCTTATAAGAAGCTTTTTAACGAAAAACATGTAGTGACTGCCATGGCTGCCTTTGAGATCAGTGAGAGCATTTATTTCCGTGATTATTTTGCAGTGTCGGGATTCGCGACGGAAGTACTTTCCTTTTATAATGTCGGTATCGGAACGGATGTGATCTCCAAAGGATCTTCTTACTCCGATAGGCGCCTGGCTTCCTATCTGGGAAGGATAACCTACGGATATGATGAGAAATATCTACTCTCTGCTTCTTTTAGGGCTGACGGAGCTTCCATATTTGCCCGGAATAACAAATGGGCTTATTTCCCTTCCGCTTCGGTAGCCTGGGTGGTTAGTAAAGAGGATTTTCTGGCCGATAATCCGGTTCTTACTTTTCTGAAGGTCCGCGCAAGTTACGGCCTCTCCGGTAGTCAGGCCATCAGCAGTTACCAGTCGCTGGCATCTTATAATACCGGCATAACCTATAGCTTGGGTAATACCCAATATACCAACGGGGCCTTTATCGGGCGTGTGGCGAATCCGAACCTTCGTTGGGAAACCACACGGCAGACCGATGTGGGGTTGGATCTGGGGCTTTGGGACGGCCGGTTGAATATTACCGCCGACTATTTTTATAAAAAGACGGAGGATCTTCTATATCGAAAGAAATTGCCTCTCTATTCTGGATTTTCTGCTCAGATCCAGAATATAGGGTCGATGATGAACAAAGGGTTTGAGTTTCTTACAGATGTAAAGATCCTGGACGGAAACTTTAAATGGAGTGTCTCCGGGAATGTTTCATTCATTCATAACGAGGTTCTGAGCCTCGGGGATGATAAGGAGGTGTTTTTAGGACCTCCGTCCCGTTCGAGGGGGCCCGGTTTCTGGACAACGGGGGTGTTAAGAGTGGGAGAGCCGGTCGGGAATTTTTACGGGTATATCGCCGACGGCATCTTCAAAACTCAAGAGGATCTCGATGCGGTTGAACAACCTGGTGCTACACTCGGAGCCGTTCGGTATAAAGATATAAGCGGTCCCGACGGTGTGCCTGATGGGAAAATAAATTCCTATGATAAAACAATCATTGGCAATGCATTACCGGATGTGATCTATGGGTTTTCCACTGAT
>JAMOUS010000043.1 GCA_027067975.1 Bacteroidales bacterium | reverse complement strand
TTTGCCTTCGGCGGGCAGGGTGCGGCTGCGTCTCTCGGCCCGGGGAGAGAGTGAGGAAGAACTGATCGCTCTGGTCGACCGACTCGAGAAAGAGATGGTGGACCGCATCGGAGAATATGTGTATGGTCATGACGACGACACGCTCGAAGGGATCGTCGGAGACCTCCTCAGGAGAAAAGGGAAGACCCTCTCCACGGCCGAGAGCTGCACGGGCGGGATGATCGCCCACCTGATCACCTCGGTGCCGGGAGCGTCCGACTACTTCGAAGGGAGTGTGGTCTCCTATGCCAATGAGGTAAAAGAGAATGTGCTGAAGGTCAAAAAAGAGACCCTCGAACGGCACGGGGCTGTGAGCCGGGAGACCGTCGAAGAGATGGCAACAGGTGCAAAAGAATTGCTCCGCACCGACTATGCCATCGCCGTCTCGGGGATCGCAGGACCCACCGGCGGTACCCCTGAAAAACCCATAGGAACTGTCTGGATCGCCGTCGCAACTCCCTCCCGGATCCTCTCGGAAAAACACCAGTTCGCCGGAGACCGGAAAGGGAACATAGAAAGATCTTCATATACTGCGTTGAACCTGTTGAGAAAAATATTGATCAGTGAAAGTAATACTTGAATATGATCATCCGGCCGTGACTCCGTGAGCTCATGAAAGAGAAGGATTTCAAGGAATTTTATCCGTAGAATGTTTGGTATTATCATGAAAAATCTCTTATTTTGCGCTCACTTTTGAGAACAGGTAATATTATCAAAGCCGGAAAAGATGTCAAGGATCTGTCAGATAACAGGAAAGAAGGTGATGACGGGGAACAATGTGTCCCATTCGAAACGCAGAACGAAAAGGAAGTTCTATCCCAACCTTTTTGACAAGAAATTCTACCTCGAGGATGAGGATCGTTGGATCACACTGCGTGTTTCGGCCGCAGGCATCCGCACGATCAACAAGATCGGCCTGAAGGCCGCCCTCCGTGAAGCCAAGGAAAAAGGTTATATCCAGTCATATTAATCCCATACGATCATGGCAAAAAAAGGAAACAGAATACAGGTGATCCTTGAATGTACCGAGCACAAGGCCAGCGGCATGCCCGGTACTTCCAGATACATCACGACCAAGAACCGCAAGAACACTCCTGAGCGCCTGGAACTGCGGAAATACAATCCCATCCTCAAACGTTACACCCTCCACAGGGAGATAAAATAAAACGTCATGGCAAAGAAAGTTGTTGCAACACTGAAAACCGGGGAAGGTCATTCGTTCACCAAAGCGATCCGGTTCGTGAAATCGAAAAAGACCGGTGCCTACACCTTCCAGGAAGAGATCATCAACAAAGAACATGTGAAGGATTTCTTCGCCAAGAAATAACATTCTTTTTGCAAAGCGATTATCGAAAGCTTCCCACATGTGGGAAGCTTTTTTTATCTTCGGCCTCACAAATGTAAGCCATGAGACTGTTCTCCAAAAAGAAAAAAGAAATCGAAGAGAAGCCTGCACAGGCAACTCCGGAGCAGACTGTCTCCAAGAGCGTCAGCGAAGGGCTAGCCAAGACCAAGGAGAGCGTTTTCAAGAAGCTCTCCCGTGCCGTGGCCGGCAAGTCGAAGGTGGATGACGAAGTGCTCGACAATCTGGAAGAGGTGCTTATCACCTCCGATGTGGGAGTGGACACCACGCTGAAGATCATCGAACGCATCGAACAAAGGGTATCCCGCGACAAATACCTCGGCACGGCCGAGCTCAACCGCATCCTCCGCGAGGAGATCGCCGCCCTGCTCAATGAACAGCCTGAAGCTGCGGGCAAGGACTTCTCACTTGAGGGCCTGCCCCGTCCTTACGTGATCATGGTGGTGGGAGTCAATGGGGTAGGGAAGACCACCACCATCGCCAAGCTGGCCCACCGCTTCAAGAAAAACGGCTACCAGGTGCTGCTGGGCGCTGCCGACACCTTCCGCGCCGCGGCCATCGACCAACTTCAGGTGTGGGCCGACAGGGTGGGGGTGCCCCTCGTCAAACAACAGATGGGCTCCGACCCCGCCTCGGTCGTCTTCGACACCCTCACCGCCGCAAAAGCCCGCGGCAGTGACGTGGCGATCATCGACACCGCCGGCCGCCTCCATAACAAGGTCAACCTCATGAACGAACTGGGCAAGATCAAACGCGTCATGCAAAAGGTAATCCCCGAAGCACCGCACGAGATCCTCCTCGTCCTCGACGGCTCCACCGGCCAGAACGCCTTTGAACAGGCCCGCCAGTTCACAGAGGTGACGCAGGTCAACGCCATCGCCGTCACCAAACTCGACGGAACCGCCAAAGGCGGCGTGGTCATCGGTGTCTCCGACAAGTTCGGCATCCCCGTAAAATACATCGGCATCGGAGAGGGCCTCGACGACCTGCGGCCCTTTGACCGAGAAGAGTTCGTCAACTCCCTCTTCCCCGATGAACTTTGACCCCCATCCCATGAAAACTCCCTTCCGCAAGATCTCCGTCGTAACCCTGGGATGCTCCAAGAACACGGTCGACTCGGAAGTGCTCGTCCGGCAATTGGAAGAGGGAGGGTTGAAGGTGCAACACGACCCCGAAAAGATCGAAGGTGGCACGGTCATCATCAACACGTGCGGCTTCATCCGGGATGCCCAGGCCGAATCGGTCGACACCATCCTCCGTTACGCCGAAGCCCGCAAGGAGGGACGCATCGACCGGCTCATCGTCATGGGCTGCCTGGTGCAGCGTTTCCGGGAGGAGCTGCAACGGGAGATCCCTGAGGTGGATGCCTATTACGGGGTGAACGACCTCGACCGTATCGTCCGCGATGCCGGCGCCAACTTTCATTACGAGCTGCTCACACGCCGCCATCTCACCACACCTTCCCACTA
The DNA here is from genome assembly GCA_027067975.1 of Bacteroidales bacterium. Lineage (GTDB taxonomy): Bacteria > Bacteroidota > Bacteroidia > Bacteroidales > VadinHA17 > DRPN01. The sequence goes on along the minus strand of JAMOUS010000043.1, from coordinate 853 downwards.
TGCCTATCTGAAGATCTCGGAAGGATGCGACCGCAAGTGTGCCTTTTGCAGTATCCCGGCCATCCGGGGCAGGCACCGCTCCCGCCCCCTGGATGAGATCCTCGACGAGGCGGCCTGGCTTGCCGCCCGCGGCGTGAAGGAGGTGATCCTCATCGCCCAGGACCTTACCTGGTACGGCCGCGACCTCTACGGGAAACAGCAACTGCCCCGCCTCCTCGATGAACTCTCGCAACTGCCTTTCCACTGGATCCGCCTGCATTATGCATATCCCTCCTCATTCCCCTGGGAGATCGTCGACCTGATGAAAGAAAAGAAGAACATCTGCCACTACCTCGACATCCCCTTTCAGCATATCTCCGACAACGTCCTGAAAAAGATGCGGCGCGGATCCTCGGAACGAACCATCCGCCGCCTTACCGAACGGCTCCGGCGGGAGATCCCCGACCTGGCCCTGCGCACCACCTTCCTCGTGGGACACCCCGGCGAAACCCGCAAGGATTTTCAAAAATTGCTCGATTTCGTCCGGGAAACCCGTTTCGAACGGCTGGGCGTCTTCGCCTATTCCCATGAAGAGAACACCTACGCCTGGCGCCATTACCGCAACACTCTGCCGGAAAAGGAAAAACAACGACGGGTCGAAGCGGTCATGACCCTCCAGGAAGAGATCGCCGAAACGCTCAACCGGGAAAAAGTGGGGGAGACCTGTGAGGTGTTGGTCGACCGTTATGAGAACGGCTATTGGGTAGGCCGCTCGCAATACGATTCGCCCGAAGTGGACCAGGAGATCCTCTTTACCGCAGAAAAAGGACAAAAAATAAAGCCCGGGGACTTCCTGCCTGTGAAGATCACCCGG
>JAMOUS010000042.1 GCA_027067975.1 Bacteroidales bacterium | reverse complement strand
TCATTGCCATCCTGGACGAAAACGAAACAGAACCGGTGGTCCTGAACGATTATTTTACTTACGATCCCGACGACTACCGCAGCGGAACCGTCCATTATCCTTTTTTCGGCCTCTCCGAAGGGGAACACACCCTCCGCTTCAAAGTGTGGGACAATTACAACAACTCCTCGGAAGCCACGCTCACATTCCGCGTGCGACACGGCGGTGCCGCCACCCTGGAGAACCTGCATACCTATCCCAACCCCTTCACGGAAGAGACACATTTCACCTTTGATCACAACCTGGGAGACCAGGAGTTGGAGATCACCGTTTACATCTTTGACATGGCCGGCCACCTTGAGCGTATCCTCACACAACATCTTTTCTCCGGCGGCTACACGCTGCCCCCTCTGGTGTGGGACGGCAGGAACAGTAACGGCCAAAAACTTTCTGCCGGAATATACGTTTACAAGGTAGTTGTCCGTTCTAGTGACGGCAGGGTGATCACCGGCCACGGGAAGACGGTGATCGTACGGTAGATATGGAGATATGTAACTTTTTTTACTTTTGTGCCATTAAACGTTAAGGAATGTTGAGCAGGAGATTGTTCTTTTTTCTTTGGATCACAGGGCTGACCATACCGGGTATCAGGGCTCAGATCTCTGTAGGGGAACTGGCAGGACAGGTCAATGCCATACAGACGGCAGTCCCTTTTATGACGATCACCCCTGATTCGCGGGCCGGGGGGATGGGAGATGCCGGCGTGGCCACCACTCCCGACATCAACTCTCAGCACTGGAACGCTTCCAAATATGCTTTCAAGGAAGGTAAATGGGGGGTGGGGATCTCCTATTCCCCGTGGTTACACAACCTGGTCCCCGACATCAACCTGGCCTATCTGGCCGGATATTATCGTCTTGACAAACTCCAGACCGTCAGCATGAGCCTGCGTTACTTCTCGATCGGCGAGATCGAGTTCACCGACGAGTGGGCTTCGCTGATCCGGGTGTACAATCCCAATGAGTTCGCCATCGATGCCGGGTATGCACGGGCTTTCTCCGAAAAGGTGTCGGCAGGTCTGGTCTTCCGCTTCATCTATTCGAACCTCACCGGCGGAACGGGTGCGGGAGGTTCCGACACCCGCCCCGGCATGTCGTTCGCTGCAGATGTCAACATGTATTACCATACCGATGTAACCCTGGGAGATAAAGACGGCAACGCAGCCTTCGGGATGAACATCTCCAACATCGGCACCAAAATGGCCTATACGCCGAACCAGGAACCCGACTTTCTCCCTACCAACCTGCGCATCGGCGGCTCTTTGGGTATCGACCTCGACAAGTACAACCGGATGAACTTTGCACTCGACCTCAATAAACTCCTGGTTCCCACACCCCCGATCTATGACGACTCTACCGGTGAGATCAGTGCGGGGATGGACCCTGACGTCTCGGTCCCGGTCGGGATGTTGCACTCTTTCTACGACGCACCGGGAGGATTCAAAGAAGAATTCCATGAGATCACCTGGTCGGTGGGAACGGAATACTGGTACAACCAGCTGCTGGCCCTCCGGGGCGGTTTCTTTTACGAACACGAGACCAAAGGCAACCGGAAATATTTCTCGATGGGTGTAGGCCTCCGGCTCAACGTCTTTGCGGTCGATTTCTCCTATCTGATTCCCTTGCATCAGAACAACCCCCTGGCCGGGACGTTACGGTTCACTTTATTGTTCGACTTCGACAAGTTCAAGAACCAGAACAAGACCAAGCGGTCATGATCGTGCGCAGCGGTTTGGGATACGACGTCCACCGCCTGGTGGAGGGGCGAGCCCTTGTGGTCGGAGGGGTGATCCTCCCTCACAAGAAGGGCAGTCTGGGACATTCCGACGGTGATGCGCTCATCCATGCCATTGTGGATGCCCTGCTCGGTGCCCTCGCCCTCGGCGACATCGGCACACACTTTCCCGACAGCGACCCCAGATGGAAGGATGCCCCCAGCCGGATTTTCCTTGAAGAAGCCTCACAGCAGGTCAGAAAAGAGGGTTATGAGATCGGAAACGTCGATACCACCGTGATCCTGGAACGTCCGCGTCTGCGTCCCCACATCGCCGCCATCCGGCAAAACCTCGCCTCGATCATGGGAATCCGTACAGAACAGATATCGGTAAAAGCCACGACCCATGAAAAGATGGGTTTCCTCGGCGAAGAAAAAGGATGGGCCTGCCAGGCAATCGTCACCCTTGTCAAAAATGAGAATGAACGATGATCAAAAGCGTTAAGTCGGAAAAGGAGTTCGAAGAATTGAAGAAAAAGGAAGGTGTGCTCTTTTACTTCTCCCATGACGAATGCAATGTCTGTAAGGTACTGAAGCCCAAAGTACACGAAATGATCTCCGACCATTTCCCGCAAATGGAGATGTATTATGTCAATGTGAAAGAACTTCCCGCCGTGGCCGGTCAGGAGTCGGTCTTCGCCGTACCCACCATATCCGTCCTGTTCGACGGCAGGGAGTTTATCCGGAAGAGCCGCAACATCGGTTTGCAGGAATTGTACGACCAGATCCGCCGTCCCTATTCCCTGATGTTCGAGAACTGATCCTCCCTTACCGTTTGTATTGCGCCACTACGTGGTCGATCACCGCACGGTCGTTGGCTGTAAAGGTGAAGAGGATCGACTGCATATCACTGCTCACCTCGCCGGTCCCTGCAAAGATATACCCTTGCACCTCCTGGGAAGGGATGTCGATCTTTTTCCCTTCTAGGGTTACGGAAACCGCATGGTCCATCCCAATGTTATAGAAATTGTCTATGAGGAGGGTAGCAGTATCACGTTGGCTGATGTGAACATCATAATGTTGCACCCCGTAGAGCTGGCTGTTCTCTTCGACATGCCACAATCCGGTAAGGGTTGGGTTCTCCGCCTCCGGAGCACATGAGGTGAGCACCACCATCATCACGATGGTCCATCGCATCACAGCTCGAACGTGAGTTCTTTCAATCATCTCCGATCACCTGTTCGATCAGTCCGTCGTCGGCCCGGTTGGGCAGGGTGACTTGCAGCGCCGGGGTACGTTCCATCTCGCGGCGGATGGCAAAGAGCGCCTCCTCGTTCCGTGCCCAGCTGCGCCGTGCAATGCCGTTGTTGACGTCCCAGAAGAGCATCTGGTCGATACGGCGGTCGGCCTCGGTAGAACCATCCAAAACCATTCCAAAGCCTCCGTTGATCACCTCGCCCCAGCCGACACCACCGCCATTGTGGAGGGACACCCAGGTAGCTCCTCGGAATGCATCCCCGATGACATTGTGGACGGCCATATCGGCCGTGAAACGGCTGCCGTCGTATATGTTGGAGGTCTCCCGGAAGGGCGAGTCGGTGCCGGAGACATCATGGTGGTCGCGTCCCAGCACCACGGGTGCGCTCAGGATGCCCTCACGCACCGCCTTGTTGAAACGGCGTGCGATCTTCATCCGTCCCTCGGCATCGGCATAGAGGATACGTGCCTGCGAACCCACCACCAGCTTGTTGTCCCACGCTTCCCGGATCCAGTGTATGTTGTCTTTCATCTGGTGGAGGATCTGCTCGGGCGCTTCACGGGCGATCTCTTCCATCACCTCGGCCGCCATGGCGTCGGTCTTGCGCAGGTCTTCCGGGTCTCCGGACGTACACACCCAGCGGAAAGGACCAAAACCGTAGTCGAAGAAAAGGGGACCCATGATATCTTCCACATACGAACGATAACGGAAAGCACC
>JAMOUS010000041.1 GCA_027067975.1 Bacteroidales bacterium | reverse complement strand
TGATCAGCGAAAAAGCCACTACCACTAGGAAGTTGACCAGGTCATGGGGTATTTGCTGGGTGATCACCATTGTTCGTTCCGTTGCTTGTTTGCCGGAGAAGGTAAAAATATAAAAAATCAGGCTTTTCGGCTGCCGCTGTGAAAATCTCCCATTCGTCCGATAAAATTCTCCACACATGCCATCGCCTTTTCTTTCTCTTCCGGCGTCGTCTCCAGGAAGTCGAAAAGATGGCTGCTCACTTCGTACTTGTCATGGAGAAGATCTTCATACTGGAGTTCGAGGAGATGGCTCTCCGGAATCTTTTTTTTATCGTATTGATAGTGTGTGAGATATAGGTCGTAAAGGTATTTGAGGTCTTTTTCCAGTTGTCGGTCATCATATTCTTGAAGGCCGATGCCCTTTACCACTTCGGTGATGAAGCGGTGGAAGGAAGGCAGTACCTCCTCTTCTTTCCGGAAGATGGCGATGAAACGGGCCTGCGGAAACATCTCCAACAGGAGGGGTATCCGGAAAGCATTGGGTGGGTTTTTGGAGATGAAGGTATGACGTCCGCTGCGCAAAAAGGTGGCCCGGATCAGGCGAAAGTAAGACATTTTCCACCCTTTTATCTCTTTCTCGGTGACCCCTTCAAACAACAGATGACGGGGAATCAGCGCTCGCAGATCATCCGGGAAATACATGAAATGATAGAAAGAGAGAGGCTGCAGATTGCCCAGGGCGATCTCTTCTTCCTGGGGCAGATCGAAATCAAGACTTACCCCGTCGGCAGGCCGTTTTTTCGGCAACAGGGGGGTGGCCAGCGGACGTAACCACCACTCGTTGCCCGGAACATGATGGGGAAAAACTCCCTGAAAGGTCGTGACATAACTGGCGTCGGGATGACAACACAATAGGTTGTGCAGCAAGGTGGTTCCGCTCCGCCAGAAACCGATGATGAAAACAGGGGGACGGACGATCCGGATCTGCGAAAGGCGCCGCAGGGTGATCCGTTCCGTCGGCCATGCCAGACCACTGAGCAACAACGACCCCATCCCCGTGAGAAACCACATCATTCGGCGGTCAATGCGATGTCCTGAGGTGATCCTCAGGAAGTTGCGGAAACCACTCCCCACCAGCGTGCTCACTGGAAATCTGAACCTTCTATTGCGCATAGCCTCTACAAAAGTATAAAAAAAAGGGGCGATGGCCCCTTTCTCCTCTTTGGTTGTCTATGCCACCATTACGGCAGGAAAAGTCCGGGATATTGTCCCTGCAAAAAGGTTTTTTTGATGGAATCAAGTTCATGCAGGATTCTCTCCATCCCGGAAAACTCACTGTGAAAGCGGTCAAAAAAGTAATCTTCCCGGAAGAAATCATGGAAAAAAAGCGAGTCTACTGCAAAAAAAGGATCGGCCGGACCAATCAACGAGTCGGGCAACACCCCTGTCGTGAGCGGCCGAAAGATCGCCAGCAGACTGTCAGGATCGATCAGGGTGGTGTCTCCCTCTGTATTGCTATATGACCATACATAAAGAGAATCCATCCCGATCAGGTTACCCTGATCATCATAGATCTTTTTCACCTTTACTTGTACGACCGGTTGGATCGTTTTCCCTTTCGAGAGATCTTCGGTCTTCTCTTTTTTCCCGTTCCCTGAACATCCTGCCACCAGGAGGGCGAACAGGAGAACGCCTGCATTGAGTAGTCTTTTCATTTTTTTCATTTTTTGGTCCTCATTTTTAATTATATAATGGTGTGTGTCATATCGTCTTTCGGCATACAGCCCAACAAACAAAATGCCAGTGACAAAATTACAGGTCAGCTTCCGAAATGGCGCTGATATGCGTGAGCAAGCAGTTCCCTTTTGACAGGACGGCCATGTGCAGGGTAAAAGGTCTCGCAACCGGTATCCAACAGTTTTTCCCAGCTCTGGGCCAAGTGATTCAGGTCATTGGCAAACCACGGAAGGCAGTCATCCTTCTCGTACCCGAACAGAGTGTCCCCCACAAAGGCATCGCGATCACGCCAGATGACCGAGATCGATCCCTCAGTGTGACCGGGGGTATGGATGAGACGAACAGGATGGTCCCACGGAAGCGAAGAACCTTCTTCCCACAAAAGATCGGCCTCCACCGGATCGTATTTGGAATAGGCGGGAAAGATCTTTCGACCGAGAAAAGAGATCACTTTTGTGGAAAGACGGGTACCGTATGGAGCCGGCGTGTAACCCTTCGCCAAGGAATCCGCTTCATCCTTATGGACAAGTACTTTCGAATGCGTGAGTTCCAGAATGTGCGAGAGGGCTCCCGTATGATCGTAATGGGTGTGAGTGAGAAGAACATGGGTGATGCGTGAGGGTTCGATGTTTTTTTTCAACAGATAGGAAAAAAATTCCTTGACGTGTTGTTTCATTCCGGCATCGACCAATAAATACTTGCCCGCATGAGGGAGCAGATAGATATGGGTCATGCCCGAACGGAAGATCAGAAAATCATGCTGCGGTGAGGATGTTTCCATGTGTGTAAGGTTAGGTCAGCGGCTTGGGGCCAAAAGCATTGACGAACAGGATATTGTCGACCCTGTCGTATCCCAGGAAAAGCTCTTCCTTGCTGTGTTTCAACTGGGATGAGATGAAACCGCACATGACGAGGCCCGCCTCGGTGGAATATTGGTTTACCAGTTCCCGGAATGGAGTTTCTTCGTCTTTTTCGATCACCATGATATTCTTACGACTGATAGGTAGCCGTCCCTCTGAGATCTTGGTTAGGAGGTTTGTGCGCGTCTTTTCCACCTCCTGACGGGAACTTGTGGCAAAGAGACGCAGGGAACTGGAACGCCAGTCGGGATGGGAGGAGATGATGTACCCCAGCAGGATCATCAGATTGGCATTGTCTTGATCGTATGGGGTGATCCAGATATGGATGTCTTGTCCACAGGCAAAGGGAACCGGGGCACTGCCCAGGACCAGGACGTCATATTCGGCCGCCCTCACCAGGGAATAATTGTCGATGATCTGGGCCAGGTTCACGGGGTCTTCCTTATCGAACTCGAAAAGGATCGTGTTGTTCTCCATCCCGGCAATACCGGGAAGCTGGATGGTCTGTGCAATGGCTGAAGTGTATGACGGTGAGATGAGTGTGTCAATATAGACGTTCGAATGTTCCACATCCGATTTCTTGATCAGGAGTTCCAACTGTTGTTTGGCCTGTTCGCGGGTCTGGGTCGAAAAATAACCTTCCAGGAGGTGGATGTATGTGCCAAAGCCGTAACGGTAGGATATCCAGGTAAGCAGACGGAAAGCATGGTCGCGCCGGAAACTGTCTTTGCTGATACAAACCACCGAAGGCCGCCAATGCTGTTGACGCGCAATCCGGTTACGACGCTGGAGAAACACCTGAAGATTTCGGTTTACCTGGTAAAAAGCCGCTTGGAAAATCGCCTCAAACCCGCGGCGGTCCTTGTGATACTTGTCGAAGAAGAGATATATCAGCACGATCAGCACCAGGGCCGTCATTGCATACAGCACATTGATCTTGAACATCAGCGTTACCGCCATCAGAAAACCTACCAGTGAAATGTACCACCGCGAACGGAAAGAAGGCCGGTACGAAGGATCGGCACCGAAATGATAGAGGAAAGAGATGAGGCAGAGCGATCCGTAAGTGACCATGAAGAACATGGTGATCACGGTGGCCACAGAGTTAATGCTTCCGATGGCCACAAAACCCAGTGCGATGAGCGAGGTGATGAGCGTGGCGTTCACCGGTTCGTTCGACTTTCCTTTTCCCCGGGCAAAGAACTCGTTCAGACGGCGCGACGGAAACGAACGGTCACTCGCCAGTGCCTGCAGCGTCCGCGGAGCGACCATGATCGACCCCAACGCCGAGGAGAGGGTGGAAGCGGCCAACCCCAACGGGACCACGATCTTTCCGTAACGGGCGATCTTCATCATAATCAGTTGATCGGAAACCAGCTCCTCGGGAGGAGCGGAAATGTTCATCTTCCACGCAACGAAAATGTATATCACCATGCCGGTGACCGTGGCGGCCAACGTGCCGGCCGGGATGCTGCGCGAAGGATTCTTCAGATCCCCCGATAACCCTACTCCCGCCGTCATCCCGGTAAAGGCGGGGAAAATGATCGCCAGGACCATGAAAAACTTGTCCATGTTACGGAGCGAAAACACTTCATACGCCCCCGACAACTGGTACGAGGTTTTTCCTAGAAAAAACAGCAGGATCGCCGTGAACAGGATCGCCACGATGAGATAAAGCGTCCGGACCCCCAGGTTGGCCCCTTTTTTTAACATCAACAAAGCCAACAGGATCATCGATGGTATGCTGATCACCTGCCGCGGCAATAAGATCCCGAAATGGTCCCGGACATAATCGAACAACGGTGAGAACGCTTCCGTAAAGGCAATGATATAGAAGGCAATGCTGATGGCCTGGGAAAAATAAAGTGCTATGCCAATGGTGGCTCCAATGTTGAGTCCGAACGAACGGGAGATGATGAAGTATTCGCCTCCTCCCTCAACCTTCTCATTGGTGGCCAGTTCCGAAATGGCCAGTGCCGTCGGGATTGTGACCAGATGCCCCGTGAGAATGATCAACAATACCCCCAAAAATCCCAACATCCCTACAGCATAGCCGAACCGAAGAAAAAGGATTGCCCCCAGGATGGTGGAAATGGCGGTGAAAAAGACCGGCGCCGTGCCGAATGTTCTCCGGGTTTCGCCCATGGATATGCCTGTTGTGTTTCAGGGTCGTGTTTTGCAAACATAATGAAAATTTTGTCGTCCCTGATACCGGAGCCATATACCTCACAGAAAGAGCAATGCTTTTTTTCGTTATCATCGCTATGAATGTCTTCCGCTCTTTTCAGCGGTCTGCCTGCTTGGCATGGAATGCTTTTTTCCCTTTTATGCGGAGAAGAACAGAAAAGGGGAAAGGTCACCGGGGATGGTGCAAATGCTTTCATTACGCCCTCTGCAGGGAAGGCATGGGGGAATGCGATTCATCCCTCGCCGTACTTTGCGATGATCTTTTTCAATTCCGCATATTCGCGGCTCATCATCTCCCGCTTGTCCGGATTGAAGAGTAGAAAGGTGGGATGACGCAGCGGATAGAGAAGCAGGTCGCCTGCCTGAAGATATCTTCCGAAGAGATGCCTGTATTCTTTTTTGGGCGGACGGGGTACACCCTGCCGGATAAGCAGGGATTTAAGCGCCTGGAACCCCAGCGGGATGAGAATACGGGGCTGCAGGAGCCGTATCTCCTCCTCCAGCCACCGCCCGCATGCCTCCAAATGACGACGGGAGGGACGCCGTGCCTTGGGAAGCATGCATTTGATCAAATTGGTGAGATACACCTGCTCCCGGCAAACACCGGCTTCTTCAAGCAGCTCGTCAAAGATCTTGCCGGAAGGCCCGCAAAACATACGCCCCTCCAGATTCTCCATCTCCCCGGGAGCCTGGGCGATCATCATGATCCGCGAGCGGCGATCCCCCTCCGGGGGCACAAAACGAACCCGCGTGCCGGACAGATCACAGGCATGGCAACCGGCAACCCTCCCGATCAGCTCTTCAAGGGTCATGATATCCCGTTCTTCCACTTTCCCCTGTAAGATACTCATTTCCCCGATTCCCGGGAATATTCCGGAAGATTCTGTTGTCAATGAAAAGAAGTGTGAAGAGAGTTCGTTATTTTTGATGGGAAGGAATAAAGGGGAAAGAAAGAGTGTCCAATAAAAAAAGAGCCAAGGAAAAGTGAAAAAAGATGCCGGCGATCTGCAACTATTGGAGATGGCCCGTAAGGGGGATCACCGGGCATTTGCCGGTATCGTGGAGAGATACAAAGGGATGGTGGCCAATGTGGTGAAAGGGATGCTGGGAGATGTTCCCGAAGCCGATGACGTGGGGCAAGAGGTCTTCATCCGCTTTTACCACTCCCTGGAGCGTTTCCGGGGGGAATCAGCCCTGGGGACCTACCTTACGCGGATTGCCATCAACCTTTCACTCAACGCGCTGAAACGCCGGAAACGAACCCTCTCCCTCCACAATGAGGATGGAGAAGAACAGAGATGGCCGGAGGTGTCGGATGAAGGCCGGCCCATGGAGCGGAGAGAAGCCCGTGAATTGGTGGAAAAAGCCCTCCGCCAACTCGACGAAGGATACCGGGCTGTGGTGGTGCTCCGCCTCATTGAAGGATACAGCACCAAAGAGACCGCCGAGATCCTCGGCATCCCCCTCGGCACCGTCCTCTCCCGCCTCGCACGGGCACAGAAAAAAATGAAAGAGACTTTGAGCGATACAAAACTGTAAACCATGAACGCGAAGGAAAAGATCCGAAACCTTCTTTATGCTTCTTTCGACAGGGAACTGGATGAAGATGAAAGAAGGATATTGGAGAAGGCATTGCAGGATCCTGAACTGCGGGCAGAAGCCGACGAACTGAAAAACATGCGCCGGCTCTTGGCGGATACTTCCTGGGAGTTTGGGGAGGACTTTACAGCCAGGGTGACGCAACGCATTGCCCAAGAAGAAAAAGGAAAGGTCGTGGAGATGGAACCGGAAAGGCAGTTCCTGTCAGTGTTCAGGAAAATGGCCATTGCCGGGGTTGCCGCCGTCTTCCTGCTCCTTCTCTCCATCTATTTCACCAGCGGATCGCTCAGTAAGGAAACCATCTTCGGTACGGAAAACTTTTCCGAAGATGAACTTGTGAGCTATCTGTTGTATGAAGATTTTAACGAATGATCCATTTAAACATCCTATCATGAGAACGACGAAACTCAAGATCGTCCTGGTGCTGACGGGAACTTTGCTGCTGGGCTTCTTTCTCGGCCTACTTACGGCAGCACAGATCCGGAACGCCCATATCAAGAAATACCGCACCTTTGCCACACGCGACGGTTTTGCTGCATGGACACTCCATGTCATTGACCCTACCCCGGAACAGAGGGAAAAGATCCTCCCGGTGATCGGGAAATATGCCGAGAAAAACCTGGAATTGAGAAAAAGATACCGCAGTGAGTTCATCCGTTTGATGAAGGAGTACAAGCAGGAGCTCTATCCGCTCCTGACACCGGAACAGATCGACCGGTTGGAGAAGATGACACGTTTCCATCCTCCGGGCAAAGGTCTCCGTCACGGAAGGGTGCCGGGTCCCGGATCGCATGCTCCCCCGGCAAAAGCTCCTTGCCCCTTCCCTGAATAATGCACACAAAGAGTTACCCGCCCCCGACGGCGGGTCTTTTATTGTGATGTCGGGAATAAGAAGAGGCCTCCTGGTGTCAAATGGATGAACGTAAAGCAAAATGAATGTCAAACCCCAAAAGACAAGATCATGAAAAAAAACACGACAGGATGGATCGCAATGGCGCTCGTATGGATGATAGGCGGCGGACTACTTCTGGCACAACCGCCGAAAGGTAAGCCGGTGCCGCCGCGTCAGCCGGCATTCGGGATGATGCAGGAGCGTCTGGGCCTTACCGACGAACAGAAAGACCGGATGAAACAGCTCATGCTCGAGCGTACGAAAGAACTGCTGCCGCTGCGGAATGAAATGGCCGTGCTCAAGGCGGAATATCACAAGCTGATGGCCGCAGAGAAACCTTCCCGCAAAGAGATCGATGCCATTATCGACAAGCAGACCGCTTTGATGAACAAGATGCGGAAGCTACAGGCTACTTATGTCCTCAAGATGCGGAAAGTGCTCACCGAAGAGCAATGGCTGATGATCCAGGCACATCGCGGAATGCATGGCAAAGGAATGAAAGGGGCTCCGTACCGTTACAACCAGGGACATGGGTACGGTCCCTGCGGCTTCGGCCCCACACCCCAGATGAAACGTCCTCCCATGGGGAAAGCCCCTCGATGGACCAACGTTCCGGCAGAGGAAAAATGATCAGCGAAACATATCTGAAAAGAAAGCGGGACCCTCGTCCCGCTTTCTTTTTGTCCAAGGGTTTATTTTATTACTTTTGCCTCACACGCTACAAAATGAAAGGAAATTGAAAGGCAGATCCTTCTATTTCTTCTTGTGGCTTTTTATCTTGACGGCAGGGATCCGGCTCCCTTGCCTGAAAGCCCAGGAACATCCCCCCCGCGTGGAAAGATCCACCGAAAAGGTGATCATCGGGGGGAAGGTCTATTATATCCATATCGTTGAAAAAGGACAAACTCTCTATTCCATCAGCAAAGCCTACGGCGTGCCTGAAAAAGTGATCTCGCGGGAGAACCCAGTCCTGGTGACCGGCCTGCAACCGGGAATGGTTCTGAAGATCCCTTATGTCCCCCCGGGAGAGAAGGTCACGGAAACCTCACCGTCTTCCCCGGAACAGGAAGGAAGCTATGTTCTCCATACCATGCAGGAAGGGGAAACCCTTTTCTCCCTTTCAAGACAGTATCATGTGACCGTGGAGGAGATCTTAAAGGCCAACCCCGGCCTGCGTCCCGAGGATATCCCGCTGGGTCGGCAGATCCGCATCCCCCGGAAAAGGGTCTTGCCCGAAAAGCTGGAATTCACCCAGGAGCCGCAGCAAAAGGGCATAGTGCATGTCGTCCAGCCGGGAGAGACCCTCTTCAGCATTGCCCGGTCGTATGGCCTTACCGTACGGGATCTGAAAAAGTACAACAAAGGCCTTCGCAACCGGATCCGCCCCGGCGACCGGATCCTCATTCCTGTGCAACCTGCGGCCCCCACCGCCGGAAAAGAGAGGAACTACGAACTACCATCGGATACCACATCTCCTGCCGTACAGGTCGCAACCTACGAGACACCTTGCGACAGCCTCCTGCCTGCTACGGCAGAAAAAAGAACATGGCGTATTGCGGTTCTTTTGCCTCTCTATCTGAAGGAGAACGCTCAGCGAAGCTACATCGATTCCAGCCGTATCGACCCTGTGACCGGCAAGCGAATCCGCAAGATCATCCGTCGTGATCCAAACTGGATCTATCCTCCTACACAAGCGCTCCTGCCTTTCTATCAGGGGATTGTGGTGGCCCTCGACACACTGGGTCACACCGGTCTGCAGGCACAGGTCACCATCTATGATACCGAGAAAGATCTCTCGGTGGTCGATTCGCTCATCCGGAGCGGCATTCTCGATTCTGCCGACCTGGTGATCGGTCCCGTCTATCCTTCCCTTCTCTCGCTGGTGGCCGATTATACCCGGAAAAAACAGATTCCCCTCGTATCCCCCCTTTCCAGGAAGGACGATTTCCTGCATTTCAATCCCTTTGCCTTCCAGTGCAGGCCTTCCAGAGACATGGAAGATCGATATGTGGCTTCTTACCTCGCCGGCCATACGGACAAGAACATTGTGATTATCCATGCCGATGATTCCCTCTCCCGCCAGCGCTACGAAAAGGCTAAAAACTATATCGTACAATATCTTCCCTCATTTCTCCATCCTGATGACCTGATCGTGAGAGAGGTCATGGTCCCGCACGTGATCGCTCCACATGATACCATGAACAACATTCGCCTCTCGCTTGATAAATACCGGGACAACCTGGTGTGGGTGCTTTCCGATGAAGAGGGATTTGTGAGCGAGGTGGTCTCCCGTCTGAATACCCATAGCGATCTCTATCCGATCCGGTTGGTGGGAAACTCTACCTGGCGCTATTTCAGAAATCTCGAATTGGAGTTCTTTTTCAAAATGAACCTCCATCTCTTTACCCCCGGCCGCGTCGATATGGATCGTCCCAAAGTGAGACAGATCATCCGGCTGTACCGTAAACATTTTTCAACCGACCCGCCGGAAATGAGTTTCGCATGGTATGGCTATGACGAAACCGTGTTTTTCTTGACATTGCTCCAGAAACGCGGACGCTCGTTCCTGCAATGTCCCGGTGATCATACCACACCCTTGGCGGTGAGGACATTCCGTTTTGAGCGGACCGGTTGGTTCAGCGGATTCATGAACACGCATATGGAACTCTTGGAATACCAGAGGGATTATTCCATCCGGAAAGTGCCTTTTGTGCTTCCGGAGATTCATGAGCGTCCGTGAAAAAAAAGAGAAGAGAGGTCCGCTTCGGGATACGCTCCCGGAGGTGCGACCCGACGGCGACCGCCTTTTGCAGCCCCTCACGGTCCGAGTCCTGGAGCCGGAGGTTCGGGATCCCTCAGAGGTATGGATCATAAGGAACCCCTTGCCGATCCTGCCATCGATGCGGTCTATCTCTTCCTGCCCGATCCCCTGCATACCCATGGATCCTCCGACCCCTGGAGGCGGGAAAATATCTCCTATGTGAAAAACCACTGGCCGTTTCTGTCGAAGAAGCCCCGTGCTTTCTGGAAAAGACCGCACGATATTCCTACCTCAACGTGATGGAAACTTTCATGTGCCGTTTCCGCCCGATATGGAAAAAATATTACTTTCGACGATGATCCGCATTCGATTGTCAACCGGAAAGATTGTGGGGGCGGAGTGTTGCGGGACATCGATTGTTACAATGTCTCTCTTTCACGCTGGTTTGCTGGAGGCTGTGACAGAAAGTTCACAAAGAGAAAGCACGGTCTGTCTGAAATAAAAAAAGGTCAATCCCTTGACCTTTTTGACTGACTGACTAACTACTAACTAAAACTTTCACTCTTTGATACGGGAATGCGGGGAAAAGGTTCCGTTTTTTCGTATATTTTTTTCGTGGTTCTGTTGCGGATCACATTAAAAACTCTTTCTGAGTGCTGTAAGAAAGCCTGCAAGATCTTCCGGGGTGGTGTCCCAGGAGGTCATCCAGCGTACGGCGGGGAGATCCTCATCGAAGACATGGAAGAAGTATTCCCTTTGCAACTCCTGGATCCTTCCGGGGTCGATCCGGGCAAAGATGGCATTGCTCTCGACAGGATGTAAAAGATGAATATTCTCGAAGGATGCGATCCCCTGAGCTAGTTCTTTAGCCATTGCATTGGCATGGGAAGCGTTCCGGAGCCAAAGATCATCTTCCAGGTAGGCCAGGAACTGGGCGGCGATGTAACGCATTTTCGAGGCGAGCTGCATCCCTTGCTTCCGGA
Source organism: Bacteroidales bacterium (assembly GCA_027067975.1). Lineage (GTDB taxonomy): Bacteria > Bacteroidota > Bacteroidia > Bacteroidales > VadinHA17 > DRPN01. Next base: position 4,213 of record JAMOUS010000041.1, on the reverse strand, counting down.
TATATTTCATGTTGCGGGCCAGTTCTTTGTTGAGTACGACGATCGCTTCGCCGAACATCAGGCCGTTCTTGGTGCCTCCGAAGGTTAAGATGTCCACACCTGCACGGGTGAACATTTCTTCGGGCGTGACCTGCAAAGCTGCAACGGCATTGGCCAGGCGGGCTCCATCGACATGGAGGTACATGCCATGCGCGTGTGCCAGTTCGGCCAGGGAAGCCAGTTCATCCGACGTGTATACCGTCCCCCGCTCGGTGGTCTGACTGACACTGATCACCTTGGGCTGAGCGTGATGCTCAAAACCAAAACCGGTGAGTTCCTTCCCGATAAGCGAAGGGGTCAGTTTACCGTCCCGGTGGGGGAGGGGGATCACCTTGCTCCCCGTGAAGCGCTCGGGAGCTCCGCACTCATCCTTATGAATGTGGGCCGTCTCGGCACACAATACCGACTCCCAAGGCCGCAAAGCCGCTGCCAGACTGATCACATTGGCTCCCGTGCCGGTGAAGACAAAGAACACCTCCGCCTCTCCCCCGAACAACGACGAGATCGTTCCCGTGGCTTCCGTGGTCCAGGGATCATCCCCATACCCCACCGCATGCCCACGGTTCACAAGCTCGATCGCCTCCAGGACCCTGGGATGTACTGTGGCATTGTTGTCACTCGCAAAACCCCGCTGATGTTTCAAGTAAACCATGCGGCCAATATTTTTTTTCGGTTTTGTTTGTTTTATTCGATTTTTTTTAACTTTATACCACCTAACCGTTCCCTACCCTTCTCAGCAAAAGTATGATATTTATTGGTTGGCTTCGCAAAGGAGGGCGAAGAAGGAGAAAGGTTTTTTTATCATGGACAAAGAAAAGGAAAAAATAAAGAAGGAGATCATACGGCTCTGCCTGGAAAAACAGGAACAGGTGGTCAACACGGCACGACAGGCTGTGGAAGAGGTCCAGGAAAGTGCCAATGAAGATGATCAGACACGGGATCTGTACGATCCTTACCGGATACAGTTGCTCAGTAAGAGAGATCTCCTGGCCGCACAATATGAAAAAGCCTTGCAGGAGAAACAGGTGCTCGAAAAACTGGCAACGCTCAAGAGCCGGGATTATATCGATGTGGGATCGGCGGTGGTCACCGACAAACAGCGGCTGTTCGTTTCCATTGGGCTGGGTAAGTTCGAATGCTGCGGGGAGACGTGGTATGCGATCTCGCCCAAAGTTCCCCTGTTCGAAAAGATCCGGGGCCTCAAAAAAGGTGATACTTACGAGTTTAACGGACAGACATTCAGAATCGTCGATGTCTTTTGATCCCGGAAATCCCGAAAAAAGGTGAAATTTTTGTTGTGAATGCGGTTTTTTTTATTTTAGCGACATCAAGATGAAAACAGTAAGCCGGGCATATTGGTGGTGGTGGCGTTTCCATGAGAATGGAGGGTAACCGGTGTGTCCGGATGTGAGAGGAAGATTCCACGGGGCATGTTGGTTACCAGCATGCCCCGTTTTGTTATATTGAAGTGTTAACCTTTAAAAGATGTGTGAAGATGACCAAGAGAAACAAGATCTTGCTGGACGAGTCGGAGATGCCCCGGCAATGGTACAACCTGGCAGCCGACCTTCCGAAACCGCCGCCGCCGCCGTTGGGACCGGACGGGAAACCGCTTTCCCCTGAACAGCTCGCTGCCGTTTTCCCGATGAACCTCATCGAACAGGAGATGACCACACAGCGTTGGGTGGACATCCCGGAAGAGGTGCTGGAAATGCTGGTGCGTTGGAGACCCTCGCCGCTTCACAGAGCCTATGCCTTGGAAAAAGCCCTCGATACCCCTGCCCGGATCTATTATAAGAATGAAAGTGTCTCTCCGGCGGGAAGTCACAAACCCAATACCGCTGTCGCCCAGGCATACTATAACAAGGTGTTCGGCGTGAAAAAGATCACCACCGAGACGGGGGCCGGGCAGTGGGGGAGTGCACTGGCTTTCGCCTGCTCGCTCGTCGGACTCGAAGCTAAGGTCTATATGGTGCGGATCAGCTTCGATCAGAAACCTTTCCGGAAGATGATGATGCAGACCTGGGGGGCTACCTGCGTGGCCAGCCCCAGCACCGAGACACAGGCCGGACGGGCCGTGCTGGAAAAAGACCCCGATACCCCCGGAAGCCTCGGCATTGCCATCAGCGAAGCGGTCGAAGAAGCCGTGACCGACAAAACCGGAAAAACAAAATATTCCCTTGGCAGTGTCCTCAACCATGTGCTGCTCCACCAGACGGTGATCGGACTGGAAACCAAAAAACAATTGGAAAAAGCCAACGAAAAGAAACCCGACGTGGTGATCGGATGTGTCGGGGGGGGCAGCAACTTCGCAGGCCTGGCCTTCCCCTTCATTCTCGACAAGATCAACGGCGAAGAGATCGAGATCATCCCTGTCGAGCCGGCTTCTTGTCCAACCCTCACACGGGCACCTTATCACTACGACTTTGGCGACAATGCAGGACTGACCCCTCTGCTGGCCATGCACACACTGGGACACGGTTTCATCCCCCCGCCCATCCACGCCGGCGGACTGCGTTACCACGGTATGGCCCCCCTGGTGAGCCATGCGGTCAACCTTGGCCTTGCCAATCCCGTCGCCCTGCATCAGCTGGAATGCTATGAGGCTGCCATGCTCTTCGCCCGTACCGAAGGCATCATCCCTGCCCCGGAAACCAGCCACGCGATCGCCCAAACCATCCGAGAAGCCAAAAAGGCAAAAGAAGAGGGAAAGGAAAAGGTGATCGTGTTCAACTTCAGCGGTCATGGCCTCATGGACCTCGTCGGCTATGATAATTATATCCACGGCCGCCTGAAAGACTACGCACTCTCCGAAGAGGAACTCGAACGCTTTACCGCGGACATCCGGAGTTTTCCCGAACCGCAGGTCTGACAGCGCGACACTCCTTCGTAAATTACCAAGTTTTTCCCGGCCTCCGCGCCGGGAAAAACTTTTTTTTTAACTTTACCCTATTCAAAACGAAACGCAAAAATGGCACGTGACGGCATAGACCTCTCCCGCGTCCTGGTCCTTACGGTGAACCCCCGGCCCGATTACACCAAGATCGCAGTGTATCGGCTCGAAAAGGTCATCTTCCTGAAAATGATCCGGCATCCCCAGGAGGAACTCAAAAAATTCAAAAAGATCCTCGACCAGGAGGAATATCGGGTCAAGGAGATCCTCCATGCTTTGGAAGAAAATGAGATTCCCTTTGAGGACATCATCATGGTGCTGGGAAGAGGTGGACTGATCCGTCCGGTGCATTCGGGACTCTATCTGGTGAACGAAAAAATGAAACGCGATCTCCGCGATTTCAACGAGCTGGTGGAAGATGTTGTCAACTTGGGAGGACTGATCGCCGACAACTTGGCCCGACATTTTCCGAACGCCAAAGCCTATGTCGCCGATCCGGTGGTGGTGGATGAGTTCGAAGAGATCGCCCGCATCTCGGGACATCCCGAGTTTGAAAGAAAATCGATCTTCCATGCCCTGAACCAGAAATACGTCGCCAGGATGTACGCCCGTTCGATCGGCAGGAAGTATGAGGATCTTAACCTGATCGTGGTGAACCTTGGGGGAGGGATTACCGTGGGCATGCATCATCATGGCAAAGTGGTGGATGCCACCTACGGCTATGACGGGGACGGTCCTTTCTCGGCCATCGGGAGTGGTTCACTCCCCGTGGGGGATGTTATCAGGGCCGCATTTAGCGGAAAATATACGCTCGAAGAGATGCTCTCAATGGTCAGAGGGAAAGGGGGAATGGTCGCATACCTCGGCACACGGAACGGCTATGAGGCCGAGAAGCTTGCCGAAGCGGGCGACAGCTATGCCCTCTTTATCTTCGAAGCCATGGCATACCAGGTGGCCAAAGAGGTGGGTGCCATGTTCATGACCATCACCGATGATGTCGATGCCATCCTCGTCACCGGACCAATGGCCAACAGCCAGTTCCTCATGAAAGCCCTCATGAAACGATTGCCCAAAGTGGCTGACGTACATGTCTATCCCGGTGATGACGAACTGGAAGGCCTGGCATATTATGCTTACCTCTACCTCAAAGGAGAGATCGATGTGCAAGAGTATGATCCGAAATCATAAGCGGATGAACAGAATCCGCTTGTTGCTTGTTTTGCTGTCCCTCTCTTTTGCCGGTGTCTCGGCACAGGAACCGGGCTGCCCCTGCCATCGCTC
>JAMOUS010000040.1 GCA_027067975.1 Bacteroidales bacterium | reverse complement strand
AAAGATTTGGCGACTGGTCGACTTGAGGCAGAAGTTCAACCTTCCGCTCTATTATCCCACCGAACCTATCGGCGATCGTAAAAGTTTGATCGATGTCATCTACGATGCCCTCCGGGCCGGTGAGGTGACCGCCTATGATCCTTTGCACGACGACATGACGGTCAAGATCACCCAGGACGATATCGAGAAAAACTTCGGCGCCAACACCGAAGTGATCCAGGTCCCCGATGAGAACGGCGTCATGCATGATACCACCATCGTGAACGAAGCCCGTACCTCCGACGTCAAGGAGTACATCATCCAGGAGGTGTGGTTCTTCGATAAAACCCGTTCTACACTGGATGTCCGGATCCTCGGCCTTTGCCCGGTACGCATCAGTGAAAACCCCACCACCGGACAGATGGAAAGAAGAAAACTTTTCTGGATCTATTATCCTGAATTCCGTGAAATCTTCGCCAACCACGAAGCCTATAATCCCTTTAACGACGCTCAGAAGATCTCGTACGATGATTTGTTCCTGCAACGACGCTTCCACGGTGTGATCATCACCGAATCGAACGTCTATGATAACCGCAGTATCGACTCCTATGAGTCGGGACGCGCCGCACTTCTCGAAGCCGACAGGATCAAAAACTCCATCTTCAACTTTGAACAGGATCTTTGGGAATACTGATCACCCTTCCTCTTCCCACATAAAAAAGGCCGTTCTGAAGAACGGCCTTTTTCTTTCCGTCTCTCCGCCGTTTAAATATATTTATCCCCCGTTTTGATCTGGATCTCCTTCACAAACTGCTTGATCCGCTGTTCCTCCTTTTTCGGACAAATCAGGGTAATCTCTCCCGACTGCACCACAATATAATCCTCCAGACCATAAGCGACCAACAATTTCCCCTCATCGGTGTGGATGATGGATCCTTTCACCTCATACAAAAAAACCGGATCCCCTGTGACCATATTGCCATGATCATCCAGTTCGGAATGTTCATACAAAGAATTCCATGTACCCAGATCCGACCACCCGAAATCCGCACAAATCACATATACATTTTCCGCCTTCTCCATGATCGCATAGTCTATGGAGATCTCCGTACAGTTAGAATAGGCCTTGTAAATGAATGCCTCTTCCTTTTCCGTATGATATATGCCTCGACCCTCTGCAAAAATATGGTAAATGTCGGGCATATATTTTTCGAACGCAGCCAGGATACTTTTCACCGACCAGAGAAAAATACCGGCATTCCAGTAAAAATCCCCGCTCTCCAGAAACACCTGAGCCAATTCACGGTTGGGTTTCTCGGTAAAGGTTTTGACCTTGTACAGATCATTCTTTGTATCTTGCCGAGTATCCTTTTTGATCTGGATGTACCCATAGCCGGTCTCCGGTCGTGTAGGCTCGATGCCGATCGTCAGGAGAGCCTCGTGCCGTTCAACAAAGGAAAACCCCTCTTCGATGACTTCCAGGAATTTCTCTTCATCCTGAATGTAATGATCAGAAGGAGCCACCACCATCACACCTTCGGGATCGACCGAACGGATCTTCTCACTGGCATAGGCAATACAAGGTGCCGTATTCTTCCTGAAAGGCTCGGAAAGAACTTGGTCAGGAAGAATCCCGGGCAATTGTTCCTTCACCAGATCCGTATATTCCTTATTGGTAACGATCAAAATATTTTCTTCCGGACACAACTTGCGGAACCGGTCATAGGTCATCTGCAACAAAGAACGCCCCGTTCCCAAGATGTCAAGGAACTGTTTCGGCTTTCGGGCACGGCTGTATGGCCAGAAACGACTGCCCACACCGCCGGCCATGATCACACAATAACGATGTTCGTTCATGGTTTCAATAGTTTGTCCCAAAGATAAATAAATATCCCCGAATGATTAAAATTCCCTATTTTTGCGGTAAGACATGTGGGCTATGGGTAATTTGTTGTATCAGTTGGGAAGCTATATCTTGCTCCTGGGCAAGGTTTTCTCCAAACCGGAGAAGAAAAGGATCTATTACCGTCAGTTCCTGCAGGAGCTGAACAATATCGGGATCAGCTCTTTGGGGATCGTGCTGATCATCTCCTTGTTCATGGGGTCGGTGGTCACCCTGCAGACCGCCTACAACACGGAAAGTCCTTTCCTGCCGAAATACCTCATCGGTCTGGGTTGTCGTGATTCGATGATCCTGGAATTTTCCTCCACGATGATCGCCCTCTTCATGGCAGGGAAAGCCGGCTCGAACATCGCCTCCGAACTGGGGACCATGCGCATCACCGAACAGATCGACGCATTGGAAATCATGGGAATCAACTCTGCCAGCTTCCTGATTCTCCCCAAAATCGTGGCCTCCCTTTTCTTCTTCCCCCTCCTCACCATCATCAGTATCATCACGGGAATCTTCGGCGGCTGGCTCTCCGTCGTAGTCACCGGCGTAATCCCCGTCCCTGACTTCAATTACGGTCTGCAATACGCTTTCAACCCCTTCTTTGTCACCTACACCCTCATCAAAAGCACGATCTTCGCTTTCATCATCTCTTCCATCTCTTCCTATTACGGCTATACCGTTGAAGGCGGTGCACTCGAGGTAGGACGTGCCAGCACCAAGGCTGTCGTATACAGCAGCATCAATGTCCTGTTGTTCAATGTAATCCTCACCCAACTCCTGCTGTCATGATCCGGGTCGAACACCTTACCAAGGTCTTCGATGATAAAGTGGTCCTCGAAGATATCACCTGTACTTTTGAAAAAGGTAAAACCAACCTGATCATCGGCCAGAGCGGTTCGGGGAAGACCGTATTGCTGAAAAGCATCGTCGGCCTCATTGAACCCACCGAAGGAGACGTCTATTACGGTGATGTGAACTTCACCCGCCTGAGTTTCACCGAGAAAAAAGATATCCGTAAAAAGATCGGAATGCTCTTTCAGGGAGCCGCTCTGTTCGATTCGGCCACCGTCGAAGAGAATGTAATGTTCCCCTTGCACATGTTCACCGATATGAGCGACGAGGAAAAACGGGAACGTGCCAACTTCTGCCTGAAAAGAGTCAACGTGGTGAATGCCAACCATCTATATCCTGCCGAAATCAGCGGGGGAATGAAAAAGCGCGTCGCCCTGGCCCGCGCCATCGTACTGAACCCGGACTATCTCTTCTGCGATGAACCGAACTCCGGACTCGACCCGCAGACCTCCATCCTCATCGACCAACTGATCAAAGAGATCACCGAAGAGTTCCAAACCGTCACCATCGTCAACACCCACGACATGAACTCCGTCATGGGGATCGGGGAAAAGATTCTCTTCATCCACGAAGGGAGAAAAGTGTGGGAGGGGAACAATAAGGAGATCCTCTCTTCTGACAACGAGATCCTCAATAAATTCGTCTTTGCCAACCAGATGGCAATGGAACTGAAAAAGGCAAGGGGAAACAAATGAGCAGCCTCAATACCTAACACCCTCCTGAAGCCACCACTCTTTTTTTACGCTTGGGTACGACCTCCTTCGGTGTCTTTTTCTTGGCTGGGGAGGTTTGCCCGCCGCCTCCCTTAAAATACTTGGCGTAGTCATACCGCGGTTGTTCGTCATAACATTGTCCGGCCTCCACACTGGGAAAAGGTTTACCGGTAAGGTAATATTCGAAACCGCCCAGCATGACCCGTACGTTGCTGTAGCCCATCTGTCGCAACAGCATCCAGGGCCCGCAACCCTTTACCTCATCATCTGCATAGATGACAAAGGTGCGGGTC
>JAMOUS010000039.1 GCA_027067975.1 Bacteroidales bacterium | reverse complement strand
CCGCATCTTCGAAAAAGAAGGGAATGCACATGTGAATGCAGCCGCATCGGAAGTACGCACCTTCACCGCCGAAGAGTGGAAAAGCTTTACGGAGAAGGAAAAGCAGGAGATCTTAATGAACTATCGCCTGGCCTACCTGTCGGAGACATGGGTCAACTGGTGCCCGGCGTTGGGGACGGTATTGGCCAACGACGAAGTGAAGGACGGCTACTCCGAACGGGGAGGATACCCGGTCGAACGCAAAAAGATGCGGCAGTGGTTCCTCCGCATCACCGCCTATGCCCAGCGCCTCCTCGACGGACTGGAGACCATCGACTGGAGCGAATCGATCAAAGAGGTACAACGCAACTGGATCGGCCGCTCTGAAGGAGCCGTGGTCTTCTTTGATGTGGAAGGTCACAATGAAAAACTCGAGATCTTCACCACACGCCCGGATACGCTTTTCGGCGCAACCTTCATGGTCCTCGCCCCGGAACATCCTCTGGTGTCCCAAATCACCACCCCCGAGCGGAAAGCGGAAGTGAGCGAATATGTCACCCAGGCCATCAACCGTTCGGAACGGGACCGTATCGCCGATGTCAAACGGGTCACCGGCGCCTTCACCGGTGCGTATGCCATCAACCCCGTCAACAACGAACGGATCCCCATCTGGGTGGCTGAATATGTCCTTGCCGGGTATGGTACCGGCGCCATCATGGCCGTGCCTGCCCATGATTCACGGGATTTCGCCTTTGCCCGCCATTTCAACCTCCCCATCATCCAGGTGGTCACACGCGAAAAAGGAAAACAGGAAGATCCGTCCACCTGGGAAGATTCTTACGATTCTAAAGAAGGTTACCTGATCAATTCCGGCCTCCTCAATGGTATGACCGTTCAGGAAGCGATCCCTGCCATTATCCGTCATCTCGAAGAGACGGGCCGCGGCTATGGGAAGGTCAATTACCGCCTGCGCGACGCCATCTTCAGCCGCCAACGTTACTGGGGAGAGCCTTTCCCCATTTATTACAAGGAGGGTATCCCCTATCCCCTGGATGAAGACCTGCTGCCCCTCGAACTGCCGGAGGTCGATAAATACCTTCCCACCGAAAAAGGAGAACCTCCCCTCGCCAGGGCAAAGAACTGGACCTCCCCCGAAGGTTATCCGCTCGAGACCAACACCATGCCCGGCTTTGCCGGATCGAGCGGATACTACCTCCGCTACATGGATCCTCACAACGACAAAGAATACTTTTCAAAAGAGGCGGTCACCTATTGGCAGAATGTCGACCTCTACGTGGGAGGCGACGAACATGCCACCGGCCACCTGATCTATTCCCGTTTCTGGAACAAATTCCTGTACGACATCGGCCTTGCCGTCACCGAAGAACCCTTCAAAAAACTCATCAACCAGGGAAAGATCCTGGGACGTTCCAATTTCGTCTATCGCGTGAACCTGGAAAAATATGCGGAATACCTCCTGTGGAAACGAATGGAACAGAACGGACAAGCCCAGTATGTGATCCGAAACTACCGCGACGGGAACCGTAAGTTCGACTTTTACCATACCCAAGCCAATCTGATCGTCGAGATCAAGAGCCAGGAAAAACTGGAAAAACTGGAAAGTTATTACAAGGAGTACATCAAGAACACCGGCAAGAAACTGTTGTTGCTTCCGATCCATGATATCATCTACATGACCGATGAGATCGTGCGTGAAGTGGAAGAAGCCATTGAAACCACCCAAGAAGGAGGAATCATTTTCGATAAGCACAAGGTCCGGGAATTGAAACCCCTCTTCGTCTCAAAGAACATCCCCGACCGGGAACAATGGTCGACACCGCTCCACGTCGACATCAACCTGGTGCACAACGACGAGCTGGATATCGAGGCATTCCGCAAATGGCGACCTGAGTTCCGCGATGCCGAGTTCATCCTGGAAGACGGGAAATATATCTGCGGCTGGGAGATCGAGAAGATGTCCAAATCCAAACACAACGTCCAGACCCCCGACGAACTGGTGGAAAAATACGGTGCCGATGTTCTCAGGATGTATGAAATGTTCCTGGGGCCCATCGAACAATCCAAACCGTGGGATATCAACGGCATCGAAGGTATCTCCCGCTTCACCAAAAAGTTCTGGAGACTTTTCCACGATGCGGACGGCCAACTCATTGTCAGCGACGAGGAACCCACCGAGGAGGAACAGCGTGTGTTGCACCGCACCATCAAGAAAGTGCGCGATGATTACGAACGGTTCGCCTTCCATACCGCCGTCAGCTCATTCATGATCTGTACCAACGACCTCTCCTCCCTGAAGTGCCACAAGCGCAAGGTACTGGAACCCTTGGTCATCCTCATCTCCCCCATGGCCCCCCTCATGGCGGAAGAACTTTGGGAACGACTGGGTCATCAGCCCAGCATCTCTTTCGCCAAACTGCCAGACTACGATGAAAAATATTTAAAAGAGGATACTTTCGAATATCCTGTTTCCTTCAACGGAAAGATGCGTTTCAAACTTACCCTGCCTGTGGAAGCCACGGCAGAACAGGCCGAGAAAGCTGTTCTCCAGGCCCCTCAGTCCCAAAAATGGATCGAAGGGAAAGAGGTAAAGAAGGTGATCTTCGTCCCGAAAAGGATCATCAACGTCGTGGTTCGCTGAGGCTTTCGATCACTTTGTCCACCACCCGTGGATAGTGTTCATACTCCAAGGCGTGTACCCGCTCCTGAAGGCTTTCGGGCGTATCGTCCGGCAATACCGGACACCTCGCCTGAAAGATGATATCTCCTTTGTCATACTCCTCATTCACATAATGGATCGTGATGCCGCTTTCCTTTTCGCCGTTCTCGATCACTGCCCGATGGACATGCAACCCATACATGCCTTTCCCTCCATATTTTGGTAACAAGGCCGGATGGATATTGACGATCCTCCCTTTGTAAGCCCTTACGATCTCTGCCGGCATTAACCACAGGAACCCTGCCAGGACAATGAAATCAATATCATGTTCCCGCAATGCCTCCAACACCTTCCCTTTCTTTAAATCTTCACGGTCGAACACCTCCGTAGCAACCCCCAACCGCTTCGCCCGCTCCAGCACATAGGCCTTCGGATTGTTCGTCAAGATCAAAGCCACTTCCTTTTCGACCGTTTTGTTAAAATATTCGACCAGATTTTCGGCGTTCGATCCGGAGCCGGAAGCGAACACCGCGATACGCCATTTTTTTCTCATTATGACTGCCTTACAAACATTATTTCGATTCAAATATCGGAAGTTTTTTATTGGGATCTTCGACCGCATTGCAAAAAAACTTCGATTTGTTTGAAAATTTTTTCCGAAATACATTTCTTTGCAGCGCTAACCGTTAATACTAACCAAAACTTTACGATCATGTCAGACATTGCATCAAGGGTAAAAGCGATCATCGCTGACAAGCTGAACGTGGACGAGAGTGAAGTGACCCCCGAGGCCAGCTTCACCAACGACCTGGGTGCTGACTCTCTCGACACCGTGGAACTCATCATGGAATTCGAGAAAGAGTTCAACATCGGGATTCCCGATGATCAGGCTGAAAACATCTCCACGGTAGGGGAAGCCATCAAGTACATTGAAGAGAACGTAAAGTAGTTCTGAAATGACTTTGAGACGTGTAGTCGTTACCGGGTTAGGAGCACTAACCCCGATAGGGAACAATGTACCTGATTATTGGGATGCATTGGCCCGAGGCGTTAGTGGCTCCGACCTGATTACACGTTTTGACACGACCAAATTCAAGACCCGCTTTGCCTGCGAGGTAAAGGGGTATGATCCGAATGAACATTTCGACAGGAAAGAGCAGCGTAAGCTGGATCTCTATTCCCAGTTTGCCCTGGTAGCCACCAAAGAGGCGGTCACCGACTCGGGGCTCGACCTGGAAAAGGTGGATCACGACCGGGTGGGGGTGATCTTCGGTTCCGGCATCGGAGGGCTCCAGACCTTCTTGGAAGAGATCCGATCTTTCTCCCTAGGAGACGGCACCCCGCGTTTCAGTCCCTTCTTCATCCCGAAGATGATCTCTGATATCGCGGCCGGTCACATCTCCATCCGTTACGGTTTCCGTGGCCCCAACTTCGGCACCGTGTCGGCCTGCTCTACGGCGGCCAATGCCATCATCGATGCATACAACTACATCCGCCTCGGGAAGGCCGAAGTCTTCGTCACGGGAGGCTCCGAGGCCCCCATTAACGAAGTGGGGGTGGGCGGCTTCAACGCCATGATGGCGATCAGTACCAACAATGAAAACTACAAGACCGCTTCGCGTCCTTTTGACAAGACCCGTGACGGTTTCGTAATGGCGGAAGGGGCCGGCACCCTCATCCTTGAGGAACTGGAACATGCAAAGGCCCGCGGGGCCAAGATCTATGCCGAGATCGCAGGGGCCGGCCTGTCGGCCGACGCCTATCACCTCACCGCACCCCATCCTGAAGGATTGGGGGCCGCCCTGGTGATGCAGGCAGCCCTCGATGACGCGGGCATGTCCCCCGACGAGATCGACTACATCAATGTGCACGGTACTGCCACCCCCCGCGGAGATATCGCCGAAGCCAATGCCATCATCAAACTTTTCAAGGAGCAGGCCTACCGCATGAGCATCAGCTCAACCAAGTCGATGACCGGACACCTTCTCGGTGCCGCCGGCGCCGTTGAAGCCATCGCCTCCATCATGGCCATCCAGAGAGGGATCATCCCTCCCACCATCAACCACTTTGAGGACGACCCCGAGATCGATCCCAACCTCGACCTCACCTTCAACAAAGCCGTCCATAAAAACGTGAAGGCCGCCCTGAGCAACACTTTCGGTTTCGGCGGACACAACGCATCCATCATTTTCAAAAAATTTGAAGGATAAACCGTGTTTCCCTTCCTGAAAAAGAAAAAACCCCTTTTGCTACGTCAAAAGGGGTTTCATTCTTTTCTGAGGAAGCTCCTGCCCTTCCCCCCCGGTGAAATGAAGCTCTATGAAACCGCCTTCATCACCCGTTCGGGCACCCTCACCCACGAAGGATTCCCCGTCAACAACGAACGGCTGGAATTCCTCGGAGATGCCGTCATCAGCACCATCGTCACCGAACACCTCTATAACCTCTTCCCCGACAAAGACGAAGGAAAGCTTACCAAAATGCGGTCACGGCTTGTAAACCGGAAAACCCTCAACGATATCGCCCTCAGCATGGGGCTCGATCGTTTCGTCCTGTACAATCACCAATCTGACAACCAGCATCGCCACATTTATGGCGATGTCTTCGAAGCTTTCATCGGCGCCCTTTTTCTGGACCAGGGGTATGACCGTACCCGGAAATATTTCCATAAGGTTCTGTTCGAAAAATATGTATCTTTCCGTCAGATCCTGGAAGAAGACACTGATTTCAAAAGCTTGATGGTCGAATGGGCACAAAAGAATCACACTTCCCTTTCTTTCGTCACCCGTTCCGGAAAAGGGGAAGATGGTCAACCCACTTTTCATACCCTGCTCCAGACGGGCAACGATCTTCTCGGAACAGGATCGGGCCACTCGAAAAAAGAGGCTGAACAAGAAGCTTCGCGGGATGCTTATCACCGCCTGCGGAACTCATGAAACCACCGGGTTATGGGCAAAACGAAAAAGTACGGTCTCTCCCCCGGCGTCTCTCCGGAACACACAGTCGTGGCCATCGCCTCTCATGAACGCATCTATCTCCTGGCCTGGAAACTGAACCAGCATCTACACATGGATCTTTCAGCGAGTGGAGAATACCGGATGAAAAGAAAAGGGAAAGAGCTGGCATTTCCTCTGTTTCGTTGGTATGATGAAACCCGGATGCTCTCCTACCACCTCCTGGCCAACCGCACCCCCGAGGCAGTCCTTGTCCCCGCACTCCGAAACATCGACTTCTTCCTCCATATCACCCCTGCCCCCCCCCACGACCAAATGGAAACCATCCTTCACACACTTCGCAATATGCAGGAGGTGATCACCTCTTTCCTCCCACCATTGGATGAACATCCCCCGCTCCGCAACATGATCCTCGAATGACCCAAAAAGAAAAAAGCAGGTGCGGTCGCACCTGCTTTCCCCGTATTAACCCTTTTATTAACCTAAACCAAAAAACCTACTGCTTTTGTTTTATGGCCTGCTTAAGAGCAAGCAATTACCGTGCCAAAAAAGTCTTTTTTTTTTACAGAGCACTTCGCCGTACTTTCGTTGCAGGATATGTTATGCACTGTCCTTGTGTTTGTTACAGGAAGTCGAAAAACTTGTTTTTCCCGTTCATCCGGCTTGTATTTGCCTAAAAAAACAGGTGCCGTTTCCAGCACCTGTTCTCCGTATTAACCCTTTTATTAACCTAAACCAAAAAACCTACTGCTTTTGTCTACCGTATTTTCTTACGGCTTTTTTCGTTTTTTGTTTCATTGTCGCATCAAAAGTATGACGAATTTTTGTTAACAAGGGTTAAGGGATGTTAAAGAGTGTTAAAAGACGGCGGGTTCTTTGGCTTTGAATTATCTTTGTTACAGGATGAACAAGAGGACGATCTGGATATTGAGCGGGATCATGGGGCTGGGAATGGTGGCCCTGGTGACGGTACAAGTGCTGTGGCTGAACCATGCCCTGGAGGTAAAAAGTGCACAATTCAGCCGACAGGTCAATCTGGCCTTGCACAAGGTAATCGTACGGCTGGAACAACAGGAGGTATATGAGGCAGTGCGGGAAGAGATTCTTTTCCAGCATAACATCTCGGCCCCTTTGGGACCTCCTCCTGTAATGCGACCTTCCACACCTCCGCCATCGGCTGCGGACACATCCTTGCTGAAAGGCCGTATCGAGTCGATCCTCAACGACAACCCCCTCTCTGCCCGGGCCATGGGAAAAAAGGAGAAAGAGACCCTCATCTCCCATATCCTCCAGCGTCTGGAAGTCACCCCGCCCGACATCTCAGAACGGATCGAACCGGTCGAACTCTTCTACCTCATCCGCGACATTCTCAATGAATTTGGCATTCGGGAAGCTTTCGAGTTTGCGATCGTCGGTCCCAACGGGAAGGTGGTCTATCGCACACCCGGCTACGACCCCCTCAACAAACACGTCACTCACTTCGAACAGCCTCTTTTCCCCAACGACCTGGTCAATCAAGGGAACCGCCTCATCCTCTATTTCCCCCGCGAGCATAAATTCCTTGTCCGGTCACTCGGTGTTGTCGGTTACACCTCCATCGCCCTTACGATTTTCTTTATGGCCGTATTTCTGGGCACCCTTTACATCATCTTCCGGCAAAAAAAACTTTCCGACATCAAGACCGACTTCGTGAACAATATGACCCACGAATTGAAGACACCCATCTCCACCATCTCCCTGGCTTCGCAGATGCTCAAGGATCACTCGATCGCCAATGACAAAAAGAACATCGACCATATCGCCACCATCATTGAGGAAGAGACGCGGCGTCTCAGCCACCAGGTGGAAAAGGTTTTGCAAATGGCCATCTTCGAAAAAGGCAAGCTCAAGCTGCGACGCAAGGAAACCGACATCCACGAGATACTCGCCAATGTCATCCACAATTTCTCCATCCGCCTGGAAAAAAAGAACGGAAAGATCGTCCATGATTTCACAGCTGAAGACCCCGTGATCGAGGTCGACGAGGTGCATATCACCAATGTCTTCTCCAACCTCGTGGACAATGCAATCAAATATTGCCGGGAAGCCCCGCTCATCTATATCCGGACCCGGAATACAGACAAAGGTCTGGAGGTGATGGTTCGCGATAACGGCATCGGTATGTCCAAGGAATACCTGAAGAAGATTTTCGATCAGTTTTACCGTGTCCCGACGGGGAATATCCACGACACCAAAGGGTTCGGACTAGGACTCAGTTATGTAAAAAAGGTGGTCGAGGCACATGGAGGACGCATCCATGTCGAAAGCACCCCCGAAAAAGGCACCACCTTTACACTACTCTTTCCTCAAGAAAAACATTAAAAGACAAAACCATGGAAAAGACGAGAATCCTCCTCGCAGAAGACGATGAGAATCTGGGTATGCTCCTGAAAGAGTACTTACAGGCCAAGGGCTACGAGACGGAGCTCTTCACCGACGGCGACCATGCCTATAAAGGATTCGTCACCGACCATTACGACCTGTGCCTGCTGGATATTATGATGCCGGTGAAGGACGGGTTCACCCTTGCCAAAGAGATCCGCGAGCTCAATTCCGACATCCCCATCGTCTTTCTCACGGCCAAGTCGATGAAAGAGGATGTGATCGAAGGCTTCCGTACCGGCGCGGATGACTACATCACCAAGCCGTTCAGCATGGAAGAACTCCTCTTCCGTATCGAAGCGATCCTGCGGCGTACCCGCACCAATGACGGCCACAACGCCAATGAACTGCACATCGGAAAGTATATCTTCGATACCACAAAACAGGAATTGCGGCTCGGTAACAAAATACAAAAGCTTACCACCAAAGAATCGGAACTGTTGCGACTCCTTTACAACCATCGCAACCGCATCCTCGAACGGAACTTCGCCCTCCGGACTATCTGGATGGACGACAACTACTTCAACGCCCGAAGCATGGACGTCTATATCACCAAGCTAAGGAAATACCTCAAAGACGATCCCTCCGTGAAGATCATCAACATTCACGGGAAAGGCTATCGCCTGGTCTGCTAACGGATCTCCTCCAACACCTGATACGACTGCAGCTTCCCTTTCTTGTCATAACTTTCCGAACGTACCGTTCCGACCCCTTTGGCATACCATGTGGCTCCCTTGGCATGGGTCTTCACGAACCCCACTTTCCCTTCCACATCATAGGTAATCTTGTAGCAATCGAAAGTACCTGCCGGAGTGGTGACTTTTTCTTTTTCCGCAACCCTCCGATGTAAGGCATTGGAAGTGATCGTCACCAGCTTGATCCCTCCGTCCCCCCGCACAACCACCGTAACACCGGCATCAGGGAGCGTCTGTCCCACCTTCAGATCCGATGGCAAAACCAGATCGTTCGACTGGATATCCAGGTCGGCTTCCTGATACATCCCAAGAATTTTCGACAGTGCGGAAGTCATATCTATATAGAACCTACCCCCTTTACAGTAATAATCGAAAAATAAGGTGTCGGGCAGCATCTCTTCTTCTTTTTTCTTCTTTTTTTCTTTCTCCGCCGTAGACTCATACCAGTTTTCGATCGTGATCTTCAGGCCGTCGGGGGTATCCTTTACGTCCACCACACGGTAATGGGCTTTCAGTGTGGGCTTGTCTTTCGCATCATAAAATTGGTAAACCAGTTCTTTGCCTTCCTCGGCCGGAAAATAAGGGGTACACTCCTGCGCACGCATCGCCCAGGAAAACGCCATCACGGCAACCAGTGAAAAAACAAGCTTTTTCATCTCAGGTCAGGTTTTTGGATTGAACATATTTCCTGCAAGGTAAAAAACATACCTCGCCACTCCAAAGAAAAAATGATGATTTCCCCCCAACCTTTCGAACCTAGAGGAGGTTAATCAAGCTTCAGCACGGCGAGGAAGGCCTGCTGGGGCACTTCCACATTTCCCACCTGCCGCATCCGTTTTTTGCCTTTCTTCTGTTTCTCCAGCAGCTTGCGTTTCCGGGTAATGTCCCCCCCATAGCACTTGGCCGTGACATCCTTTCGCAACGCTTTGATGGTCTCGCGCGCGATGATCTTGGAGCCGATCGCTGCCTGAATGGCAATATCGAACTGCTGCCGTGGGATCAGCTCTTTCAGCTTCACACAGATACGCCGCCCGAAACTGTATGCATAATCGCGATGGATCAATGTGGAAAGGGCATCCACCATCTCCCCGTTGAGCAGAATATCCAACCGGACCAAAGAAGCCGGCTTATATCCCGAGGGATAATAATCAAAGGAAGCATACCCTTTCGAAATGCTCTTCAGTTTATCGTAAAAATCAAACACGATCTCGGCCAGCGGCATCTCGAAAGTGAGCTCCACCCTGTCACTCGTCAGATACACCTGGTTTTTGAGCGTCCCCCGTTTGTCGATACAGAGCTTCATGATCGGCCCCACGAACTCCGCTTTGGAGATCACCTGCGCAGTGATGTACGGCTCTTCTATGTGATCAATATGGGTAGGATCGGGCAAACCCGAAGGGTTGTGCACCTCGATCACCTCTCCCTGTGTGGTGTACACTTTATATGAGACATTGGGCACCGTGGTAATCACGTTCATGTTGAACTCCCGGTCGAGGCGCTCTTGGATGATCTCCATGTGCAACAGCCCCAGAAAGCCGCAGCGAAAGCCGAAACCCAACGCCGCCGACGATTCCGGCTCAAAGGTGAGCGAGGCGTCGTTGAGGTGCAGTTTTTCCATCGAGGCCCGCAATTCCTCGTAATCATCGGCATCCACCGGATAGATGCCGGCAAAGACCATCGGCTTGACATCCTCGAACCCTTCGATGGCTTTGTCACACGGCCGGTCGACGTGGGTGATGGTATCCCCCACTTTCACCTCACTGGAGTTTTTGATGCCCGAGATGATGTATCCCACATCTCCGGCCCGTAACACCTCGCGTGGTTCGTTCCGCAGTTTCAATACGCCGATCTCATCGGCCACATAATCCCGTCCCGTGGCGACGAACTTCACGTGGTCACCGGTGCGGATCTCCCCGTTGAACACCTTGAAATAAGCATAGATCCCCCGGAAGGGGTTGTACACCGAATCGAAGATAAGTGCCTGCAGAGGAGCTTCCGGGTCACCTTTGGGCGGGGGAATCCTTCGCACGATCTCCTCCAGAATACGATCGACCCCCATGCCGGTCTTGCCGCTCGCCTCCAGGATATCCTCCCGCTCACACCCCACCAGCTCGACGATCTGATCCTTCACCTCCTCCGGCATCGCATTGGGCAGATCCATTTTGTTCAACACGGGAATGATTTCCAGATCATGATCGATGGCCAGATACAGGTTGGAAATGGTCTGGGCCTGAATACCCTGGGTGGCATCCACCACCAGCAGAGCGCCCTCGCAGGCTGCGATCGACCGTGACACTTCGTAGGAAAAGTCGACATGTCCGGGCGTGTCAATCAGATTCAGCCTGTATAGTTCGCCCTCATAGCGATATTCCATTTGGATCGCGTGGCTTTTGATGGTGATGCCCCGCTCCCGCTCCAGTTCCATGTCGTCGAGCACCTGCTCCTGAAAGTCCCGCTCGCTGAGGGCGCCGGTCTTTAGCAACAACTGATCGGCCAAGGTGCTCTTGCCATGGTCGATATGGGCGATGATGCAAAAATTGCGTATGTTCTCCATTCTCTTCATCCCTTCCTCTTTCCCGGGGATTTTATGCTATTCATTCAGTTCCCGTAAGGTCACCCGGCGAGGATGGCCGGGCAGTTCGAAAAGGTTGGCCGACAACCTGCGACGCTTCACTCTTTTGACTTCGGTGATCACTTCATAACCGTACCCATACTCTTTCACCCGCATGGGATAACCCCGTGTCTGCATGTAAATATATCGAGGGTGGCTTCGATAATGAAAGCCCTGCTCGTAATATTTGGTGATCCGGTTGAATATCTCGTAATAACGCTCGAGCATAGGTAGGCGCAACAACTCCAGATCGGGTGCGATCCAGTCGTCCTCCACCGGAATCTGGTTGACATATACCGTATAGACCCGTGTCTCAAAGCCGGCGATCGGCTTCCCCTCCCGTGTTTGGGTGACCTGGATCAACAGTTGGTCATGCAGGATCACGGTGGAGTCGGGCAACTGCAATTGCTTGAGCATGCGGTCGAAGCTCTTGAGCGCTTCCGCTTTCTCCGCGGGAGAATAATCCTGTATCCGCTTCAGGAACTGGGCCCGCAGCAACACAGCCATATCCTTGTCATAATCATCGATGGTCCCCTCCCAGTACACCTTTTTGCGAGGATCATAGAACCGGATAATGCCCGTATTGAGGTTGATGATGGTCGTAAGATCCTCCTCATCGAAACGGATCAGGTAATCCTGTGCATAAACCTTGCGTTTTTGTTTCTTACGCGTATCGGTGAACCGGCTCTGTTCCTTGATCACCCAGCCGGCCTCAATTGTGTGCCCCAAGAACAAAAACAATGCAACCGCAAGAACGAGTGCCTTTTTCATAAAGACCTCCGAAATGTTTGTCCGGCGTAAAATTAACGATTTTTTACCGGAACCCGGCAAAGAGAAAGCCCTCCCCCGGGGGGAAGGGCTTTCTCTTCCAGAAGTATGTATGATGGGTGTTGTCCGCAGGTTTTGCCTTGCGAACATCCGGACGGGCGGGTATCAATACATTCCGCCCATACCACCCATACCGCCAGCACCACCGGCAGGAGCGGGATTCTCCTCTTCTTTCTCGGTGATGACGCATTCGGTCGTCAACAGCATACCGGCAACCGAAGCAGCATTCTCGAGCGCGATACGAGCCACTTTGGTCGGATCGATCACTCCGGCTTCATAGAGGTTCTCATACTTGTCGGTACGGGCATTATAGCCAAAGTCATCTTTGCCTTCGCGCACCTTCTGCACCACGATCGACCCTTCCACGCCGGCGTTCTCGGCAATGGTACGAATGGGCTCCTCCAGCGCACGACGCACGATCGAGATCCCGATATTTTGGTCTTCGTTCTCGCCCTTGAGGTCTTTCAGCACCTCCGAAGCACGCAGGTAGGCCACGCCACCGCCGGGGACGATCCCTTCTTCGATGGCAGCACGGGTAGCACTGAGGGCATCATCCACACGGTCTTTCTTCTCTTTCATCTCCACCTCGGAGGCAGCACCCACATAGAGAACTGCCACACCGCCGGCCAGTTTGGCCAGACGTTCCTGCAGCTTCTCCTTGTCATAGTCGGAGGTAGAGACCTCGATCTGCTTCTTGATCTGCTTCACACGGGCCTCGATTTTCTCCCTGTCACCAGCTCCGTTGACAATGGTAGTGTTCTCCTTGTCGATGGTGACCTTTTCACACTGACCCAGCATATCGAGCGTAGCATGCTCGAGCTTGAGGCCTTTCTCCTCGGAGATCACCGTACCGCCGGTGAGGATGGCGATATCTTCGAGCATCTCCTTGCGGCGGTCGCCGAAGCCGGGAGCCTTGACGGCTGCCACACGCAGCGAGCCGCGCAGCTTGTTCACCACCAGCGTGGCCAGCGCTTCGCCTTCCACATCCTCAGCCACGATCAGCAGCGGACGCCCTGCCTGCGAGGTGGCCTCCAGGATGGGAAGCAGGTCCTTCATCGTCGAGATCTTCTTGTCATGCAGCAAAATATAAGGATTCTCCAGAACCGCTTCCATCTTCTCGGGATCGGTGATGAAGTAAGGCGAGATATACCCGCGGTCGAATTGCATCCCTTCCACCACCTCCACGGTCGTCTCAATGCCTTTTGCCTCCTCAACCGTGATCACACCTTCTTTCTTGACCTTCTTCATCGCCTCGGCGATCAGTTCACCGATAGCCGGATCATTGTTGGCAGATATGCTGGCCACCTGTTCGATCTTCTTGAAGTCGTCACCTACGGTCTCGGACATCTCTTTGAGCTTCTCCACCACCTTGGTCACAGCCAGGTCAATGCCTCGTTTCAGATCCATCGGATTGGCTCCGGCCGTAACGTTCTTCAGCCCCACACTGTAAATAGCCTGAGCCAGTACCGATGCGGTGGTGGTGCCATCACCGGCATTATCGGCGGTTTTCGAAGCCACTTCCTTGACCATCTGGGCTCCCATGTTTTCAAAAGGATCCTCCAGTTCGATCTCCTTGGCCACGGTCACACCATCCTTGGTCACCTGCGGAGCCCCGAACTTCTTGTCCAAAACCACATTACGCCCTTTCGGACCCAGCGTCACCTTGACACTGTCGGCAAGAATGTCCACACCTTTTTTCAGCAAATCCCTTGCTTCTATGTCAAACTTAATTTCTTTTGCCATTTCTCTATTGTTTTAAGGTTAACGATTCGATTTCTTTTCTTCTTTTCTTTTTTTTTTAAAGCACAGCCAGCAAATCCGACTGACGCATGATCAGATAATCTTTCCCATCGAGGGTGATTTCTGTACCGGAATACTTTCCGTAAAGCACTTTATCGCCCGGTTTCACTTCCATTTTCTCGTCACCCGTTCCTTTGCCCACGGCTACCACCTTCCCCACCAACGGTCTTTCCTTGGCAGTATCGGGAATGATGATGCCGCTGGCAGTCTTCTCTTCTGCAGGTTCCGGTTCAATAACAACCCGGTCACCCAACGGCTGGATTTTGATCTTCTCCATATTCCCTGATCTTTTCGGATTAGACATGATTTTACATACCGCGCCTCCCTAATCGAAATCTGTGCCAAAAGCCTTTCCTCCTCCTGCCTGTCACGGAAAGGGACAGATTAACAGGGAACCCTGCCGCCAATGAACAGAAACCAGCCCCCACCCAGAGAGTTGTACCGCACTGTGCATCACGCATTTACAAACCATCCCCCTGATATGCCAGGAAACAAAAAAGGTGTCAGGCTTATGACATCCTGACACCTTTGTCTTTTTTCCTTAGAGAGGTATTACTTGCTCCCCGGATCTCCCGGTTGTTGACCTTGACCCTGTTCCTGGGACTGGCCCTGTTTGGCAGGATTATTCTGGTCGGGCAGAGCCGTGGGCAGAGTAGGGATCGCATCGGGATTGATGGCACGGTTCACCTGATCCTCAATAAGAGAACGATGCTCTCGGTCCTTCCGCGGTATGGCCGCCGTAGCCAGCAATGACAAAACCACGATCGATGCAGCCAGGGTCCAGGTAGCCTTTTCCAGGAAATCCGTCGTTTTCCGGGCTCCCATAACCTGGCCGGCACCCGTGAAGTTGGCCGCCAAACCACCCCCCTTCGAGTTCTGTACCAAGACCACCAGAATCAGCAGTATGCTCACCAGGATGATCAATACCGATAAGATCGTATAAATTGCCATGACTTACTGTTTTTTGGATTGATCCCGCAGGATCCGTTTCACTTCTTCGATCCGGGCTGCAAAGTAACTACTTTTTTCCGGATATTTCAAACTTAATTTCTCGTAGATCTGTATGGCTTTGGAGTAATAACCCTGTTTGAGATAGATACCGGCAAGGGTCTCGGTGAAAAGACCTTTTTCCGCGGCACTCTCCCTCACGATCTGTTCTACCTGTGAAGTCTCCTCCTCTTCACGGGGGACGATGCGGGGCTGACTGGCCAAAAAACGGTCGATGATCTCATCCTGCGGCTTACGCCTTTCCTCTTCCCGGCGGCTTTCTTCCTCCCGTTCGAGGTAACTGAGCCAGTCGGAAAAAGCAAGCGCCGCCGCCGGATCACGTCTTACCTTTTTT
>JAMOUS010000038.1 GCA_027067975.1 Bacteroidales bacterium | reverse complement strand
GAGGATGGCGAAGGCGACATAGGGGTTGATGATCGAGGCACCGTAGGCCAGCAGCTGGGCAAAGTGAGTCACCTCGCGTGCCTCGCCCGTCTCGACGATCAGCCCCACCTGCATGCGTTTCTTGGCACGGATGAGGTGATGATGGACGGCCGAGACGGCCAGCAGCGAGGGGATGGGGGCCATCTCCCCGGAGATGTCACGGTCGGAGAGGATGATGAAGTTGGTGCGTGCGTCGACGGCCTCCTCGGCCTCACGGCAGAGGCGGTCGAGCGCCTCCTTGAGCCCCTTGCCGCCGCTGTTGACGGGAAAGACCATCTTCAACGTGCGGTGGGTGAACATCTGGTGCCGCAGGTCTTTGATCTTGCCCAGGTCGGTGTTGGTGATGATGGGCGACTTGAACTTGATCAGGTGGCAGTGTTCGGGGCTCTCCTCGAGGATGTTCTTCTGCAGCGAGCCGATGTAGTTGGTGAGGGCCATCACCAGTCCTTCGCGGATCGGGTCGATGGGCGGGTTGGTCACCTGGGCGAAGAGCTGTCGGAAGTAGCTGAAGAGGCGCTGGGGTTTCTCGGAGAGCACCGCCATGGGGGCATCGTTGCCCATCGAGTTGATGGGTTCCTTGCCCTGTTCGGCCATGGGCTTGAGCAGCACCTCCAGGTCTTCTTTGCTGTAGCCGAACGACTTGAGGTAGGTGGGCAGGGCGTCGCCGAGGGTGGAGGGCTTGCGTTCTTTCACCTCGATCTGTTCCATCTCGAGGCGGTTCTCCTTGAGCCAGTTGGCATAGGGATGACGCCGGGCCAGTTCGGCCTTCACCTCGTCGTTGGGGATGATGATGCCCAACTTGGTGTCGACGAGCAGGAGCTTGCCGGGTTTGAGGCGTCCTTTTTCGCGGATCTCCTCGGGGGCGAACTGCTGGACGCCCGTTTCCGAGCCCATGATGATCAGGTCGTCGCGGGTGATGAGGTACCGCGAGGGACGCAGGCCGTTACGGTCGAGCGTGCCGCCCACATAGCGGCCGTCGGAGAAGAGGATGGCCGCAGGCCCGTCCCACGGCTCCATGAAGGTGGAGTGGTATTCGTAGAAGGCCTTGAGGCTCTTGGGGATGGGGTTTTTGTCGTTCCACGACTCGGGGATGAGCATGCTCAGGGCATGGGGGATGGTGCGGCCCGTCTGGACGAGGAACTCCAGCGCATTGTCGAGCGACGCGGAGTCGCTCTTGCCCGGCTCGATGACGGGGAAGAGCTTGGGCAGGTCGTCCTGGAAGAGCTGCGACCGCATCAGGGCCTCGCGGGCATGCATCCAGAGACGGTTGCCGCGGATGGTGTTGATCTCGCCGTTATGGGCGATGTAGCGGAACGGCTGTGCCAGGTCCCACGAGGGGAAGGTGTTGGTGCTGAAACGTGAATGCACCAGCGCGATGGCACTGCGGTAGGCCGGATGACGCAGGTCGGGATAGTACGAACAGAGCTGGTCGGGGGTGAAGAGCCCCTTGTAGACGATGGTGCGGGGGGAGAGACTGTTGATGTAGAAGGTCTCTTTTTCTTTCAGTTGTGAGGCACGCACCTTGTTCTCCGTCTGTTTGCGGACGAGGTAGAGGCGTCGTTCCAGTTCGTCCTCTTCCATGTTGCCGCGGATGAACACCTGTTCGATGCGGGGTTCGGAGGCGAGGGCGATGTCGCCGAGGCTGCCGTTGTTGACGGGGACGTTGCGCCAGGTGATCAGCTCGAGCCCTTCGGCGGCGATGGTCTCTTCCATGATCTTCTTGCAGGCGGCGGCTTCCTCCTCGTCGCGGGGGAGGAAGAGCAATCCTGTTCCGTAGAGGCCGGGGGAGGGGAGGGGGATGCCTTCGCCGGCGTAGAGGTCGTGCGGGATCTGGGTGAGGATGCCGGCGCCGTCGCCGGTCTTGTTGTCAGCGCTCTCGGCACCGCGGTGCGAGAGGTTGACCAGGATCTGCAGTCCCCGCTCGACGATGTCGTGCGAGCGGTCGCCGTGGATGTGGGCTACGAAGCCGATGCCGCAGGCATCGTGCTCATTCTCGGGGAGGTATAGGTTTTTTTCCATCACATTGGGTTTTCCTGTTCATACTTCACCGGTGGACACAACCGTACGGGCCGGTGTCCCTCCGGATCTCTGCTCTCATCTCTCCTGAATGTCTCCTGGCTGGGGGCAGGGGGGCAGGTCACTTTCGCCTGATGTAGGAGGCGATCCACGCCCCCACCTCCGAGGTGCTCCTGGCTCCTTGCGGGTCGATGTCTTCGGTGACATAACCCTCCTCGAGCGAGCGGCTCACCGCCTCGCGCACGAGTGCACCCTCGTCGTGCAGGCCGAGGCCGGTCTCGAGCATCATCGCTGCCGAGAGGATCATGGCCAGCGGGTTGGCGATGTTCTTGCCGGCAGCCTGGGGATAGGAGCCATGCACCGGCTCGAAGAGGGAGGTGAGCTCACCCACCGACGCCGAGGGCAGCAGACCCATCGAGCCGGTGATCACACTTGCCTCGTCGGTGAGGATGTCACCGAACATGTTCTCGGTGACCATCACATCGAAGCGCGAAGGGTTCTGGATGATCTGCATCGCCGCATTGTCGACGAAAAGGTAATCGACCGTCACGTCAGGATACTCTTTCTCCATCATCTGGGCGGTCTCGCGCCACAGCCGCGAGGTGACCAGGACATTGGCCTTGTCGACGACGGTAAGGTGTTTGCGGCGGGCCAGGGCATGCTCGAACGCCACCTTGAGGATGCGGACGATCTCCTCACGGGAGTAGATATTGGTCTCGAAGGCTTTGTGACCGTCTTCGGAGCGGCCGCGCGGCTCGCCGAAATAACTGCCGCCGGTGAGCTCGCGGATCACCACGAAGTCGACCCCCTCGACCAGGTCGGGCCGGAGGGGCGACTTGCCCGCCAGCGAGGGGAACGTGTTCACCGGACGGATGTTGGCAAAGAGCCCCAACTGTTTGCGCATCGCCAGCAGCCCCTGCTCGGGACGGACCTTGGCTTTCGGGTCGTTGTCGTACTTGGGATCGCCCAAAGCCCCGAAAAGCACCGCATCCGCCTCGCGGCACAACTCAAAGGTCTCCCGCGGAAAAGGATCCCCCTTCTCGTCAATGGCTGCAGCCCCCACAAGACCGTAACGATGCTCGAAAGTGTGCCCGAACTTCTCTCCGACAGCCTCCAAGACAGCGACTGCCTGCTCCATGATCTCCGGCCCGATGCCGTCACCGGGAAGGGTGGCGATGGTGTATTTCATGATCTTTGTCCTTTTTTCTTTGAGTTGGCAAAAATAATATTTCTTTTCTTTCTGATGTTCGTCGCTCAACCTGAAACTTGAAACTTGAAACCTGAAACCTGAAACCCAGAACTTCCAACTCCATCCTGGGAACTCCGAACTTTTATCTATCTATTTCTTTTTTTCTGTCTTTACGTTCTCAATAATGTTCAACATCTTTTCCGTAGCCTTGATGGCCGACTCGGTCTGGTCGACCTCGAGGCCGTGGGTCTTGAATTCGTAGTTGCCGATCTTCCAGGTGATGGTGGTGGAGACCAGCGCATCGGTCTTGCCGCCGGGGGGAATGGTGACCACATAGTCGGTGAGGACGGGATGCTTTTTCCCCAGCGAGTCGTAGATCTTCCACAAAGCGTTCATGAAGGCGTTGTATTGGCCGTCGCCGGTGGCGCTTTCGTTGTAGGTCTTGCCGTGGATTTCGACCGAGATGTTGGCGATGGGTTTTAGTCCGCGCGAGAGGGTGAGCGAATAGTTGAGGATGCGGACCGGCTTTTCGCTGGAGAAGTTGTTCAGCACGTCGGCAAGGATGTAGGGAAGGTCTTCCTTGGTGATCTGCTCTTTCTTGTCGCCCAGTTCGATGACCTTTTCGGTGACCTTCCGGGCCGACTCGGGGTCGAGTTCGATGCCCAACTCTTCGAGGTTCTTGAGGATGTTGGCCTTGCCGGAGGTCTTGCCGAGGGCGTACTGGCGGTTGCGGCCGAAGCGTTCGGGCAGCAGGTCGTTGTAATAGAGCTTGTTCTTCGAGTCGCCGTCGGCATGGACGCCGCAAGTCTGAGTGAAGACGTTCTCGCCCACCACCGGCTTGTTGGGGGGGATGCGGATGCCCGAGAAGGTCTCGACGATCTTGCTTACCTGGATGAGTTTCTTTTCGTTGAGGTGGTTTTCGGCATGCAGGTGGTCGTTGAGGATGACGGCCACGCTGGCCAGGGGCACGTTGCCGGCGCGTTCGCCCAGGCCGTTGACGGTGGTGTGGACGCCGTGGATGCCTTCCCGCACGGCCATGAAGACGTTGCCGGCGGCCAGGTCGTAGTCGTTATGCGCGTGGAAGTCAAAATGCAGGCCCGGATAGCGGTCGAGCATGATACGGCAGAAATCGGCCGTCTGTTCGGGGTTGAGGATGCCCAGGGTGTCGGGTAGCATGAAGCGTCCGATCTTCTCATCCTTAAGGCCGTCCATGAGGAAGAAGACATAGTCGCGACTGTGGATCATGCCGTTCGACCAATCTTCCAGATAAAGGTTGACCTGCATCTCTTTGCTGCGGGCATAGGCGATGGCGCGGCGGATGTCGTCGAGGTGTTCTTGCGGTTCTTTGCGCAGTTGTTCCCGCACATGGCGCAGCGAGCCTTTGGTGAGGAGGTTGGCCACCCGCCCGCCGGCGTCCGCGATCCAGTCGATCGAGGCGGTGCCGTCGATGAAGGCCAGGATCTCTACCTTGTCGAGGCATCCTTTTTCGCCGGCCCAGCGCGTGATGCGCTTCACCGCCTCGGCCTCACCGAAGGAGACCCGCGCCGAGGCCACCTCGATACGGTCGACACGCACCTCCTCCAACAGGAACTTGGCAATGGTCTCCTTCTCGGCAGGACTGAAGGAGATGCCCATCGTCTGTTCCCCGTCACGGAGGGTCGTGTCCATGATCTCCACCTTCATGACTGTCATCTTTTTATTTGTTGTGTTCTTTTTCGAAGGCGATGATCTTCTCCTGGATGTTCAGGAGATAGTCGATGTCGTCGTAGCCGTTCAGCAGGCACTCTTTTTTGTAGGCATTGATCTCGAAGGTCTCGCTCTCGCCCGTGCTGAGCAGGGTGATGGTCTGTTCGGGGAGGTTGACCTCCAGCTCGGTGGAGGGATCGGCTTCGGAGGCTTTGAAGAGTTTCTCGAGGAAGGCGGGCGACACCTGCACGGGCAGCAGCCCGTTGTTGAGGGCGTTGTTGCGGAAGATGTCGGCGAAGAAGCTCGACACCACCACGCGGAAGCCGTAGTCGTAGAGTGCCCAGGCGGCGTGTTCGCGGCTCGATCCGGAGCCGAAGTTCTTGCCGGCCACCAGGATCTTACCTGAATATTGCGGCTGGTTCAGCACGAAGTCGGGGTTGGGCGAGCCGTCGGGGAGGTAGCGCCAGTCGCGGAAGAGGTTGTCGCCGAAGCCTTCGCGCGTGGTGGCCTTGAGGAAGCGTGCCGGGATGATCTGGTCGGTGTCCACATTGTCCACCGGCAGGGGGACGAACGGCGAACGCAGTATGGTGAATTTTTCTCGTGGCATGGTGATAGATCGTTTACATGTTGAAGATCACAGGAATTCACGCGGGTCGGTGATGCGGCCGGTGATGGCGGCGGCGGCGGCGGTGAGGGGGCTGGCCAGCAGGGTGCGGGCGCCGGGGCCCTGGCGCCCCTCGAAGTTGCGGTTCGAGGTGGAGACGCTGTACTTGCCGGCAGGGATCTTGTCCTCGTTCATGGCCAGGCAGGCCGAGCAGCCGGGCTGCCGCAGCTCGAAGCCCGCCTCCTTGAGGATCTTGTCCAGCCCTTCTTCGCGGGCCTGTCGCTCTACCTGGTGCGAGCCGGGGACGATCCAGGCCACCACATCATCGGCTTTCCTATGCCCCTTCACCAGCGAGGCGAAGGCCCGCAGGTCCTCGATGCGGCCGTTGGTGCAGCTGCCCAGGAAGACGTAGTCGATCTTCTTGCCCAGCATCGCCTCGCCCGGTTTGAAGCCCATGTAGTCGAGCGCCTTCATGAACGAGGCCTGCTCGGCCTCGCTGCCCGTGGGCTCGGGGATGCGGCCGGTGACGCCCACCCCCATGCCGGGGTTGGTGCCGTAGGTGATCATCGGCTCGATGCCGGAAGCGTCGAAGGTGATCTCCCTGTCGAAGACGGCTCCCTCGTCGGTGGCCAGGGCAAGCCACTCGGCGGCAAGACGCTCGAACTCTTCCCCTTTGGGGGCGAACTCCCTTCCCCGTACATACTCGATCGTCTTCTCATCGGGGGCGATGAGGCCGCCGCGGGCGCCCATCTCGATGCTCATGTTGCAGAGGGTCATGCGCCCTTCCATGCTGAGCGAGCGGATGGCGCTGCCGGCATATTCGATGAAGTAGCCTGTGCCGCCCGAGGTGGAGATCTGCGAGATGATGTAAAGGATGATATCCTTGGCGGTGACGCCTTTGCCCAGCTCGCCTTCGACGTTGATGCGCATCTTCTTGGGCTTGGGCTGGAGGATGCACTGGGTGGCCAGCACCATCTCAACCTCGCTGGTGCCGATGCCGAAGGCGATGCTGCCGAAGGCGCCGTGGGTGGAGGTGTGGCTGTCGCCGCAGACGATGGTCATGCCCGGCTGGGTGAGGCCCAGCTCGGGGCCGATGACGTGGACGATGCCCTGGTAGGGATGCCCCAGGCCGTAGAGGGTGATGCCGTGACGGCGGCAGTTCTCCTCCAGCTTCTCCACCTGCAGGCGCGAGAGCTCCTCGCGGATGGGCAGGTGCTGGTTGACCGTGGGCACGTTGTGGTCGGCCGTGGCTACGGTGCGGTCGGGACGGTGCACCGGCACCCCCCGCCGCTCGATGCCGGCAAAAGCCTGGGGACTGGTCACCTCATGGATCAAATGGCGGTCGATGTACAAGACATCCGGGCCGTCGGGGATATGTTCGACCACATGCGCATCCCATACCTTGTCAAAAAGTGTCTTTGGTTCCAATGTTCTTCTTCCTTTTTTTTCGTTTGACAATGTCAGATCACTTTGGCGATGGCATCGAGGAAGGCCTCCACCGAGGCGGTGATGATATCGGTGTTGGCCGAGAAGCCGTAGTAGGTCTGTCCGCGGTTCTCGATCTGCACGTGCACCTTGCCGATATCATCGCTGCCGCGGGTGATGGCCTGGATGAGGAACTCCTCGAGGGTCACCTTGCGCTTGATGAGGCTCTTGACGGCGGAGAAGGCGGCATCGATGGGACCGTTGCCGGTGGCGGTGGAGGTGAACTCCTCGCCGTTGATCTCCACCTGCACCACGGCGGTGGGGATGGCCGACTTGCCCGAGATCACCTGCAGGGCCTTGAGCTTGATGTTGCGGTCCTCACGCTTGTATGCTCCCATCAGCACCTCAAGGTCTTCGTCCTTGATCTCCTTCTTCTTGTCGGCCAGGTCGAGGAACCTCTGGTACACCTCGTCGAGCTGCTTCTTGTCGAGTTTGAAGCCCAGCACCTCAAGACGGTGCTTCAGGGCGGCACGGCCGCTGCGGGCCGTCAGGACGATGCTCGACTCCTTGATGCCCACATCCTTGGGGTTGATGATCTCGTAGTTCTCCCGCTTTTTGAGCACCCCGTCCTGGTGGATGCCCGAAGAGTGGGCGAAGGCGTTGCGGCCGACGATGGCCTTGTTGGGCTGGACGGGCATGTTCATCAGCGATGACACCAGCCGGCTGGTCTTGTAGATCTTCTTTGTGTTGATGCCGGTGGTGAGGTGCAGGTCGTTGTAACGGCTCTTGAGGATCATGGCCACCTCCTCGAGCGAGGTGTTTCCGGCGCGCTCGCCGATGCCGTTGATGGTCACCTCCACCTGGCGGGCGCCGTTGACCACGCCGCTGATGGTGTTGGCTGTGGCCATGCCCAGGTCGTTGTGGCAGTGCGTGGCGATGATCGCCTTGTCGATACCCTTGACGTTCTCCTTGAGGTAGCGGATCTTTTCGCCGAACTCCCACGGCAGGGCGTAGCCGGTGGTGTCGGGGATGTTGATCACCGTGGCGCCGGCCTTGACCACTGCCTCGACCACCCGCGCCAGGTATTCGTTGTCGGCGCGGCCGGCATCTTCGGCGTAGAACTCCACGTCGTCCACGAAGCTTTTGGCGTATTTCACCGCCTCGACGGCCCGCTCGATGATTTCCTCGGGGGTGGAGTTGAGCTTATAGTGGATGTGGTAATAGGATACGCCGATGCCGGTGTGGATGCGGGGATGTTTGGCATGTTTCAGCGCCTCGGCCGCCACCTCGATGTCTTTCTTCACGGCGCGGGTGAGGGCGCAGATCACGGGGCGGGTGACCACCTTGGAGATCTCCACCACCGAGTTGAAGTCGCCGGGGCTGGAGATGGGGAAGCCCGCCTCGATGATGTCGACGCCCAGGGCGTCGAGGGCCTCGGCCACCTGGATCTTCTCGACGGTGTTGAGCTGGCAGCCCGGCACCTGTTCGCCGTCGCGCAGTGTGGTGTCGAAGACATATACTCTTTCGTCCATATACGGTGGGTTACGGGGTTAGTTGTTGCCGGGTCTCAGTTTCCGTACGGCGGCGCCGGCCTTCCAGAGTTCCGATTCGCGCATCTCTTTCAGCTCTTTTTCGAGCTGTTCCTTGTAGTCGGGGCGGCCGGTGGCTTCGAGGACGCGTTCGGTCTCCTTGCCACTCTTGACGCTCTCGTACAGCTCCTCGAAGACGGGCAGGACAGCCTCCCGGAAACGGTGCCTCCAGTCGAGGGCGCCGCGTTGCGCCGTGGCACTGCAGTTGGCATACATCCAGTCCATGCCGTTCTGGTCGACCAGGCGGATGAGGCTCTGGGTGAGCTCTTCGACGGTCTCGTTGAAGGCTTCGCTGGGGCTGTGGCCATGTTCGCGGAGCACCTTGTACTGGGCTTCCATGATGCCGGCCAGGGCACCCATCAGCACGCCGCGCTCACCGGTGAGGTCGCTGTACACCTCCTTCTCAAAGGTGGTGGGGAAGAGATAGCCCGAGCCGATGGCGATGCCCAGGGCGATCGCGCGCTCCTCGGCCCGGCCGGTGTAGTCCTGGAAGACGGCATAGCTCGAGTTGATGCCCGTGCCGGCGAGGAAGTTGGCCCGCACGCTCGTGCCCGACCCCTTCGGCGCCACCAGGATCACGTCGATGTTCTCCGGCGGGATCACCCCCGTCTGCTCCTTGTACGTGATCGAGAAGCCATGGGAGAAATAAAGGGCATCGCCCTCTTTCAGATGGGGCTTGATGGTGGGCCACAACGCCCGCTGGGCGGCGTCGGAGACCAGGTACATCACAATGGTGCCCTTCTCGGCAGCCTCCTCGACAGGGAAAAGGGTCTCTCCCGGCACCCAGCCGTCGCGGACCGCCTTGTCCCAGTCCTCCTTGAACTCCGGTGCCTGCCCGATGATCACATTGAAACCGTTGTCTTTCATGTTGAGCGACTGTGCAGGACCCTGCACGCCGTATCCGATCACTGCAATGGTCTCGTCTTTCAATACTTCTCTTGCTTTCTCCACGGGGAACTCTTCACGGGTGATCACATCCTCGATCACGCCTCCGAAATCGATCTTTGCCATAATGTTTCTTTTTTTAAGGTGATTGTTTCAGTTTTCTCAGTTTTCAGCCTGTGTGAAATGGGTTGCATCCTCTTTTTCTTTCAGGTGCGTGGTGAGCTCTTTCATGGGCTTGGTGATGGCCACGCGTCCGGAGCGGACGAACTCGAGCAGACCGAAAGGTTTCAGGTTCTCAAGCAGCTCTTGGGTCTCTTCCTTGTGGCCGGTCTTCTCGATCACCGTGTAATCCGGTGTGACCTCGAGGATGCGGGCGTTGTAACGGCGTACCAGCTTTTCGATCTCATTGGTGCCGGTAAGGGCCGAGGTGGGTACCTTGTACAGGGCGATCTCCTGGTAGTGGATGTCTTCGGTGCGGTAATAGAAGGCCTTGAGCACATCCACCAGCTTTTCGGCCTGCTTGACGATCTTCTTCACCATACTTTCGGTGGTGTTGATGACGATGGTGAAAGAGTGCACCCCCGGGATGTGGTATTCCGAGGTGGTGAGGCTCTCGATGTTCACCTTGCGGCGGGTGAAGATGATCGTCAGGCGGTTGAGCAGCCCGATGTGGTTCTCACTGTAAACCTTTATGGTGAATTCTTCGACTTTTTCTTTTTCCATGATCGTAAGGTTTTGTGGGTTACTTGGTCACCATGTCCGAAACGGAGGCTCCCGCGGGCACCATGGGGAAGACGTTCTGTTCCTTCATGACGGCCACTTCGAGCAGGTAAGGGCCTTCGGTGGCGAGCATGGTGTCGATGGCTTTTTCCAGGTCATCGCGTTTTTCGATGCGTTGGCCGGGGATGCCGTAGCCTTCGGCGATCTTGATGAAGTCGGGGTTGACCAGTTCGGTGAAGGAATAGCGTTTCTCGAAGAAGAGGTCTTGCCACTGCCGCACCATGCCGAGGAAGGAGTTGTTGAGGAGCACCATCTTCACCGGCAGGCGGTAGTGGCCGATGGTGCCGAGTTCCTGGATGGTCATCTGGAAGCCGCCGTCGCCGGCGAAGCCGATGACCGTGCGGTCGGGGCGGGCGACGGTGGCGCCCACGGCGGCGGGCAGGCCGAAGCCCATGGTGCCCAGACCGCCCGACGTCACGAAGCTGCGGGCACGCTTGAAGTTGTAATTGCGGGCCGCCACCATCTGGTGCTGCCCCACGTCGGTGACCACAATGGCTTCGCCCTTGGTCTTCTCGGAGATCAGGTGCACCACCTCGTCCATCTTGATGTCTTTGCCCTTCGCCTCACGGGCCGGCTTGATGACATGCTCATACTCGTGCTCGTATTCTTTCTCGAACGACTCGATCCACTCCTTGTGGTCGTTCTCTTTGACCAGCGGCAGCAGCTTGCGCAGGGCATCCCGTGCATCTGCCACCAGGGCCACGTCGGTCTTGACGTTCTTGTCGACTTCCGACTGGTCGATCTCGATATGGATGATCTTGGCCTGCGGGGCGTATTCGTCGAGCTTGCCGGTGATGCGGTCGTCGAAGCGCATGCCGATGGCGATGAGCAGGTCGCACTCGTTGGTCTTGATGTTGGGGGCCATATTGCCGTGCATCCCCGGCATCCCCACATGGAGGGGATGGTCGCTGGGGAAGGCGGAGAGGCCCAGCAGGGTGGTTGTCACGGGGATGTCGGCCTTGGTGGCCAGTTGCATCAGTTCGTCGGTGGCGTTGCTGATGAGCACGCCGCGTCCGGCGATGAGCAACGGCTTCTTCGACTTGTTGATGAGATGGGCTGCCTCCTCGACCTTCTCCTCATCCACTTTGGGATAAGGAAAATAACTGCGGATCTTGGTGCATTTTTTATAATTCCACTTCACCTTGCCGAACTGGGCGTCTTTGGTGATGTCGATCATCACTGGTCCGGGGCGGCCGGTGGAGGCGATATAGAAGGCTTTGGCCACCACCTCGGGCAGCTCTTCAGCGCTTGTGACCTGGTAGTTCCACTTGGTCACGGGCATGGTGATGCCTATCACGTCGGTCTCCTGGAAGGCGTCGGTGCCGAGGAGGTTGGAGGGCACCTGGCCGGAGAAGGCGACGATGGGTACCGAATCGACCATGGCGTTGGCCAGGCCGGTGATCAGGTTGGTGGCGCCGGGTCCGGAGGTGACCATCACCACGCCCGGCTTGCCCAGGATCTTGGCATAACTCTCGGCAGCATGCGCGGCTCCCTGCTCATGACGGACCAGGATGTGCTGGAGATG
Organism: Bacteroidales bacterium; assembly: GCA_027067975.1. Lineage (GTDB taxonomy): Bacteria > Bacteroidota > Bacteroidia > Bacteroidales > VadinHA17 > DRPN01. The sequence goes on along the minus strand of JAMOUS010000038.1, from coordinate 3,618 downwards.
ATGCTGGTAGTCGAAAAGCGCATCATACACCGGCATGATCGCTCCGCCGGGATAGCCGAAGATGGTGTCGACGCCCTCTTCGATGAGCGAGAAGATGAGGGCTTCCGAGCCGGTGATTTCCGTGCCGTAAGGCGGGATCTCTTTGCGGTCGGGTTGTTTTCCTTTTTTCGTTTCCATGGGTTGTGAGGTTTGTTGGGGTCAAGGGGTTATGCTTCATCGGGGATATGGCGTACGGCTCCTTTGTCGGCCGACGTGACGAGGGTTGCATAGGCTTTCAGCGATGTAGGGATCTTGCGGTCGCGGGTGGCGGGTTTCCAGGCTTTGGTGCCGCGGGCTTCCTCCTCGCGGCGCCGCTGCTCCATCTCCTCGTCGGAGATGCGCAGATGGATCGACCGCTCGGGGATGTTGATGTCGATGATGTCGCCGTCGCGCACCAGGGCGATCTCGCCGCCGGCGGCAGCCTCGGGAGAGACATGACCGATGGAGAGACCGGCGGTGCCGCCCGAGAAACGGCCGTCGGTGATCAGGGCTGCCTCCTTGTCGAGTTTCATCGACTTCAGGTAGGAGGTGGGGTAGAGCATCTCCTGCATGCCCGGCCCGCCGCGCGGCCCCTCGTAGCGGATCACCACCACGTCGCCGGCCTGGATCTCGCCGCCGAGGATGGCGTCGCAGGCGCTCTCCTGCGACTCATACACACGGGCACGGCCGCTGAAGGTGTAGAGCGACGGGTCGACGCCGGCGGTCTTGACGATACAGCCGTCACGGGCGATGTTGCCGTAGAGGACGGCCAGGCCGCCGTCCTTGTTGTAAGCATGCTCGACATCCCGCACACAGCCGGTGGCCCGGTCGGTGTCGAGCGAATCGTAATAGTTCTCCTGCGAGCCGAGGGTGAGGTTGTGGAAGCCGCCCGGCGCGCTGAGATAGAGCTGTTTTGCCTCTTCCTTGACGGTGGGCCGCATGATGTCGTAATCGTTCAGGGCATCTTCCAGACGGGCATAGTCGACACGGTGGACGTCGTGGTCGATGAGACCGTGGCGGTCGAGTTCGCCCAGGATCGAGAGGATGCCGCCGGCACGGTTGACATCCTGGATGTGGTAGTGCGAGCTGGGGGCCACCTTGCAGAGGTTGGGCGTGCGGCGCGACAGCTCGTCGATATCTTTCATGGTGAAGTCGACCCCCGCTTCGTGGGCGATGGCCAGCAGGTGCAAGACGGTGTTGGTCGAGCCGCCCATGGCGATGTCGAGGGTCATGGCGTTGAGGAAAGCCTCACGCGTGGCGATACTGCGCGGCAGCACGGAGGTGTCGCCCTCGTTGTAATAGCGGTGGGTGTTCTCGATGATCAGGTCGACCGCCTTGTCGAAGAGGAGCTTGCGGTTCTTGTGGGTGGCGACGATGGTGCCGTTGCCGGGGAGGGCGATGCCGAGGGCTTCGGCCAGGCAGTTCATAGAGTTGGCGGTGAACATGCCCGAGCAGGAGCCGCACGTGGGGCAGGCATGCTGTTCCACCTCCCGCAGCTCCTCGTCGGAGACGCTGGGGTCGCCTGCCATCACCATGGCGTCGATGAGGTCGAGATGCTTGTTGCCCACCACGCCGGCCTCCATCGGCCCGCCCGAGACAAAGATCGTCGGGATATTGAGCCGCATCGCCGCCATCATCATGCCGGGAGTGATCTTGTCGCAGTTGCTGATGCAGATCATCGCATCGGCCATGTGGGCGTTCACCACATATTCCACACTGTCGGCGATGAGATCACGCGAGGGCAGCGAATAGAGCATCCCCTGGTGCCCCATGGCGATGCCGTCGTCGATGGCGATGGTGTTGAACTCGGCCGCAAAATATCCCCGTGCCTCGATCTTCTTCTTCAACTCCTGACCGATCTCATGCAGATGCACATGCCCCGGCACGAACTGTGAAAAAGAGTTGACGATCGCAAAGACAGGACGACCGAAATGGATCTCCTTCATCCCGTCGGCACGCCACAGACTGCGTGCCCCGGCCATGATGCGGCCCTGTGTGGTGGTGTCGCTCCTCAAAGGAATCTTCATCGTTCTTCTCTTTTGCAAACCTCCTTCCGTTACCGTGCATAAAAAAACCGCTCTCGATGGTGAGAACGGTTCATATGCTTTTATACCATTCTCACCTCTACGTCACACGCAGGATAAGGAGGGAGAGAATGATATTTACAGAAAGTCGGCTCATTTCCACTCTTTGAGGGAACAAAAGTAAACATCAGATTTTCTTGACCAAATTTTTTTCCGCTTTTTTTATGTTAAAAGGCATATTTTTGTATGCAAACGATTGTGAGCGTTTTTGAATGTATTTGGTGGTGGTATTGTAAACATCAGATAGATAACTAATTGAACATTGTCTGGTGAGGTGGCGGGGAGGTGTATATTTATACATTTTAGCCGATTTGGTCAGTGACAGGGGGAAGAGTTTCTCGTGCGGGGCGGGGATCGTGAGGTATTTTGTGTAATTTCGGTCAAAAGCAAATAAGTTAACCTCAGCATAAATCAAAAAATGATGAAAAAGGCGTTCTTTTTATGGATATGGATCGTAATGGCCGGTATGTTTTCCTGTACGGGAGGGGGTCGGACGGATGTTTGGAGCATCGGGAGTCCGGACGGCCGGCTGTCCGTCACGTTTCTTTTGCAAGAGGGGAAGCCGTATTACCGTATTGATTATGGGAGCGATCCGGTGATTCTCCCTTCGGCGATGGGGTTTGTGTTTGAGGATACGGTCCGTTTTTCCGGAGGTTTTGAGGTGGTTTCCGTGGATACTGCGGCGAGCGATCGCAACTGGACACCGCTGTACGGTGAGCATGCCCGCATTCGCGATCGTTACCGCTCGTTGGTGGTGCAGTTACGTGCCGCCGGCGGAGGCACCCTCGGCATCGAGTTCCGTGCTTACGATGAGGGTGTGGCGTTCCGCTACATCTTCCCCGCTGCCCAGGGGCAGCCTGTGCCGGCGATCCTGGAAGAGAAGACCGAATATCTCTTTCCTGGCGACAACCGTTGCTTTGCGGCGCGGCATTACGAGGGGACCTATGATCCCTCCCCGCTGAGCGGACTGCGTGATTCGGTGAACTATATCCTCCCGTTCCTGGTCGAGCAGCCGGGACACTGGGTGATGCTCACCGAGGCGGCGCTGGACAATTTCTCGGGGATGTTCTTGAGAAAAGCGGGAAAAAACATTTTGCGGGCCTCCCTAGCGCAGCCTGCCGGCAAGAGCTGCCGGGTATGTCCGCCTTTGCCTGACCGGTCGCCCTGGCGCGTTTTCCTCGTCGCTGCGCATCCCGGCGGGATGATCGGCCAGACCCTCGTGCTCAACCTCAACGAGCCCTCACGCATCCAGGATCCTTCGTGGATACGTCCCGGAAAGGCCACCTGGCCCTGGTGGAACGGCCGCATTACCGAGAAAGGTGTCCGCAGCGGAGAGCCATCGACCGAGGTGATGAAATATTACACCGACTTTGCGGCACGGCATGGGATCCCCTACCTCATCGTCGACGCCGGATGGTATTCGCTCGAGATGGATGCCTGGCGGCAGCCTGAAAAGGAAGATGTGCTTACCATGGAGGAGACGCGGAAAGATTTTTATGATATCCGCCGGGTGCTC
>JAMOUS010000037.1 GCA_027067975.1 Bacteroidales bacterium | reverse complement strand
CGTCGACATATCGGTGCGTGGAGGAGGGCTTGTGATCATAATAGAAAGGCAATTGTCCCGCCGAACGGGGAAAGGTCACCGGCAGCTTGCCCGAGGGACTCACCTTGCCGAAGAGGATCTCGGCGATGGCGGTGCCACCCTCTTGGCCGGGAAACCATGCCTCCAGCAGCGCAGGCGTGAGCCCCGCCACGTGCTCCAGCGCCAGGGGACGACCGCTCAGCAACACCACCGCCAGCGGCTTCTTCACCGCCGCCACCCGCTCCAGCAACCGCACCTCGTCGGCATCAGGCTCCAGCAGTGCCTTGTCACGCCCCTCGCCGACCACATCATCCCCTTCGCCCATTACCATCACCACCGCATCGGCACGCTGCGCCGCCTCCACAGCCTTGGATATGTACTCCTGCTGCGTCTTCCCCTCCGCAGAGACCATCCGCCACAGAAAACGGATGCCGGCAAAACCTTCTTCTTCTGCATATTCCACACGCAAAGGATAACGATGTCCCGCCTGCAACTCGACACGGCAGGTCTTCATACGGTTCACCTCATAAGGATCCCAGTTGTCAATGAGCAGCTTCCCGTCAAGGTAGAGGCGCCCCTTGTCGTCGGTGATGAGGGCGAACTCGTAGGTGCCGCTCACCTTGGGGGTGAGCGTGCCGCTCCAGCTCACGGAAAAGTGGTCGGCAGGCACCCCTCCGGCGGGTGAGCCCGTCCCCCAATAGGGGTTGTTGATCGTTTCTGTGCGGGTCACCGCCGGCTGGCGGGCAAGCGAGTCGTTGGCATAATAACGCGCCGTGAGCCCCTTCTTGCCGGCCACTGCCACCTCCGGCATCAACACCTCCGTGGGCACGACGGTGAAGATCTTCTTGGGCAGCAGCCCCGGCGCATAGAGGATCCTGACCTTGCCTCCGTAGAGACGGGTGAGCCCCTCCAGGACGGTCGTCATGCGGGCACCCTTGGGCGTGTAATCGCCCAGGGCCCTTTTGTGGGCCATCGGTCCGATCACCGCCAGTGTCTTCACCTCCTCTCCGAAAGGCAACACATTGCCTTCGTTCTTCAGGAGCACCACCCCCTCCCGGGCAGCCTGCAGCGCCAGCTTCTTGTGGGCCGGTGTGGCGAAGCGCTTGCGTACCAGCGAAGTGTCGGTATACGGATCGTCGAAGAGGCCCAGCAGAAACTTTACACGCAGTACCGACGCCGCCGCCCTGTCGACGGCTTCCATAGGCAGACGGCCCTCCTCGACGGCCCGCTTCAGACTGTCCAGAAAGATCTCGTGATCGTAATCGTAAAACTGCATGTCGGTGCCGGCGGCCACGGCCTGGATGAGCGCCTCGCCGGCGGTGGCGGCGGTATGGTGGGTGTTCTGCAGCATGGCGATGGCCCCCAGATCGCTCAGGACAAAGCCGCGAAAGCCCCATTCCCGCCGCAAGACGTCGGTGAGTAGCCAGCGGTTGGCCACCGAGGGGATGCCGTCGAGCTCATGGTAGGCGGCCATGATCCCAAGGGCCCCTCCCTGCCGGACGGCGGTCTCAAAAACCTTGAGAAAACTGCTGCGGGCCTCACGCTCGCCAATGTTCACCGGCGAAGTGTTGGCCCCCGCCTCTGGGATGCTGTGCACGCCAAAATGCTTGGGCTCGGCAACCACCGCATCGTCGGCGGCAAGGGTGTCACCCTGCAGCCCCCGTACCATCGCCAGTCCCGTCATCGCCGCCAGCCAGGGGTCCTCCCCGTAGGTCTCTTCCACACGCCCCCACCGCGGATCACGCGCCAGACCCAACACGGGCGACAAAACCATCTCCACTCCATGCGACCGCGTCTCCTGCGCAATGGCATGGCCGATCTCCCTCACCAGCGACGTATCCCACGTCGAAGCCAAAGCGATCGCCTGCGGAAAGACCGTGGCACCACGACCCAGATAACCATGCAACGCCTCCTCGATGAAAAGGATCGGTATGTGCAGCCGCGAATGCTCGACCGCATACCGCTGCATCATGTTCACCATCTCAATGTCTTCGGGATAGAGATCATGTACCGCCCCGATGCCGGTGGAGCCGATCACCTTGGCGATCTTTGCATCATCCCAAAGCTTGTTGGTGGTCAGGTCCTTGGCATCCCACATGTCCATCTGCCGGATCTTCTCCTCCAACGTCATCCGCCGGAGGAGATCCTGGACTCGCTGTTCCACAGGGACCTCTTTCTTCATGTACTTGGGGGTGATAAGCTGTTTCTTGCAACCGCCGCTGAACAAGAAAAAGAGAAGAGCGGTCAGAACGGTAAAAAAACTTGTGCGTTTCATCGTGCCGGGTTTTGGTATGATCAAAGTTACATATTTTCTTCCCTCTCTTTCCGGGAATTTCCGTATTTTTCAAAAGAAAACCTTTCTTCATTGCACGATGCGGAAGCTGCTGTATATGCTTGTTTCTTCCCTCTTGTTTGCGGCCGGTGCCGGAGCACAGTCTGACCCCCTCACGGTCGGGGATCCTTGGCTGTACATCCATGCGGGCCCGGAGGATCCTTTGTATACCACCTATGCGGCGGCTATGTCGCGTTCACGCCTGTATGGGGATAAGGCGTACAAGATGGTCTATTACGAGTCTGATCAGCCGGTGTACTATGCCGGCGACCAGGCCGGCCGCTTCTTTGTCGTCTGGATGGTCGACCGCCTGGCCCTCCACATGACACGACGGTATGCCACCCCGCCCGTGGTCACCGCCTCGTTCCCCGATATGAACATTGTCGAATACGATCTGCTTCCCGGCCTGCATGTGCAACAGACCTTGCTGGTCTATAGCTCGTCCCTGGCGGTGGTGCGGCTGTGGGTGGAGAACCGCTCCACCCTCCCGCACGAGATGGTATGTTACCCCGTCCTCGTACCCGGACACGACTCGGTACGGATCAGAAATTACGATACAAAACATCATGCCTACATCACAACCCATTATGAGACAAAGAGAAGGCTCATAAGTAACTTGTATGCGAATGCCCCATACCCTGAACATGTAGTGGACGTCTTCGCAATGGGAAACCTTCCCCGTAGTTACGGAGGATATGACGGGGACCTGCAGGAGCTCTATCTCACCATCAAGACCGACTGGTATGCGGCACACCGCAGCGACACGCTCAACGGCCGCAGGGGAGGGGAGACCCGCATGGTGGTGCTGCAAAGCCGCTTTCACCTGAGACCGGGAGAACGGAAAGAACTCCTCATCTTTCGCGGCTGGCAGGACAGGAAAGAACCCGTGGAAAGGATCTTCGCACAGATCGACGCCGTGAAAAAAGGCTCCTTGCAAAGGTTCCTTGACGACGATGTACGACTCTTTGCGCATATCCCCCGGCCAGAATTTTCTTCGAAGGCGGAGAAGCTGGTCTATCTCGGGGCTTTCAACCTGATGCGGGGATCAATGTTGCCCCCTTCAGGTAAGACGGCTTATAACTTTTATGTTTTTTCCCGCAATCCTCTCTGGGGATGGGGGCACGGCCATCAGGTACAGCACGAGTCGCTGGTGATGATGAGCTATGCTTACCTCGATCCCCGTTCGGCAGAGGAGTCGCAACGCGTGTTTATCGAGCAGCAGGGACGCGACGGCCTCATCCCGTACCGGGTGGGGCCGCGCGGCCCCCAAGCCTATCCCCACAAAGGCGAGCCTACCACCTCATCCCCCTTCTTCTCCTGGACCAATCTGGAGATCTTCCGCATCAGCCATGATACTGCTTTTCTGCGCGAAGCGTATGCCGCCGGGGCAAAATATATGGCCTGGCTGAAAGCTCACCGCGACAAGGACCATGACGGCCTCTATGAATGGGGACCCTACGGGCTCATTGAGAACGTTCGCGACTGGTACAATGTGATCTTCCAGGTCTCCGAAGAGCGCCACCTCGACGTCGATAAGGAAGATATCTCCGACGAGCTGGAGTGCCTCGACCTCTCGGCAATGGTCGTCAACGAACAACGCTCATTGGCGGAAATGGCCTCGATACTCGGAAAGAGAAAAGAAGCGCGCCGGTGGGAGAGGGAGGCAAGGGCTTTGAGCGAACGCATCAACCAAACGATGTGGGACGACAGCACCGGCTTCTATTATCATGTGGATATGAAAGATCATACCTTTCGTTTCATGACGCGCGACCTGCGGCGGCAGGAGATCATCGGCTTCCTCCCCTTGTGGGCCGGCATCGCCGACAGCACCCAGGCAGCCTTGCTCGTCCGGAAACTTACCGACACCACGAAGTTCTGGCGCACCTACGGCATCCCCACCCTCAGCGCCGACGACCCTTTTTATTCCCCTTATGTCGACTATTGCTGCAAATGGAACGGCCCCGTCTGGTTGTTGTGGAATTATATGGTATATGAAGGACTCCGTCGTTATGGTTATGACGATGTGGCAGAAACCCTGGGACAGAAAATGCTCAAGGCTGTCACCACCCAACTCTCCGTCAACCACAACTATTGGGAGTCGTACAGCCCCGACCTATTCCCTCTCGACTGCCCGCCCAATTACATCTGGGACGGGATCATGGCCCGTCTCCTGATCAGAATGTATGAAGGCCGGAAGGGGAAGGCCGGAAGCTAAAAGAGATTTTTTGTAACTTGTTGTCCCTGGAGCCCCGGAGTGTGATGCCCGGCTTCCACATTAAAAATCACAGTTCCCGGTTCCGGAAGATCATTAACCAAAAAAACACACCGATGAAAAAAGGATGGATCGTTTTGATTGTTTTGACACTGGGGCTCTCATGCCGGCCAGGCCGGAATGATGAGGGATTCTCCGGGAACAGTGGCACTTTTAAGGATTTAAGGGACGGACAGGAATATCAGTGGATACGTGTCGGGGACCAGATTTGGATGGCCGAAAACCTTCGTTACGACTGCGGACACCTGGTTACAAGGGATGAGGAGTGGAAAGGGCTGACCCCGGAGGCAAAAGCCTGCTGCTGGCCCAACAATGATAATACGATGGACAATTACGGCATGCTCTATACCTATGCTGCTGCCCTGGAGGCCTGTCCGGCAGGATGGCACCTTCCCACCGACGAAGAGTGGGCCGGTCTCGTGAAGTTCGTCGAGAAAGATGGTCACAAAGGGCAGGTGGCCACCGCCCTCAAAAGCGCAGAAAGCTGGGCCTGGGAAAGCTATGAGGGGGAGAACGGCGAGGAAGGAGGCAACGGCGACGACGACTACGGCTTCAACGCCCTGCCCGCTGGATGCCGCTATAGCAGCAACGGCTCTTTCCAAGACCTGGGATACCTGGCATACTGGTGGACCGCCACACCGGATGGGGAAGGTGCGGCCATGGCCCGCGTCATGGCTAACAACCCCGAGGAGATCCGAGGCCTCGAACGTGACATCTACGACAGAACCCGAGGCCTCTCTGTACGCTGCATCAAAGATGCTCCCGACCAAACAAAATGACCACTTTATACCCATACGAAAAAAACTACGTAGTAAGCTACGTAGTATACTACGTAGATATCTGTAGGTAGAATGTTGATATTCAATGATGAAAGATGGATAGTTAAGAAAAAGTGTATTATAAATATTCGAAAACTGTTGTTTGTTGGGATTTGGATCTGCTTGATCTTTTGAGAAAACGATAAATTCAATGACGATGAAACGTGTAGCTATTTATGTATTGTTCTGGTTGATGATGGGGCCGCTGCAGGCGGCTCTGTGGATGCCTTCGCTCTTTTCCGACAACATGGTCTTACAGCGCAACAGCCGGGTGACATTGTGGGGGTGGACCACTGCCACCGCAGCGCGGGTGACTGTAGAGGTGCCGTGGGACGATACGCTCTACGTCACCACCGCATACCAGGGCTTCTGGTCGCTGGAGGTGGTCACCGGCGAGGCCGGGGGGCCTTATACCCTGGCCATCCGCGCTGCCGGCGACAGTGTGGTGTTGCACAATGTCCTCCTTGGTGAGGTGTGGATCTGCTCGGGACAGTCGAACATGGAACGTACCCCCCTCCAAGGACTCGATAACGCCGACGAGGAGATCCGCCGGGCTCACTATCCCCGCATGCGCTTCTTCATGATCCCCAAACATGCTGCCGTCACCCCCCAGGACGACACACCCGGCTACTGGACCGCGTGCACGCCGGAGAGCTTCAGCCGTTTCAGCTCGGTGGGCTATTTCTTCGGCCGCGAGCTGATGCAGCATCTCGACGTGCCCGTGGGACTCATCTATTCCAACTGGGGCGGCACGCCCGTGGAGGTATGGATCCGCCGGGAGAGGATCGACGACGATCCCTACTTGCGCCAAGCAGCCGAGCAGCTTCCGCCGCGCCCCTGGTGGCCCTGCCGTCCCGGCCGCGCCTGGAACGCCATGATCCGGCCCCTCATACCCTTCCGTATCGCCGGCGTCATCTGGTACCAGGGCGAATCCAACACCGCCAACCCCTATTCCTACTACCGCTCCTTCCCCCTTCTTATCCGCTCATGGCGGGAGGAGTGGGGATACGACTTTCCCTTCTATTATGTCCAGATCGCACCTTTCCGTTACCGGGGCAAGGACTCCCTCGCCGCAGCCATCGTCCGCGATGCCCAGTTCCGCACCCTCCGGGAAGTGCCCAACACCGGCATGGCCGTGACCATGGACATCGGCAATGTCCGCGATATCCATCCCCGCAACAAACAGGATGTGGGGAAACGCCTCGCCCTCTGGGCCCTGGCCAAGACCTACGGGGTCGACGGCATCGTCTGCAGCGGCCCCCTATACCGCGAGATGAAGACCGAAGGCAACAAGGCGGTCATCTATTTTGACTATGCTGACGGTGGACTGAAAGCCGGTCCCGGAGGAGTGCAAGACCTCCTCATCGCCGGGGCCGACCGCAAGTTCGTGCCGGCACAAGGGAAGATCCGCGGCAACACCCTCGTGGTATGGAGCCCCCGGGTGAAAAAGCCCGTGGCCGTTCGCTATGCCTTTTGGGATGCCGCCCAGGCCAGTCTTTTCAATCAGGCCGGCCTCCCCGCATCCCCCTTCCGGACTGACGATTGGCGGTGAAAAGCAGGAAACATAAGGCAAGACAAAGACAACAAGACAAAAGATAATCCGCCTTCGCTAATCAATTTCGCTTCTACCTTAAAGCTACGTTGATCGAAGAGGCGGCGGCGGACAAGAAGGCAAAAGGGTTAAGGCAAAAGGCAACCGTTTTTAGTATCGAGTTCGGAGTATCGAGTATCGAGTACGGAGTATCGAGTTTTCGTATGACAATGCCTGTCCCATACTCCCCTCCGCTTGTTTTCCGGCGGGATCCAAATAGGCCTGTCTTCCCATACGCCACTCATCTGCATTGGCCCCAATGCACTTTCTTATCGACTTCCTAACAAAAAAATATTGAAGATTTCCCGAGGGGATGCCTTCGGCAGTAATTTTCATTCTGCCCCTCTGGGGCGTTTTTTTGGGGGGGTAATCCCATAAACACAGGCAATGAATTGCCTGCCTATTACGATTCTACCCCTCCGGGGCGACTAGTTCGTGACTCTCCTATTGAATCTTAAGAAACTCCATACTCCCTACTCCGAACTCGGAACTATGCCGGTAAGGCAAAAGGCAAAAGTGCGCCAACTCGATACTCCATACTGGGAACTCCGAACTCCATACTACACTTATTGTGGCCGGAATATCGTGGTCTCTTCCGTGACCGTACAGGCGGCGAAGAAGCCGGTGGCTCCTTCGGAGAGGTTGGTGTTGACGTTGCCGGGCAGGACGTCGAAGATACTGCCCCGCCAGGCGGTCTCGGAGAGCAGGCTGCGCAGGTATTCCTGATAGTCGGGGGCGAGGGAGTATTTCCGGCGGATGATCCGGGCTCCGGCGGGAATACCGACTTCTTCGGCCGTGGGGGGGAAAAGGGCATTGGGGTCGACATTGTTCAGGGTAAAGTGGTAAAAACGTGCATGGGTGAGGCTGTCCGGCAGGTCTTCGTATCCCGGCACGAACGACCAGTCGGCTGTCACCTCGACCATGGCGGGGATGTTGCTCTCGGGCAGGTCGAGCACCCACAAAGTGTCGCTTCCCTCGAGGGGATGCCAGGAAAAGTCGGCCAGCGGCGTCACCGGCACCATGTGGGTGGAAGCCCTGTATTGTCTGCCTGCAAGGCGGACCGTCAGCGTGTAGGTGCGCCCGATGACCCCCTGCATGCGGGGGGTGAGATAGTTGCCCGCCACACTGTCCGACTCCGTAAGTGTCCAGGTGTTGCGACCGTCGTCGAGTGTAACCACCGCTCCGCTCACCGGCGAAGGGGAGCCGCCAAGTTCCATAAAAGGCCGGGAAAGACGAACCACATGCCGGCGCAACTCACTCGTGATCATCCCCTCGACCACGAGCAGCTCCGGCTGCCGCCCCGCCACGTCCCAGGAGGTCTCCTCCTCACAACCGGCAAAAAGTCCTGCCAGCAGCAACATCAATAGACCGATGAGCCAAACCTCCGGAATGCTGCTATCTCTTTTCATTCTTGCCAACCTTTATCTTCCAAAACTTGTAACTCCATACTTCAAATACTCCAAGTTTTCAAAGCACTCAAAGTACTCAAAGTACTCAAAGTACTCAAAGTACTCAAAGTACTCCAGGCACTCCAGGCACTCCAGGCACTTTCTTGTGACCCTGACGCTCCGCCTGCGGCTTCGGTCAGGGTCAGTTCGTCCAACGTCTCCTGCTTCGGCTACGCCTCGCACGAGGTGGGTGTCACTGACTTTAGGCACTTGTAACTTCCAACTCTAGGCACTCCAAGTACTCCAGGTACTTTCTTGTGACCCTGACGCTCCGCCTGCGGCTTCGGTCAGGGTCAGTTCGTCCAACGTCTTCCGCTTCAGCCAAGGCTTCGCGAAAGCCGGGACTCACTGACTTGATACTCCATACTCGATACTCCATACTTTAAAACTTAAAATGATAACTGATCGAAGGTATCATAGTAAAAAGGTACATCCGGGTGGTGATGAGATCGGGCGGGGAATAGAGGTTGACGGGGACGGCGAGTTTGTTGTCGGGGAGGATGATCTTGTTGAAGTTGATCTCGAAGGGGTTTTTACGGTGGGTGGCGTTAAAGAGGGTAAAGACCAGGTCGTGGCGGTATTTCCCGGGGTTGGTGGCGATCTTCCAGGTGAGGGAGAAGTCGAGGCGGAAGTAAGGGGGCATGCGGCTGTTGTTGCGTGAGCCGTACCAGGGGACGGTCTGACCCTGATATTGAAAGAATGCGGTGGGTGAGGAGAAGGGGGTGCCGCTGCTGGCGATCATGTTGGCGGCGGCGGCCCAGTGGGAGGCCAGGCGGTAGTGAAGGGCTGCTGTCAGGCGGTGGGGACGGTCCCACAGCGCCGGATAGCGTCGGTCACCATTGATGCCGGGGGCGTGGATGAAGGTGCGGCCATAAGCATAGGTGATCCAGCCGGTGAGCCGGCCTTTGGGCTTGGTGAGGGTGGTCTCCAGGCCCCACACATGCGCAGTGCCCTGTCGCAGGTCTCGCTCCAGGGGCGGGTTGAGCAGCAGCACCGCATGGTCGCGGTAGTCGACCTGCCCCCGCAGACGGCGTACATAAAGCTCCGCATCCAGGCGGAAGAGCCCGCCGCCCAGGGGACGTGACCATCCCACCTGCACCTGGTGGGCCCGCTGCGGACGTAAGCTGGGTCCCGCCGGCAGCCAGATCTCGAACGAGCTGAAAGGGGTCACCTGGTTGGTGAGCAGGTGCATGTACTGGTGGGTGTGACTGTAAGCAAGCGTGAAGGTGTTGGAGCCCACGGTGAGGGTCGCCGACACGCGGGGGTCGAGGCCGGCGTAGGTATGATAGAGACGACCGCTGCCGTACCACACCGAGTCAAGCGGCCGGTGGCTTTCGTCGTAGCGGTACTCCCAGGTGCTGCCGGCGTTCGACCAGCTGCTGAAACGCAGTCCGTATTGCAGCGTCAGATGCGGCGTGATCTGTTGCTCGCGCATCACATAGAGAGCGGTACCCAAAGCATTGCGTACCGGCACGATGGGGAAGGTGCCGCCGGCAATACGCCCGCGGTAATAGATGTTGCCGGGGTTGAAGTTGTGGCCGCTTACCACTGCCCCGGCCCGCACCTTGTCGCCGAGACGGCGGTACCACCACAGGTCGCTGCGCACACCGAAGTCGGCCACATGAGAGTGCCACGAGAAACGCTCCTCGAACGAAGAGACCAGATCATAATCGTAACTACCGCCGTAAAGGGTGGTGTTGAGGAACATCCTCTTCCCGATCAGGTGGTTCCACCGCAGGCTGCCGGCCAGGTTGCCCCAGGTGATGCCCGAGTGGGTGGTGGTGGCGGCACTGCGCTGACGGTAGAGGTCGTCGCCCCGGTAGAGGGAAAGATACAGTCGGTTGCGGCGGTTGAGGAAGAGGTTGAAACGCCCGTTGAGGTCGTAAAAGCGCAGCCGCTCGAGCGAGGGGTCGTTAAGACGGGGCAACCAGCCGAACCACGAGCGCCGGGCGGCCAGGAAGAAGGAGCTTTTCTCCCTGACCAGGGGACCCTCCACCGCCAGCCGCAGCGTCGCAGGGGAGAGGCTCCCCTCCACACCGGCATGCCGCAGGTCGCCGTCGCGGGTGCGGATGTCGACCACCGACGAAAGTCGCCCGCCCACATCGGCGGGAAAATAACTCTTGTACACCCGCACCGACTTGACCGCCTCGGGCGTCACGGAGGAGAAAATGCCGAACATATGGGAGGGATTGTATACCGGCGCATCGTCGACGAGGACAAGGTTTTGGTCGCGGTTGCCGCCGCGGACGAAGAAAAAGGTGGAGCCGTCGCCGAAGAAAGTGATGCCCGGCATCATCTCGAGCGACTTGACCACGTCGCTCTCGCCGAGGAAGGCGGGCATGGCGCTGACCGTGGCGGGGGAGATGCGGAGCATGCCGTTGCCGGCGGGGCCGGCACTCTCCTGATGGTCCCGGTAGACCTCTACGGCACGTAAAGAAGCCTCTGCCGCCGTGAGGGGGATCTGCAGGGAAGTGTCACCCGACACCTGCAGGGTCAGCGAGAAGGGGAGATACCCAACATAACTCACCTGCAGATGATGTGTTCCCGGTGAGAGGGTGAGGGAAAAGTATCCGTAGCTGTTGGCTGCCGTGCCGCCCTCCTCATTCCCGGCACGGATCGTGGCATAAGGGAGCCGCTCGCCGGTATGACTGTCGACCACAAAGCCGCTGAGGGTTAGGGAGGACGTGCCGCTCGCTCCGGGACCTTGCGGCAGGATCACCACCTTGCGCCCGCGGAGGTGGTAGGTGATGCCGCAATGTTGCGATATAAGGTCGAGGATCTCTCCCAGTGTGCGGGTGCCGGCGGGGAGGCTTACCCGGCAGCCCGCAGCAATGCGGTCGGGACTGTAGACAAAAGGTGTGCCGCTGAGCGAAGCCAGCCGCCCCAGCAAGGTGTCGAGACGAACCTCCCCACCAGGGAGAGGGATGCGACGGGAAAAGGGATCCTCCCGCTGGGCGTAGGTGAGAAGGGACAGCAGGAGAAAAAAAAGGAGTGGAAAGATCCGGCTCCCATACCGTTTTCCTATGGTACCGTCCATCACCGTTCATCCCTCTTTGGAACCGTTATGTTCCTGCTTTTCTTCCCGCTGCCTGGGGCGTATCTCCCGGAAATACCATACCACCCCCGCCAACCAGGAAACGATGAGGAAAGCTGCCACCCATAAGACCTTTGCGGCCGGGGAAAGGTGTCCGCTTCGCAATACTCCCGCCAGGCCCATGATGAACCAATAAAGGCTGATGAGCAGGGCCGTGCCCAGGATGTCTCCCGCGCCGGGGTGTTGCTGGAAGTGATAAAAGAGCCCGAGAAGGCCGAGGATCGTACCGGTGATCAGACTGGCGGAATAGAGGTCGTATTTGGACATGGGAGCCGTTTCAATTTTCTCCGAAAATACGAAAATTCCGCAATAAGGCCGGTCAATGACATCCCTTTCCCTTTACCACGTAACCCTCCTGGACATTTTGCTCGAAAGAGATGTCGAGTACTTCGGCCAGGGTGGCAAGGACGTTTTGCAGTGGTTCCCGGTCGAAGATCGCTGTGACGCGACAGTCGAGTGCCGCCGTATCCGGCGTGAGGAAGCGGGTGTGATAGGTTTTTTCGAGGGTGGTGAGCACCTGCCGCAGCGGGGTGGCCTCGAAGGTGAGATGCCGGGTCTTCCAGGCCAGGAAGTTGGGGTCGCGGATCGGCTCTTTGGAAAGTTTTTTCTCATTGGGGGACCAGCGGGCCTCCTCGCCCGGTTGGAGGATCACCCGGCTGTCGGGGGCGGTGACCTGTACCTTGCCCTCCACAAGGTCGACGGTGGTGCCTCCCCTGTTACTGCTGACGCTGAAACGGGTTCCCAGGACGGTGATGTCCACACTTCCGGCATGGACGGTGAAGGGGCGGGTGGCGTCGTGGCGGACCTCAAAGTAGGCGGTGCCACGGAGGCTCACCTTGCGGTTGCGCTTTCCGAAGGGGCGAGGCACCATGAGGCGGCTGCCCCGGTCGAGGTGCACGCGGCTGCCGTCGGGGAGGGTGAACATCTCCGTGGCGGTGGCGGCAGTATAGACATGATGGGTGAGGGGGCCTGTGACCAGCTGCACCAGGGCGGCGGCAAAGAGGCCGGTGATGATGACGGCGGCGACGCGCAGCAGGCGGGTGAACCTTTTCTTGCGGTGCACCACCTGCAGGTTCCTGCGATGATGCAGATGCAGACGGCGCCGCAGGTCGGACCACTCCCTGTCAAGGTCGGGACGGACCAAAGGGGTCAGGTCGCCGGCGTGCTGCCATACCTTGCGCAGCTGCTCCAGCTCCGAAGCATGCCGCGCATCCTCCTCAAGCCACCGCTGCAGAAGCTCTTCCTCCTCCGGCGTGAGAGTGCCGGCGACGGCATGCGCCAGCAACACCTCCATGTCGTTATGTTCGTACCTTTCGTTCATCCCAGGCAATAGATCCGTATTTCTATCTCCAACACACGATATCTTCCTTTTACCCTTACAAATAAAGCCAAAAAAACCAAGCCAGCCACGGCAGCAGCACCAGCAGATCTTTCAGCCTCTTCCGCAAGGTGCGCAGGGCTCTGGACATCAGCGTCTCCACGGTCTTCTGCGACAGTCCGAGACGTTTGGCGATCTCCCGGTAGGTGAGCCCCTCAAAACGGTTCATCTCGAACACCTGGCGGCTTCGTCCGGGCAGCTCTCCGATCGCCTCGTAGAGACGGTTCTGCAAGGTCTCCCGCCGCAGGGAGAGATCTTCCCCGTCCTCCTCGTACGCTCCGTAAGCTTCCCCGAGAGCGTCGTGACGGGGGTCGTCGCGTAAGTGGTTGAGACAGCGGTTCCGGACAGCCGTATAGAGAAACCCTTTCATGGGACGGGAGAGATCCACCTTGTCACGCTTTTCCCATATGGCGATGAAGACATTGTGCACGATCTCGCGGGCTGTGTCCACATCTCCGACATACCGCAGGGCATACAGCGAAAGCTCACTGAAATGAGTCCGGAAAAGCTGTTCCAGTCTTTTCTCGTCCAGTATCTTCTTCTCTCCCATGGATGATCCGACGGCGTTTGTGACGGCGATGCCGCCGTGTTATTTGCGGGCGGTGGGTGTGACCCCCAGGGTGGATCCGTAGAGGGCGACGACCTGTTCTTCCACCCAGGTGTAAAAGCCTTCGATCTCTTTCTCTTCCGGCGGGTTTTTCCGCCACAGCTCGAGTTGCTTGTTCGTAGCCTCGAAGATATGGTCTTCCACCGGCCGGATCTTTTGGAGGATGCCGCTATGGTCGCGGTTGACCAGGGCGTGGATGTTGATGTATTTCTTCGCGCTGCTGCCCCATTTCACGGGATAGCAGCGTTCTTTCAGCCGGAGGGCCATGTTGCACATGGGCGAATCTTTCAGCTGCGGATCAAATTGCAACAGGCGGGGCAGCTTGCCGTGGGGGGTGATCCAGACGGGGATGACCACCGAGGTGAGTGGAAAGCCCATGACCGTCCACATGGTCGCGAGGGTGGGCGACTCACCCGGCCGCACCCCTTCGATCACCACGGCAGCCACACTGCTCTTGCGCGGGATGAAATCCTCGAACCATACCATCTTGACCTTGTCCGGTTCCCCGTCATCGGGGATGGAGAGGTCAACACCCGTGAGCGAGTGTTTCAGACAACGGCTGCCATGTTGCAGGATGTACCGGGCCGACATCTCCCCCCGCACCATCGCATCGCGGAACTCCCGCTCAATGGTCGTGTAGCGTATGTACCCTGCACCTACCCCCGCTTCTCCGGTAAAAGAATAGTTGGTATGTACCAGATATCCGTTGGGGGCGATCTTGGGATCGTTGACATCGAGCTTGGTGTATCCCCAATAACCCAGCTCATAATAGGCTGCTCCACCTTGTGCGTCGATCACTCCGAAGTTGGAGGTCATGCGCGTGGGCTTGGCCATGGTGTCGAGCATGTGCTCAAAGTCTTCCAGCGAACCACAGTATGCCAGGGCAGCCTTCATGAGCCATCCTTCATGGCCCGACTGCTTGATTCCTGTGTCGGCCAGGTTGAGGTTGTAAGAAGCCGTGTTGATGATCGCAAATCCGGCACGGTTCATGCCCATCCACACACTGCGGTTGAGTGTGTCGTTCGAATTGACCACTCCCACAAAAGGATATTTCCCAGAGTCGAAATAGACCACTTTGTTGTGAATGGACCGCGTGTCGCGGTTCTTCCACAGCAGCGGACGACCGTTGTGCGTGTATTTTCCGGAAACAACGACCGACGTACAGGCAGTGCCCTCGAGGGGCGTGAGAAAATGCGCCATTATGACGGCTAGGGCAAAGAGAAATATCTTTTTCATGTCCGGGATATTTTGGTTAACTTACACTCCGGCAAAATAATCATTTCCTCCGGATATCCCATCGGAAATTTTGTCGGGTCGGACCATTGGCAGGGTTTTTGATTAGGGCGGTGCGGAAATTTTCGGGAGAAGAAAAGCCGGAAAAAGGAAGGAGAAACATATGGAATACAAAGATTATTACAAGATACTGGGAGTAAGCAAGAAAGCTACGCAGGACGAGATCAAGAAGGCGTATCGCAAACTGGCCGTAAAGTATCATCCTGACAAGAACCAGGGAGACAAGGCGGCCGAGGAGAAGTTCAAAGAGATTAGCGAAGCCTATGAGGTGCTGGGAGACCCCGAGAAACGAAAGAAGTATGACGAGTTGGGTGCCAACTGGAAGCAATTCCAGCAGACCGGTTTTGACGGCTTCCGGGGCTTCCGGGGCCAGGGTGCCGGTCCGGGAGGGGGCACCTATTATTATACCTTCGAAGGGGATCCGTCCGACCTCTTTGGCGGCGGCTTCTCCGATTTCTTTGAAGCCTTCTTCGGCGGAGGCGGCTACGCGGGCCGCACCGGCAGTCGTCG
>JAMOUS010000036.1 GCA_027067975.1 Bacteroidales bacterium | reverse complement strand
GGATCGAATTATGTCGGCCTGTGTCCCTTTCACAACGAGAAGACTCCCTCGTTTTCCGTTTCCCCTTCAAAGGGGATTTTCAAATGTTTCGGTTGCGGCAAGGGAGGAGATGTGGTCTCATTCATCATGGAATACGAGCATCTCTCCTACCCCGAAGCCTTACGTTATCTGGCCCGCAAATACAACATCGAAGTGGAAGAGCGGGAGCTCACCGCCGAAGAGATCAAAGCCCAGAAAGAGAGTGAAAGTCTTTTTGCCATCACCGAATTCGCCCGAAAATTTTTCATTGAGAACCTATACAACAACCTGGAAGGGATGTCGGTGGCTCTTCCCTACTTCAAAGAACGGGGGTTCTTGCAGGAAACCCTGAAAAAGTTCGATATCGGCTACTCTCCCTCCAAACGGGATGCCTTCACCGAGGCGGCACTCAAGGCTGGATACAAGAAGGACCTCCTGATCAAAGCCGGTATGACCATCGAGTCGAACGGGCGCTTGTTCGACCGCTTTTATGAGCGGGTCATTTTCCCCATCCACAGCATGTCGGGCAAAGTGATCGGTTTCGCAGGACGCATTTTGAAGAGTGCCGAGAAGACAGCCAAATACATCAATACCCCCGAGACCCCGATCTATCACAAGAGCTATATCGTCTACGGCATTCACCAGGCTCGCAAGGCAATCCAGCGGGAAGACCGCTGCTACCTGGTCGAAGGATATACCGATGTGATGTCACTCCACCAGAACGGCATAGCGAACGTGGTCGCCTCTTCAGGTACCTCGCTCACCACCGAACAGATCCGTCTCATCAAACGTCTTACCCACAACATCACCATCCTTTACGACGGCGATCCGGCCGGCATCTCCGCCTCGCTCCGGGGAATCGACATGGTGCTTGAGGAAGGCCTCAACGTTCGTGTGCTCCTTCTGCCCGAAGGGGAAGACCCCGACTCGTTCGCCAAAAAACACAGTGCCTCCGAACTCAAAGAATTCATCCGGGAGAACGAGCAGGACTTTCTGCATTTCAAGACCCGTCTTCTGTCGGAGGAAGCCGGCAACGACCCGGTAAAAAAAGCCGGGGTAATCCGCAATATCGTCAGTTCGATCGCGGTGATCCCCGACCCCATCACTCGCAACGTCTATCTGAAAGAATGCGGCAAGCTGTTGGATGTCAACGAAGAAGCTCTGCTGAGCGAAACGGCCAAGATCCGCCGCAAACGTGCTGAGAAAGTGCGGATCCGCCTGCGCCGCGAAGAGGAACAGATCACCACCCTCCGTACTAAAAAAGCCCAACTCACCGAACCGGTACGACCCGGACCGGAGATCCTCGAAGCCGAGATCCTCCGTCTCCTCCTCCTGTACGGCCACAACAAAAGCATCATCACCGGGAAAAAACCCCGTATCACCGAGAAACCCGTGGCCGAATATATCTTCCACCAACTGGAAGCCGACGGACTGGAACCTTCCGATCCCGTACTCAAAAAGATCTTCGAGGAATACCGGAAACTTTACCAACAAACGGGAAAAGTGGATCATCATCATTTCATTCATCACTCCGATGAAGCGATCCGGGAAAGAGTGGTCGACCTTCTGTTGCAGAAATACGACCTCAGTAAGATCTGGAGCCGTCATGAAAACAACCCCGAGAGCGAAGAGATGATGCTCAATAAGCTCGTGAAAAAAGCGATCCTCGCCTTCAAGGAACATAAGGTGGATGAAGTGCTGGAACAGTTGCAGGAAGCCTTACGGGAAGCGGAGAAAAGCCACAACCAGGAGAAACAGGACGAACTGCTGCAACGGATCCAATACCTTCGACAGCGCAAAAACGAGATCACCCTCATGATCGGCCCGCGTACGGTGCTCCCACGTCCTGCTGGCAAATGACCCCTACAAAAGATCTTTTTCTTATCTTTGAATCATGAGGTTGGAGATAACAGGCCGGGCCTTTTTCCTGGTGGTCTTTCTGTTGTATGCCGGAGGCTGCCGTCACGACCGGTCCTCCGCAACAATCGACATGGACACTCTCCTCTTCACCCCCGTTGACACGATCGACACGATTCGCTCCGAAGGAACCCCTACGCCTCCTGACGCAGGAAGTTCGATTCGCTACGGTATCTATTCGCCCATAGAGACTTCTGAGATGTTCCGCCGAAAAGGGATCCACTATGATCCGGAGGTGCTGGCCCCTCTCAAAGACCTCTCCGCCTTCACCACACGCACACAGGTTGCCCTGGCTCTCGGTGTCTATGGCGCCGACCTCAGTTATATCCAAATGTTCGGCTCAGGCGATGCCGCCCGTTACCTCGACATCATCGTACAACTCTCCGGACAGCTCGGGATCCCCGCAGAGTATGTCACCCAACTGGTCGACCGGATCAACAACAACATCTCGAGCAACGACTCCCTCATCCAAATCTCTTTGGAGGCCTACAACCACATCAACAAATTTCTCATCCGCGAAAACCAGGAAGATATCGCATACCTCATCCTCGCCGGCGCCTGGATCGAAGCCATGTACATCGCCGTTCACGACCTGCTCAAAAACAACGATCCCGAAGTGGTCAAGAAAGTGGTCGAACAAAAATATTCCCTCAACTATCTCCTTTCCTCCATGAAAAACTTTTACAACGACACAAGTGTGGCCTACATCTACCGACGCCTGTTCGTTCTGAAGAAATATCTCGACCGAACCCAACTCGACTTTAAAGACCAGGAAATAGAGATCGACAAGGACAACAAAGAGATCCATGCCCAACCCGCTTCGGTTCTCTATACTCCGGAAACGTTGGAAAAAATCCGGATGATCGTGATCGAACTGAGAAATCAGATCCTTAAAAAATGATTTTTACACGGGATATTGTATCTTTGAGCACTCCGAAAATATCATGACCATGAAAAGTTCATCGTTTATCGTATCCCTGGGAATCTTTCTGATCGTTCTTTCCGGGATGACAGCCTGTAAGCATCGCAGCCCTTCCTCTCCCGCAACTTCCGAAGAGGAGATCACCCCTCTGGAGAGCAAACAGGAGCTGAAAAAACAGGTGCAGGAGTTTCTCTATCCACTGCCCACCACCATGGAGGTGGTACAGATGCTGCAGGATATCGGGATCAGTTACATCATCGGCATTTCCAACCCTGTGGAGAATGTCGACAAGTACATGTCCTCGCGCAGCAAGGCCATCGCCCTTGGAGTTTATGGCGCCGACCTCAGCTATGCCAGTGTTTACAACATGCAGCAGGATGTCATCTCTTACCTCGATGTGATCCGCAAACTGGCCGGAGAACTTTACCTACAGGATGTCTATAACGAAAAGATCGTGGAAAGGATCAACGACAACCTTAACAACAAGGATTCGCTCGTGAACATCCTCACAAACGTCCTCTTTGAGAGTTACAATAAACTCAACCAAAACGGTAAAGGAGACATTGCACTGATGATGGTCACCGGCGGCTGGGTGGAGGCACTCTACCTCACCACGCACGTATCCGCCAACTCGTATGACAACTACGAACTGGTGAAGATCATCGCCGGACAGAAAGAGTCGCTTGACAAATTGATGGATGTTCTGAACGAACATAAAGACGATCCCTCCATCCGACAACTCATTGAGACCCTGCAGCCACTCAAGCAGATTTACGACGAAGCAGGAGACAGTCTTACCGAAAAACAACTGCGGGAAATCTCCTCGGAAGTGGAGAAGATCAGAAACAAACTGCTTTCGTGAACTCACCGTTCTCACAATAGAAAACCCGGACGATGTCCGGGTTTTTTTGTTTTCCGGAGATTATGTATTTT
>JAMOUS010000035.1 GCA_027067975.1 Bacteroidales bacterium | reverse complement strand
GCGAGAGTTTTTCGTTCTTTCCGTGCTTTTTCATCACCAGGTCCTTGGAGAAGCCGATGTCCACACGGTGGTAGGCCGGCATCCGGAAGTATTGGTCGTAACGGCTTGTATTGGGTGGACGCACGGGCAGGCCCGTGGCATAAAAGAGGGCCAGGTGCATCCGGAACGAAGGGTTGCCCGGAAGGTAGTCCTGGAACGAGAGTCCGAAGTTGACGAGTTGGTCGGTGGGGCGGGGATAATAGCCGGGGTGGTGGACTTGCCCCTCGTCATCGGTATAAGAATCGTCCAGCACATCTTCCATCGTCCGCATCAGCGAGAGACTGGCCCACGAGTCGACCCCTTTGACGAATTCGCCGTTTACCTTCAGGTCGATGCCGTAGGCCCTTCCCCGTGCCTGGTTCTCGCCGCTATATACCAGGCGTACATTGTCCATGAAGTAGGGGATGAGGTCGTTCATCCCTTTGTAATAAAGCTCGGTGGTCCAGAGGAAGGGTCTCCCCCAGGCCCGGAAATGGTGGTCGCTTCCGGCGACAAGGTGCCATGAACGTTGGGCACGGATGCCGGCGTTGATGGTTCCGTCGGGGCGGCGTGCCTCTTTGTAGAGGGGAGGCTGTACGTAAATCCCCCCTGCCAGGTGCCAACTCCAGGGGGAGGCGGGACGGCGCCGGAACAGGAGCATCACGCGCGGGCTCAGCAGCAGCTGGCCACTGAAGCTCCAGTAATGAAAGCGAATGCCTCCTTCCAGCCGGACGACCATGCTGTCGGGCCGCCATGTATACTGGTCTTCCGCATAACCCGTGAGACGGCCGGAGGTCATCCGGTTGTCGCCGGTGACCGTATGGAAAAGGTTCACCTTTTTCCCGTCGTAAGGGATGGAATATCCGGCCGAATCGCGCAGCGTCCACTCCCGCAGATGGTCGTCGAAAACCTCGTACTTGGCCGTGAGCCCCCAGCGGAACAGTTGCCTGCCCCGTTCAAAAGTTCCCAGGTGCCGTAATGAAAGGATGCGGCCGTCGAGGAGGTTGCGGGCGTGCTCCAGAAAACTGCCGACGCCGATGTTCATGATGCTGTCGCCATAGGTCTCCGAGCCGATACGCTTGTCGAGAGCATTCAACAGATAATATCCATGAATGTCGTACCGTTCCTCTTCGCGGGTCTGGTAGGCGGAGAGGATCCACTTCATCCGCCTCTGCGGCAGAGGATGCCAGTCGACCGTGAAGGCACCCATGGCTGTTTTGAAACGGTCGTCTTCGTGACCCTCGTAGTAAATATGCAGGGCCACGGCATCCTGTACGGTGCCGAAGGCGGTCTCCCGTTCCACCGGCACGAAGGCATAATGGTTGAAAGCCACATTGCCCAGCATCTCAAATGTCACCGTGCGGCTGGCTTTCCAGGTGAAGAGTCCTTGCAGGTCACCGAAGTTGGGCCTGTACTCCCCCCGTGTGTCGAGGGAGTTGAGGAGGTAACGGTTGGTTTTGTAACGTCCTCCGACGAGGAAGGTGAGGCGGCCGTTCCGGCTGCGCCCTTCGGCATGGGCGGAGGTGCCCAGGAGGCTGGCAGAGACACTCCCCCCGAAGCGTGTCGGGGTTTTATAGGTGATGTCCAGCACCGACGACATCCGGTCGCCATAGCGGGCCGAGAAGCCGCCTGCCGAAAAGCGTACGCTCTCCACCAGGTCGGGGTTGATCACGCTCAGTCCTTCTTGGCGGCCGCTGCGTACCAGGAAGGGGCGGTACACCTCGATGTCGTTGATATAGACCAGGTTCTCGTCAAAGTTGCCGCCCCGCACCGAGTACTGGCTGCTGAGCTCGTTGCGGGAACTGACACCGGGAAGGGTCTTGAGCAGCGACTCGAGCGAGCCTGTGGCGGTGGGGAGGGTGGCCAGATCACGCACATCCACCTGCCGCATCGTCCCTTCCTGCTGGCGATGCATCTCCACCTGCACCGCCCCGATGGCCTTGACCGAGGGGAGGAGGGTCACCTCCAGCCGGACGACCTTGCCGGGTGGCAGAAACAGGGTCCGCGTTTCCGTGCGGTACCCCACCGAAGAGAACACCAGCTGCACCGTGTCGCCCGCAGGGAGGATGAGCAGGAAGGTGCCGTCGCTGCGGGTGGCCGTGCCACCGGAATCTCCTGCCAGATGAACATGCACCCCCGGAAGAGGGTCGCCCCCCTTGCCCACTACACGGCCTGCCACACGGCCGCTCTCCTGCGCCCACACACCGGCCGGGAATGTGACCAGCAACATTGTTAGGACCGCATGCAAAAGGTATGGCCTCATCTTCCGGGGGAGCTTTCCCAAATAAACTGAAATTTTTTCTTTTCATTGTAAAGGGGCCCGTCGAAAAATTCCAAAAAAATGTTACGTTTGAAAGAAAAATCCGGCCATGATCCGACAGTTTGAGATGCTGTTGCCTGCCTTCCCGCGTGGGTATCATCTGATCACCCATCTGGTCACGGCGGAGGCGGGTTCCCTTCCGCGCACCGGGTTGATGCAGGTATTCATCCAGCATACTTCCGCAGCATTGACCCTGAACGAGAATGCCGATCCGACGGTTCGGGATGATTTCCGTACCTTTTTCGACCATCTGGTTCCGGAGGATTTTCCCGGCTACCGTCATACGCTGGAGGGGAGCGATGATATGCCGGCCCACCTGAAGACGTCGCTGCTGGGAGCGTCGGTGACGATCCCCATCACCGGCTACCGCCTCAACCTAGGCACGTGGCAAGGGATCTATCTGTGCGAGTTCCGTCGCCATGGGGGGCGCCGCCGGCTGGTGGTCACGATCATCGGAGAAGAGTGAGAGTGTGTATCGATATTGAACAAAAAAACCAGGCAATCCATGGAAGAGAGAATGTTCCTTTTAGGTGATGAGGCGGTGGCCCAGGCGGCCCTCGATGCCGGGGTCTCGGGCTGTTATGCCTATCCCGGCACCCCTTCGACCGAGATCCTTGAATATGTGAGGGCTTCGGCCCAGGCGGCCGAGGCGGGGGTGGTACGGGAGTGGTCGGCCAATGAGAAGACGGCCGTCGAGGCGGCCCTGGGCATGTCGTACGCCGGTAAGCGGGCAATGGTCTGCATGAAACATGTGGGGCTCAACGTGGCGGCCGATCCCTTCATGAATGCTGCCATCACCGGCGTCAACGGCGGCCTGTTGGTGGTCGTGGCCGACGATCCCTCCATGCATTCGTCCCAGAACGAGCAGGATTCCCGCTATTACGGTCATTTCGCCCAGATCCCGGTGCTGGAGCCTGCGTCGCAGCAGGAGGCGTACGACATGGTGCGGGAGGGTTTCGACCTCTCCGAGCGTTTCGGCGTGCCGGTGCTGGTGCGGCTGGTGACCCGCCTCTCGCATTCCCGCTCGGCAGTTGTGCGCCGGGAAAGGCTCCCCCAACGGCCTTTGAAACTTCCCGGTGACCCCAAACAGTTCATCCTTTTGCCCTCTATCGCGCGGGAGCGCTACCGCCGCCTCCTGGCCGACAGACCCCTCTTCGTTGAGGAGGCCCACAGGGAGGAGGGCTACAACCAATACCTGCCTGCGGCGGAGAGCCGCACCGGCGTCATCGCCACCGGACTGGCGTATAACTACCTTCGCGAAAACTTTCCCGGCAGGTTGCCCTTCCATCTTTTGAAGGTCTCTTTTTATCCGTTGCCGGTACGGATGATCGAGGAGATGTTCGGGGAGGTGGATGAGGTGATCGTCCTGGAGGAAGGGTATCCGTATGTGGAGGAGCAGCTGCTGGGCATCCCGCCGCGCCGTCATCCCCGCATCCGGGGCCGCCTCGACGGCACCCTCCCGCGTGACGGCGAGCTGAACCCCTGGCTGGTGGGCAAGGCACTGGGACGCAACCTCCCCGAGCCGGAAGAGGTCCCCGGCGTGGCAGTGGGCCGGCCGCCCTCGTTCTGCCCGGGATGCGGTCATATCGATGTCTACAACGCTCTCAACGAAGCATTGGAACCCTATGGCCCCGGCAGGGTCTTTTCCGATATCGGCTGTTATACCATGGGGGCCCTGCCTCCCTATAATGCCATCAACACCTGTGTCGACATGGGGGCCAGCATCACCATGGCCGTGGGGGCTGCCGACGCCGGACTGGTGCCGTCGGTGGCCGTGATCGGCGACTCTACCTTCACCCATTCGGGCATGACCGGCCTCCTCGATGCCGCGAACAAACGCTCACCTGTAACCCTCATCATTTCCGACAATGATGCGACGGCCATGACCGGCGGGCAACCTCCTTCGGGACTGGGCAAGATCGAACAGATCTGTCTCGGCCTGGGCGTGGAGAAAGAACATGTGCGCACGATCATCCCCTTGCGGAAATACCATGAGGAAAATGTGAAAGTGATGAAGGAAGAGATCGCCTACAAAGGCGTCTCGGTGATCGTTGCCCGCAGAGAGTGCATTCGTCTTGTGGCGGCACGGAAATGCAACAAAAAATGAAAATGGAGAAGAAGATGAAAACCGATATCATTCTCGCAGGGGTAGGGGGTCAGGGAATCCTCTCGATCGCTGCAGTGATCGGCCTGGCTGCCGTAAAAGAAACCCTTTTTATCAAACAGTCGGAGATACACGGTATGAGCCAGCAGGGAGGGGAGGTCTATTCGCACCTGCGTCTGTCGGATGCGCCCGTGCATTCCGATATGATCCCGCTGGGTGAGGCGGACCTCATCCTGGCGGTGGAGCCCCTCGAGGGACTTCGCTATCTGCCTTATCTGAAGAAAGAGGGTTGGCTCATCAGCAACACGGCGCCGGTGAAGAACATTGCCGATTATCCCGATCCGGAACGTATTTACGGGGAGATACGTCGCCGTCCGCATCACCTTCTGCTGGATGCGGCGGCCCTGGCCCGGGAGGCAGGTTCGGCAAAGGCCGCCAACATGGTGATGCTTGGCGCTGCCTCCCCCTTTATCCAGGTGAAAGAAGACCATCTTCTCGAAGCCATTCGCGCTCTCTTCTCCCGCAAAGGGGAAGAGGTGGTCGAAACCAATATCCGGGCATTCCGGGCCGGGAAGGAAGCCGCCATGAAAAAACGTTAACGGAAACCTTGTGAAAAACTGGAGAGATATGTTCACGTCAAAAGACCTGGAAGAGTTCAAGAAAAGAGGGATCACCCCCGAACAGGTGGAAGCCCAGTTGGCACTGTTCCGCAAAGGTTTTCCTTTTGCCGATATCCGCCGTCCGGCAACTCCCGGCGACGGGATACTGGTATTGGACAAGGAGGAAGAAAAACGTCTGGCCGGCATGTATGAGCAGGAGAAGGAGCGCCATAGCCTGGTCAAGTTTGTCCCGGCGTCCGGGGCTGCTTCCCGGATGTTCAAAGCATTGTTTGCCTATCATGAGGCCTGGGAAAAAAGCGGAAAGAAGAAGGGAATGCCCCGCCCGGAAGGGGAGATGGCCCGTTTCTTTGGGGGACTTGGACGTTTTGCTTTTTCGGAGATATTGAATGAACGGCTTCGCGCGCACTACGGAAAAGGGATCGAAGATCTCCTGATCGAAGAACGGTATGGGGAGATCGTGGAAGCAGTGCTCTTTCCTTCCGGTCTGGGATATGGCTCCCTGCCCAAGGGGTTGATCCTGTTTCACCGTTATCCTGATGAGGTGAGGACGGCCTTTGAGGAGCATCTGGCGGAAGGAGCCCTCTACGCCCGGGACGGGAAGGGGAGAGCCGTGATCCATTTCACGGTCTCACCGGAACACCGCAAGCGTTTCGAGGAGAAGTATTCCGAAAAAGCACCTTCCTTGTCGAAGAGATACGGAACAACTTTTGCCGTGGATTATTCCGTGCAGAAGCCTTCAACCGATACGGTGGCGGTCGATCCCGAGAACAATCCCTTCCGGAAAGAGGACGGGACCATCCTTTTCCGTCCCGGCGGGCATGGCGCTCTTTTGGAGAACCTCAATGACCTGAAGGAGGAGATCATTTTCATCAAGAACATTGATAATGTGGTTCCGGATCCGTTGAAAGGGGATACGGTACACTACAAGAAGGTGTTGGGAGGTTTGTTGCTGGAGCTCACCGGCCGCATCCATCACTGGCTGCACCGCATGGACCGGGGGACATTGCCGGAGAACGAGTTGCAGGAGGCGGAGCGCTTTGCCCGCAAAGAACTCCTCTTGCAACTGCCGGAGGGAGACCTCCCTGCCGGGGAAAGACAAAAACAACTCTACGAACTGCTTCACCGTCCGGTGCGGGTGTGCGGCATGGTGCGCAACGAAGGAGAACCCGGCGGAGGTCCTTTCTGGGTGGCCGGAAAGGACGGACGGCTCTCCCTGCAGATTGTCGAGAGTGCACAGATCGACATGAACGACCCGGAAAAGAAGGCGATCGTCAGCCAGGCCACCCACTTCAATCCTGTGGATATCGTTTGTTCGGTAAGAGACCACCGGGGGGAGAAATTCGACCTGCGGAAGTTTGTGGATCCGGATACTTTCTTCATCTCTTCAAAGTCTTATGACGGGAGGGAGCTCAAAGCCCTCGAACTGCCGGGGTTATGGAACGGCAGCATGGCACATTGGACCACCCTCTTCGTCGAGGTGCCCGCCACCACTTTTAATCCCGTCAAAACGGTCAACGATCTTCTTCGTCCCGAACATCTGGCTGCCGACCCGTTGCAATAAAAAAAGGCCGCTTTCAGGCGGCCTTGCAGATCGGAATGATCATCGTTGTCAGATCCCCAGGATCTTGGCATCCACCCAGAAAACGGCATCGATCTCAATGTCGGTGTCTTGAGTGATCAACTGGTCGGTGACCGTCTCCGTGCGAAGGGTGAATGAATCTTTCAAGATATACTCTTTCAGATTGTCATCGGAGGTCTCCAACTCGATTTCCGTGGCTCCGTCATCGCCCATGTCCGTTTTCCAGGCAATGAGCTTTTCGTCGAGGCCTTCGGCATTGATATAGATCTTGATCGACTTCAGGAAATCGAACGTCTGCCCCGGAGGGGAGGTGATCTTCATTTTCAGTTTCTTGACCTTGATCTGCTCGACCAAGTCTTTCCGCGAATCATTGACCTCCAGTTGGCTTTCACTGTTGGTGGTCACCGGCGGCGTGTTGAAACTGAAAGGAGTGTTTACACTGACGATCGTGGCCGCCTTGATGGTTACGTTCGTCGTGTAATCCAGATCGAACTGTGTGAGTTTGTCAAGTTTTTTACACGAATAGATTAGGCCCATCAATGCGATTGCCATGAAAAAAAATCCCGTTCTCTTCATCTCTTTCCGGTTTTATGTTCAAGCTTATTTTATTAACGAAAATAACAGGAAAAAGTTACGGTGTTAAATGATCAATGGTGGTTTCTTTCCTGGTAAATCACAAAGTCGCGTTGGGCTTTCAGGATGTTCACCAGATAAAGGACCAGGTTCTTCGATTCACCCAGAATGTTGAACAACAGGAGGGACGGGCGGGTTTTGATGTTTGCTTCTTTTTTGATGAGCTTGATATGTTTCTTTTGGAGTTTTTTGATCTCGTCGAGCACCTCCTCCTGGTGTGCGATGATTTTTTTGATTCCGCTGAAGTCGTCGGCGCGGATGGCCTCCGAGATCAGACGGAAAAGCTCATCGATATCCATGCTGAGTTTTTTCAGGGCTTTCATTTGTTCTTCGGGCAGGAGGGGATGGTTGTTGTCGATATGTTTGAAGATGGGATTGTGGATGAATGTGAGGCTGTGGACCATCTCACGCAGGTAGTCGAGCGCTTGAACGTAATAGTGGCCGGTCTCAATGGAGTTTTCCTCCAGGCGCCGGATGGTGAAGTAGACGTTATCCTTGAGGTCCTTGATGTCGCGGTTGAGTTTTTCGATCTTGCGTTGGAGTTCCTTGAGGCGGCGGCGGTCTTCTGCGGCAAAAGCCTCCATCGTCTCTTTGTAAAGGGTCTGGGTGCGTTCCAGGATGGAAAGGGTCTCTTCCTTACATTTGTTGAACACCTCTTCCCCCTTCATTTCCCGGGTGTCACTGACCAGTTCGTCTTTTTTATGTTTTTCTTCTTCTCGTTTGGAGTGGATGATGCGGTTTCGGATAATGAGCGTTGCGTCGAGAGCCACGAAGGCAAGGATGGCAACGATCTTTCCGTGGAAGATGATAAAGGCGATGATGAAAGCGGTGGTGAAAGCGATCATGGCGGTCATGAACCATCCGGTGATCACGACGATGACACCCGTGACGCGATATACGGCGCTCTCTCGGCCCCAGGCACGGTCGGCAAGCGAAGCGCCCATGGCCACCATGAAGGTCACGTAGGTGGTCGAAAGAGGAAGTTTCAAGGAGGTGCCGATGGCGATGAGGATACTGGCTACCACCAGGTTGACCGAGGCCCGGACCATGTCGAAGGCGACCCCTTTCTCTTTTTTCAGCTTGTTGTATTCGGTGCGGTCGAAACGACGGTTCACCCATTCCCGTACCGGGGCGGGGACCACCTGACGGATCGCCTTGGAGATACCGACGGTCTGGCGGACAATGGCCCGGGCCAGGAAAGAGGACTCAAAACGCTCGACCCCTTCTTCCTGACGGCTCAGGTCGACGGTGGTGGCCGTGACGGTACGGGCTTTGCGCGAGAAAGCCATCGTCAGCACCATCACCACTCCTGCGGCCAGAAGATACAATGTAGGAGTTTTTACCTTTCCTGCCAGGACGGTCATCAGATAGGTGTTCGGATCACTTCCATGCTGCATGAAGTCCCGGAAGGCTTCCACACCCGCCAGGGGCACCCCGATGAAGTTCACCAAGTCGTTGCCGGCAAAAGCCATGGCCAGTGCAAAGGTGCCCACCAGCACAATGAACTTCAGGATGTCGATGCGGAATAGCGAGAGAAAGATCTGTAGGATCAAGGTCCATCCTACAAAGCTGACACCCAGGATCATGCCGGTATTGTCCCGGATCCATTCAAGGGTCTCCGGTGTGATGAAAGAAGAACCTTTGGCTCCTTTGATGAGAATGAAATAGGTGATCGCCGTAAAGGAGAAACCTCCCCACAAAGCGCCGAAGTATTTGAAAGTACGTTGGTAGTTGAATGTGAAAACGAGACGGACAAGCCATTGCAGAAAAGCACCGGTCAGAAAGGCGATCACAATGGAAACCAGAATACCTGTGATGATGGCCAATGCCTTTCCCGAGTTGATATAATGTGCCAGGTCCTGATTGCCTTCCGGATTGTTCATGATCTTGATGACCGAAATGGCGACAGCTGCCCCCAACAATTCAAATACGATGGAGACCGTAGTGGAAGTAGGGAGACCATAAGTGTTGAAGAAATCGAGCATGAGCACGTCGGTGAGCATCACCGCTAGGAACAGCATCATGATCTCATTGAAGGTGAAGAACTCGGGATGGAAAATTCCTTTTCGTGCCACCTCCATCATTCCCGAGGAGAAAGTGGCTCCAATGAGTACCCCCAGGGCCGCCACATAGAGGATCACCCGGAAGGGAGCCGCTTTGGCTCCGATCGCTGAGTTGAGAAAATTGACCGCATCATTGCTGACCCCTACGATCAGGTCAGAGATTGCCAATACGATCAGGACGATTACGATGAAAAGGTAGAAGGTGTACATTTTCCTTTGCTTTTTTCGCAAAGTAAATGTACAGAAAGTAATCGGGAAAAATGGGGATGTTAATTTTTTGTTAATTAATTAACCGAGTAGATCAGTTTTGCAGGAGATTCCGGATGGTCTTTATTAATTCACTGACATCTATCGGCTTGGAGATGAAGCTGACGGCGCCCATCTCCCGGCTAAGGGAGATGTTCTCTTTGGTCCCCACGGCCGATACGATCACCACGGGGATCTTTCGCAATGCCTCCTTACGCTTGATGTTTTCAAGAAAATCGAAACCGCTGACCTCCGGCATCAGAAGATCCAGCAGGATCAGGTCAGGAGCATGCTCTTCCAGCAACTGATAAGCTTCTACGGCACTGGAGGCCGACAGTACCTCATACCCTTCCTGGGCCAGAACCGCATTGAGCAGAACGATATTGGTGGAAGAATCGTCGATCGCCAGGATTTTCTTTTTCATTCCCATAAGACCTTAGTTTATTATAGGCGCTGAAAGTTAAGAATTGATTTGGTGATTTCAGAAAAAAATTGATGATCTAGATCACCGAATTGCGGTCAGATCGATCACCTTTTTGGGTTTTTTTCCTATTTTTAGCGGAAAATCAAGCTGCATGGTACCAGATGTCCCGGCCAAGGAGATCCTGGATATTTTAAACACTTCATGGCTGTTCAGCGAGTTTTCCGATGAGGACAAAGGGATGCTTGCCAAGAACAGCAGTCTCGTGAGATTCAAGAGCCGGGACGTACTTTTCAGACAAAGGACCCGTACCTCTCACGCCATGTACATTATTGAAGGGCTTGTGAAGATCTACAAGGAGAACCTCACGAATCGCACCGTTACCCTGAAGATCCTGTCGGCCGGGCATTTTGCCGGATTGGACGCCCTCTTTGCCGGGCCGGTTTACCAGTACTCCGCCTCGGCAGTGGGAGAGGTGCGGATCCTGATCATCGACATGGGTACCTTCAATAAACAATTGATGAAGAATGGTCGTTTTGCCTTGGATATCATAAAGATGCTCAGTATGGAGTCGCAAAATATCTTTACGCGACTGAACAGTCAGACCAACAAACAGTTGCCGGGCAGGATCGCAGATGTTCTGCTATACTTTTCAGAGGATATCTACCATTCACTGGAATTTGAGTTTCCCCTCTCACGTCAGGAGCTGGCGGAACTGGCCGGAACCACAAAAGAAAGTTTCATCCGCACCATCAATGAATTCCGTCATGATAAGATCATCGATCTGGACGGCCGGAAAGTAAGAATCAAAAGTCCCGACCTGGTCAGGATCCTGAGCGACATTGGGTGATAGAAAACATTTAATTTTCATGAGAACTTCCGGAATCATTTTTCTTTTTGTCGCGGTCCTTTTTGTTTTTTTGAGGGGTTGCACCTCGCCGGAAGGGCAGGAAGAAAGGGGATCTGCCGTTTTTTCCCACGGTGTGGTGGTGTCTGCCCATCCTGCCGCCTCGCGGGCGGGGGTGGAAGTGTTGCGGGTCGGTGGGAATGCGGTGGATGCTGCCGTGGCGACGGGCTTTGCTTTGGCGGTATGTTATCCGCGTGCCGGGAACATCGGGGGAGGAGGGTTCATGGTGCTCCGTCTTGCTGACGGGACGGCGATGACATTGGACTTCCGGGAAAAGGCTCCCCTGAAAGCTCATGAGAGGATGTTCCAGGATGAGCAAGGGAAGGTGATCCCCCGGGCCAGCCTGGACGGTTCTCTGGCTGCCGGCGTGCCCGGCTCTGTCGACGGTTTGCTTACGGCCCACAACCGTTACGGACATCTGACACTCGAAAAGGTTATGGCACCGGCCATTCGGCTGGCAGAAAAAGGGTTTCCCATTACCCGTAAGCAGGCGGATGCCTTGAACCGCTACCGGGACGATTTCCTCAAAGCCAATAAAGGGATTCCGGTTCCTTTTGTGAAGGAAGAACCGTGGCGGCAGGGCGATACGCTCGCACAACCCGAGCTGGCCGCCACCCTGAAAGCGATCCGGGACTATGGCCGCGAAGGCTTTTATGGAGGCTGGGTGGCGGAAGCACTGATACGGCAAATGGAAAAGGGGGAAGGGTGGATCACCCGTGAAGACCTCCGGCAATACCGTGCCGTCTGGCGGAAACCGGTGCGGGGCGAGTTTAAAGAATATTCCATCATCTCCATGCCTCCCCCTTCCAGCGGAGGGGTGGCCCTGATCCAACTGCTGCATATGGTTGAACCGTACCCACTTTCCGAATGGGGATGGAACACTCCTATGAGCGTCAACCTGATGGTGGAAGCGGAAAAACGGGTCTATGCCGATCGCGCAAAATATCTCGGAGATCCCGATTTCGTAAAGGTGCCGGTAGAGGAATTGATCAGCCGGGAATATTGTCTCCGGCGGATGAGAGTTTTCCGGCCCGGAAAGATGATCCCCTCGGACAGTATTGCCGCCGGGGATCCTTATCCTTATGAGAGTGAGGAGACGACCCACTACTCCATAGTGGACGGGGAGGGGAATGCCGTGTCGGTGACCACCACCCTCAACCGCAGCTATGGCAACAAAGTGGTGGTAGAGGGAGCGGGCTTTCTCCTGAACAATGAGATGGATGATTTCAGCATCAAACCGGGTTACCCCAATTCGTTCGGTCTGGTGGGCGGGAAAGCCAATGCCATCGCACCGGGGAAAAGGATGTTGAGTTCCATGACCCCTACGATCGTGGAGAAAGAAGGCAAGCTTTTCATGGTTGTAGGATCGCCCGGAGGATCCACCATCATCACCTCGGTATTCCAGACCATCCTGAATGTCACGGAACACGGCATGGGGATGCAGGAGGCCGTGAACGCTGGCCGTTTCCACCACCAGTGGCGACCCGATATGATCTTCTACGAGCAAAAGGCCTTTTCACCTTCCGATACCGTTGAACTGGTCCGGATGGGATACCGCCTCAAAAAGAGAACCTCCATAGGAAGGGTCGACGCTATACGGGTCTCCTCCGGCCGTTCGCTCGAAGGCGGAGCGGACCCCCGCGGCGACGACATGGTGGCAGGATATTGAGGCGATGCGGAGAGGCGAACTTTTCAATAAAATTTTTTATCTAAAATAATTTTAATACTTTTATGTTTGTATTTTTGCAGGAAGGAGATCTCATTACACAGATTATTAAACTAAAAGTCTGAGGTTCTATGAGCAAATTTTTCAGAAAGATATTCATCATTTTGGTCCTCCTCTCGCTCGTCCCGGGATATTTCCTGTTAAAATGGGCCTTCCAGCCGAAAAAACAACTGAAAGTTTTGATCCTTGACAAGACCGTCCCAACCTATGACCGGATCAATCACCGTTCGTTCAACTGGATCCTGACCCATGAGAAATATGTGAAAGGTGACAATAAAAGATATGATTATACAAAGGATTATTATGGTTTCTTTCCTCTGAAACCGGAACGGAAAAAGGAATACAAGATCAAGCGTATCCGTCTGTCGCAGATCTTGGCCATGGCCGATTCATTCGATATGGCTTATTACACAGATACCTACGGGGTCTTTTTCAACGACTGGTACAAGGGGATCAGCCGCACCCGTAAGTCTCGGAAGATCTATGGAGGGCTGAACAACAATGACTATTTCTTCCTGAAAGAGATGAACGACAGGAGGAAACTGATCATTTGCGAGTTCAATACATTGATCTATCCCACGGACCCGTTGGAACGGACAAAAGTGGAGAACCTGCTGGGGATCAAGTGGACCGAATGGATCGGAAAATATTTTGCAACTCTGGACTCGGCGAAAAACCCTGATCTCCCCGTGTGGATCCTGGCAAAATACCGTCAGCAGTACCAAAAGCCCTGGGATTTCAAAAAAGGGGGGATTATCCTCGTGAACCAGAATGACTGGGTGATCGTGTTGGAAGAAGAGCGGGATCTTGATTTCGATATTCCATACATCTACACGGGTGAATATGGAAGAGAAAAATATGGGCTGCCGTATAAAGTACCCTACCCATATTGGTTTGAGATCATCGAATCCGGAAAGAACAAGGTGGTTTCCACCTTCAAACTGCATGTGAACGAGAGGGGAGATTCCATCCTGCTGGCGAATGCCATCCCCGATGAGTTCCCGGCAGTGGTGGAAAGCACGAACGGGCATCCCCATTACTATTTTGCCGGTAATTTTGCCTCCAACCCTGTCCAAATGCGGACGGCCTACTTCAAACGCTATGATGATCTGAGCCGCCTCATCGGAATGCCTTTCCTCAACACGAAGCGGTATTTCTACTGGCATTATTACCAACCGCTCATGACGAGCATACTCGATCAGTACTACGCAACGTTGGGGGAGAAGTGAACCTATTTTCCGGAATATGAGGAAAAGGTGCCTCTCCGGGCACCTTTTTTGTTTATCTGCCATGGAAGTTGATATTGCAATGAGATCCTTTACCATTGCCCTCGTACAGTCCGATCTGAAGTGGGAAGATCCGGTGGCCAACCGTCAGATGTTTCGGGAGAAGGTGTTGAGCGTCCGGGAAAGGATCGATATGTTCCTTTTTCCTGAGATGTTCACCACCGGTTTCTCAATGGA
Source organism: Bacteroidales bacterium (assembly GCA_027067975.1). Lineage (GTDB taxonomy): Bacteria > Bacteroidota > Bacteroidia > Bacteroidales > VadinHA17 > DRPN01. The sequence continues at coordinate 1,547 of JAMOUS010000035.1, read as the reverse complement.
GCCGGAACGGTTATATGAAGAGAAGGAGGGCCCCACCTCCCGCTTTCTTCGGGAACTCGCGCGGGAAGCCGGAGCCGCTATTGGAGGCAGTTACATCGTGCGGGAGGAAGGACATTTTTTTAACCGTTTTCTTTGGGTGAATCCCGAAGGGGAAGAACACACCTACGACAAGCGGCATCTGTTCCAGATGGGCGGAGAGGATCGGCACTACACCCCAGGGAAGAAACGGGTGACCTTTCAATGGAGAGGAGTGAGGATCCGGCCGTTCATCTGTTACGACCTGCGTTTTCCGGTTTGGATACGTACGCGGAACGACGCCGATCTCTTACTTTTTGTGGCCAACTGGCCTGCCGCCCGCAGCAGCGTATGGACCACCCTCCTAAAAGCGCGTGCACTGGAGAACCAGGTTTATGTGGCAGGGGTCAACCGGACCGGCACCGACGGCAGGGACATCTCCTATAATGGCCACAGCCTCATCCTCTCGCCGCGGGGGGGAACCCTTGCCTCCCTCCCTCCCGGAGAAGAAGGGATCCTCGTCGCCACGCTGGACCTCGATGAGTTGGAAGAGTTCAGGAAAAAGTTTCCCGTTCATCTCGATGCGGACGATTTTGAACTGAAACTCTGAAAAGCTCGCGGCTTCATGCCAGGGCGTCATAGAGCACCTCGACAGGATGCAACGCCTTCCGTTTGACACCGTCGCGTATCTGGTGGCGGCAGCTGGTGCCGGGGGCCACGATGAGCGTCTCGGAAGGCGTCTTGCGCAACTCCGGAAACAGCACCAGCTCTCCGATCTTCATGGATAGATCATAATGCTCTTCCTCAAAACCAAACGAGCCGGCCATTCCACAACATCCCGACGGGATCTCTTCCACGTGATAGTTCTTAGGAAGAGAGAGGATTTGTTGGGTGTAAGATGTGGAGCTGAGGGCTTTCTGATGACAATGACCGTGCAGTTTGATCTTTTTTTCGGCTTTGGTGAACTGCTTGGAAGTGATCCTGCCGGCTCCGGCTTCCCGCGCGAGGAACTCATCGATGGTGAGAGCATGACGGGCCAGGTGACGGGCCGCTTCCTTTAGCTCCTGTCCCGCAAGATCCGGATATTCATCCCGGAATCCCAAGATGGCAGAGGGTTCTACACCTACGAGCGGCGCTTCCTCGTTCACCAGCGGAGCAAAAAGCTTTATGTTGTTCCTGGCGATCCTCCGAGCTTTTCTGACCAGGCCTTTGGAGAGGAAGGTGCGGGCACTCAGGTCATGACGGGGCGCCTCCACGGTGTATCCCAGACGGGTCAGCAATAAAACGGTTTTCTTGCCGATCTCCACATCCTGGTAGTTGGTGAACTCGTCCACAAAAAGATAAACCTTTCCCTGCGGGTGAGGCGGCTGCAGGCGCTTAAGTTCGCGTCTGAGCCAATGCCGCAGAGTGTGCCGGGCAAGGAGGGGCATCGAACGCTCCCGCGCAAAACCGATCGTTCTCTTCAGGAGGTTGGAGAAAAAAGGCCGGGTCATCAGGAAGTTATAGACTTGGGGCAAAAGCATGCCCATCTT